>DAOUHX010000127.1:0-33243 GCA_034428395.1 Caldilineaceae bacterium
AAGGCCTTCGTCCTCGCAGCCCAGGCCGAGATCCAAAAAATCGCCACAAACCTGGACGAAGCGGCGAAGCTCAAGCAGTGGGTCAAAACGGAGGGCGACTGGAAATCCGGCTCGACCTTCCTCATCATCTTCGCCCAAAACGGAAACGTCTACGCTCACGGAAACGACCGTGCCGCCGAAGACAGAAACCTGCTCGACATCGAGGACGAACGCGGAACCAAAGTTGTCGAGGAACTCCTGGCGGCCGCTGCCGAAGGCGGCGGTTTCGTCGAATACTACGACGACGGGCTGAAGACCGCATACGCCGTCCCATTCAGACGACGGTTCGTGCTGGTCGGCGGCTACTCGCAGGACGTCTCCCATGTCAACGTCCGCATCGCCGATCTCCCCACGCCCGCGGTCACCGCCTCCGAAGTCGCGGACCGCGAGACACTCATCACCTTTGTCGAAGAGGCGGCCAGAATCTACCAGGAGGCCCTCAGGTTCGAAGGCGGTATCCCTCTCGTCGAGATCAAGAACGCCTTCCGGGTCGAAGGCGGGGACTGGAAGGCAGGCTCCATCTACCTGTATGTCGTGAGCGGCGGGGGCGTCACCCTCTTTCACGGCACCGAGCCCTTTCGCGAAGGCAATCCCACCGACATGACCAGGACCGACGTCAATGGCGTGCCGTTTGCCGAGGAGCTGATCGGAGGCGCACGCCGCGAAGGCCGGAAGTTTTTGCGGTATCACTACGACGACCCCGCCATCGAAGGTGACGAGGACACCGGTTCCCCCAAACTCGGCTACGCCGTCAGCCTGCAGCTGGGCGCATCCGAAGAGAAGATGGTCATCGGCTCCGGCATCTATATCGGCGTAGACGAGGAGTAACCCTGTGCGCACGGGACCCGGCGCCCGCCAGCCGGCGCCGGCCTAGAGCTGCACTACGATTTCGGTCACGATGGCACCGGCTCAATCCTCAGCCGATGCCGTGTGCGCTCCCTGCGCCGGCTGTAGCTATCGCAGGGTTTCTATCTAACATAAGACCGTACCAAGGTATGTAATTTCCTTTTCTTTCCAGCGGTGTTCTTCAGAGATAGGGAGACAATGCACGCGCCGTGCCCGCCAACTGGCTGCATGAGAGGTTCCTGAAAGAGGGGGCAATCTATCGCAGCGAAAACTTTTCGCTCTATTGCCTCGGGCAGATTGTGGTCTGCCTGATGGCGGCCCACATATACCTGCAGGACGGTTCACTTCCGGGGCCAATTCTTCTGCTCGAGATACTGCTTTTCAGTCTTTTTTTCTGGCTCATGCCGAGAGAGACGGTTCGAACGCAGCACCTCTATTTTGCCGTGCAGGGCGCGCTTGCCTGCGCGGGATTTACGCAAGTCTATCTTTTCGTGTATCTGTTTTTTCTTCTCGCGGGGCAGGCGATGTATCTGTTCAAACCGCGAACCGGGCTGCTCTGGACAGGCGGATTTGTTCTGATCACGCTTTACGGAAACTTCTATGTGTATTCAGACGCGTTGGGGCTGTTGCATCCTGCGATCCGGGCAGTGCTGACCATTTTCGGTTTCTGCACGTTCGCCATCATGGCTCAGCAGATACGCCAGGCAAGGTGGGCGGGCGGACGGGCCGACAGTCTGTTGAAGGAGATGGCCGAGGCCAATGAGCGCCTGCAACAGTATACCACCCAAGCGCAGTCCCTGGCTGTGGCAGAGGAGCGCAACCGCCTCGCCAGCGAGCTGCACGACACGCTCGGTCACAGGTTGACGGTCACGATTGTGCAGCTGGAGGGCGCGGCGCGCCTGATAGAGCGGGACCCGCAGCGGGTAGCCGGGATGATCGGAACGACGCGCGCGCAGCTCGCTGAAGGGCTGAGCGAACTGCGCCATACCCTCAAGGATCTACGCAATCCCAATATCGACGACAACAATCTGAGCCGCTCCTGAGAACGAACCGACGATGGGAGAGAGCCAGGCAATCCAAGAGGAAAAGATAATATCCGGGAACAGAGCTGCCCCCCCCTCCCCGTACAAATGTTCGAAATATGAACGAATTGACGACAAGGTTACCGATTGAAGATTTTGATGACGATGGACTCGAAGAGTCTTCTATCCAACGGGTAAGCTCACTGCTCTGTCTCTCCGGATTGATCGTCGGCGCGATTGCGCTTGTCATGGTCCAGTGGGATTCGCTGCCGACGCAGATCTTTCTGATTGGGCTGCTCCTGGTCTTCAGCGTACTTCTCTGGCGCATGCCGAAGGAGGACAAAGACAGTCCCCGGCAGATGAATTTCTACTTGGCGGCGCAGTCTTTGATCGCCTTTCTGGCATTTGTCCAAGACCCTGTTTTCATTTTTCTGTTTTGCATTCTCAGCGGGCAGGCGATGATGATAGCCAGCGCCCGCTCCAGTCTGATTTGGATTGGCGTATTTGTTTTGATTGTCCTGATCGGGACCCTTGTGCGGCATTCTCAAGGTCTGCCACTGATTTCGTTCAGAATACTGCTCAGCGGCACCGGGTTCATCTTCTTCGGCATCTTCGCCAGCATGATAGCGCGGGTAAGGCAGGCCAAAGTCCGGTACGCGCATTTGCTGACAGAGCTGATCACAGCCCATCGCCGCTTGGAGAGATACGCCGAACAGGCCGAATCGCTGGCTGCATCCGAAGAGCGCAACCGTCTCGCCAGAGATCTGCACGACACGCTCGGCCACAGGCTGACCGTCTCGATTGTACAGCTGGAGAGCGCGGTCCGGTTAAAGGATCGGGACCCGCAGCGGATGGACGGTATGATCGAGACTGCGCGCGCCCAACTCAGCGAAGGGCTGAACGAACTGCGTCATACGCTCAACGCGCTGCACACGCCCCTGATCAGCGGTTACAATCTGCTCAGTTCGCTGCAACAGACCGCCGGCGCGTTCGCCGCCGCCAGCGGTGTCGCTCTCCACACCCAACTGCCCGACAGGTTGCCGCCCCTGACCGATGTCCAGTGCATGACGATATACAGGACGGTCCAGGAGGCGCTGACAAACACGCAAAAGCACGCCCAGGCGCGCAACGTCTGGCTGACTTTGGATGTTGCGTCCGATGCGCTAATTTTGACCGTCCGCAATGACGGCCGGGACTTCATCTCGTCCAACGGCCGCGGGTACGGACTGAGAGGGATAGAGGAACGGGCGGTTCAACTCGATGGCAGTCTGCAGGTGACCAGACCGGAAGAGGGCGGCACTTTATTGACCCTCCGCCTGCCCCTCGGGCAGGCGGTGTATGCATGAGACGATTTCACTGCCACTCCGCTTCAGTTGTCGGGA
Source organism: Caldilineaceae bacterium (assembly GCA_034428395.1). GTDB lineage: Bacteria > Chloroflexota > Anaerolineae > Caldilineales > Caldilineaceae > Bin5. Next base: position 3,290 of record DAOUHX010000127.1, read on the forward strand.
TCATGATTCACCAGGTTGAGAGATTGTCAGGGCAGCCGACATTGATTTGACGGCGGTACAGTGGGTGATGAAACTCAGCGCCCCATCCGGTCTGACCTGGACGAGCGCATCTGTTTTCAGCGCTCTTTTCTTGCTGGCGGTGTTCTACAGAGATACGGAGACAATGCACGCGCCGTGCCTCCCAACTGGCTGCATGAGAGGTTCCTGGAAGAGGGAGCAATCTATCGCAGTGAGAACTTTCTGCTGTATTGCCTCGGGCAGTTTGTGGTCTGCCTGATGGTGGCCCAACTGTACCTGCAGACCCGTTCACTTCCAGCGCCAATTCTTCTGCTCGACACACTGCTTTTCAGTCTTCTTTTCTGGCTCATGCCCAGAGAGACAGTTCGAACGCGGCACCTCTATTTTGCGGTGCAAGGCGCGCTTGTCTGCGCGGGATATGCGCAAAGCTATCATTTCGTGTATCTGTTTTTTATTCTCGCGAGGCAGGCGATGTATCTGTTCAAACCCCGAACCGGGCTGCTCTGGACAGGCGCATTCGTACTGATCACGCTTAGTGGAAACTTCTATCTGTATTCAGACGCGTTGGGGATATTGTTTCCGGCAACCCGGGCAGTGCTGACCATGTTCGGTTTCTGCACGTTCGCCATCATGGCCCAGCAGATACGTGTGGCAAGGTGGGAGAGCGGACGGGCCGACAGTCTGTTGAAGGAGATGGCCGAGGCCAATGAGCGCCTGCAACAGTATGCCACCCAAGCGCAGTCCCTGGCTGTGGCAGAGGAGCGCAACCGCCTCGCGAGCGAGCTGCACGACGCGCTCGGTCACAGGCTGACGGTCTCGATTGTGCAGCTGGAGGGCGCGGCGCGCCTGATGGACCGGGACCCGGGGCGGGTAGCCGGGATGATCGAAACGACGCGCGCGCAGCTCGCCGAAGGGCTGGACGAACTGCGTCATACTCTCAACGCGCTGCACACGCCCCTGCTCGCCGGTGACAATCTGCTCAGTTCGCTGCGACAGGTCGCCGACGCGTTTGCCACGGCCACCGGTGTCGCGCTCCACATCCAACTGCCCGACAGGTTGCCGCCCCTGTCCGACGCCCAGGGCATGACGATATACCGGACGGTGCAGGAGGCGCTGACAAACACGCAAAAGCACGCCCAGGCGCGCAACGTCTGGCTGACATTGGACGTTGGGTCCGATACGCTGATTTTGACCGCACGCAATGACGGCCGGGACTTCATCCCGTCCAACAGCCGCGGGTACGGACTGAGAGGGATAGAGGAACGGGCGGTTCAACTCAGGGGCAGCCTGCAGGTGAACAGACCGGAATCAGGCGGCACTTTATTGACCCTCAGCCTGCCCATCGAGAAGGAAGAGGCAAGTTTTTATGTCTGAGATGATTTCGTTGCTGCTGGTGGACGACCAGCAGCTTCTGCGTGAAGGGATGCGCATACTCCTCGAGCTGGAAGAGGATATGACCGTTGTCGGCGAGGCCGGGAACGGTCGGGAAGCCATCGACCTGTATGCCAAACTGCGGCCAGACGTGGTGTTGATGGACGTGCAGATGCCGGAGATGAACGGCATTGACGCCACCCGGCAGATCTACATGCAGGACCCGGAGGCGGCGATCCTCATTCTGACGACTTTCGACAGCGACGAGTATGTCTTTGAAGGGATCCGGGCCGGCGCGCTGGGCTACATACTGAAGGCGATGTCGGGCGACGAACTGGCCAGGGCCGTGCGCACGGCGTACCGGGGCGACGCGTGGCTTGAAGTGTCGGTGGCCCGCAAAATCATAGACAGCATTACCCGTACACCGCCATCTTCGGATCCCCCGGTTTCCAGGCTGTTCACCCCCCTCAGCGAGCGGGAGCAGGAAGTTCTGCATCTGATGGGCCAAGGCTGCCGTAACCGGGAGATTGCTGCGCGCCTTCATCTGGCTGAAGGGACGGTGAAGAACTACGTATCTTCGCTGATGGGGAAACTGAACGTGCAGGACCGGACGCAGGCCGCTTTGCGGGCGCAGAAGCTGGGACTGGTGTAGTCCCGGCTTTATTGGTCGACGTAGTGCAGCGCGGGAAGTCTTGCGTTGGACGGTAGCGCGGCAAACAAAGCCGAAATGAGCGCGTTGGCAACGTCACCGGATATCCGATCCGGGTCAAAGGCGCGCTCTGCCTCGCTTGTGAATTTGACACCATCATAGGCAGTTCCGCAATGATGGAAGATAAGATCCCGCCCGCTTACACCAGGCGCCATTTTCGCGCTGCCGACCCGGTCCGCGGCCAAGCAGATACACGACCGCGTGACGGGCTTTGCCGGCAGGATGTTTCCGCAGGAGCGCACACCCGAAACGGTTCTGGCAGTTCCCGGCTATCTGCGGGCGGGCGGGGTGGAGGGCAGGCGTCTTCCGCTATGACCGCCTGGGGCTGCGGCAGCTCTAGCGGTGGAACCTGGACGGTACAGCTCGCGGCATGTCGCGCCGGAAGTCCGAATATGCAAGAGGGAGGTTTGGGTCAAGTGAGCAACAATTTGCTGGTGGATCCCATCATTCGAACTGCTACATCGAGCGGGCTGCTTGTTCATGCGACGTTGCCGGAGACCTATGCGCTGCTGATGCGCGATGAGGTGCTGACCTTTCCCGCGCTCAGGCCCCACCAGCGCCACGCGTGGTACGCCTTTCTGGCGCAGTTGGGCGCGCTGGCGCTGCGCAAAGCGGACCTGCGCCAGCCGCCGGAGGATGCCGAAGCCTGGCTGCGCCTGATCTGGGGCCTGACGCCGGCGTTTGCGGAGGACGAACCGTGGCGACTGGTCGTGGATGACATAACCAGGCCCGCCTTCATGCAGCCGCCCGCCCGCTCGCATGACAGGCTGAAGGATTACAAGAACGTTGTGCCGACGCCCGACGGGCTGGATATGCTGGTGCTTTCGAAGAATCACGACATCAAAGCGCGTGTGGCGGCGCGGGCGGAAGCCGATGACTGGATTTTCGCGCTGGTCACGCTGCAGACGATGGGAGGTTACGACGGCGCGGGCAACTACGGCATCTCAAGGATGAATGGCGGGCTTGGCAGCCGGGCGGCCTTCTCGCTCACGCCCTCGACAATGCCGGGCGTGCATCTGCGCCGCGATATGGCCGGACTGCTCGAGGCGCACGACGCTCTGCTGGCCGTCTATCCAATGAGCGATACGGGCGATGCCCTGCTGTGGACGCTGCCCTGGGACGGGACAAAGGACGAGGCACTGCTGCTGAACCGGCTGAATCCGTACTACATCGAGGTCTGCCGCCGCATTCGCCTGCGCGTTGATGCCGACGGCCATCTGCACAGCCTCAGAACAAGCTCCAAGGCGGCGCGCATCGAGGCGAAAGATCTGAACGGCGTAACGGGCGACCCGTGGATGCCGGTCAACCGCAAGGAGAGCAAGGCGCTGACCCTCCCGCGCGGAGGGTTTACCTACAGACGGGTTATCGAATATCTCACGTCGGGGAATGAGGCTCCCCCGCACACGCGGGGATAGACCCCAGTGCGCGGGCAGGTCAGCAGCAATGCGAGGAAGATCTAGAATACTATAGCGACAATGAAACAGAGTGCGATGGATTTGGCTACTGGTTCCTTTTTTACTGTACCCTGGGTTCTGATAATAGCCGTCTGGCTCATAAGACTGCGTCACAGGTTACCAGACAGGGTAAGCGACTCACGTCGACTCAAACTTGTCTAGGGCTCGTTGACATTAACACCTTTCCTCTTGCCCTGCGCAGGCCCGAGGGTGTCCTTGCAAAAATGCGTAAAGTTTCTGCCGACTGATAGTCGGCAATTCTCTTTGTAGACATCCTACCATTGTCGCCAATGTGACAGATCTAATGAAATGTCAACGAGAATGCCACATAGCACACACATGTCATTGTGTGGGACGAGCAGAAATATTCTTGCAGACGAGGAAAACGCGGTATCCGTCTCGCAACGACTTGAGGATATGGCTGGGTGGCATCCCCTCTTGAACTGGAGGCCAGTAGAAGCAGGAGGCTCTTGGCAAGAAATGGCTATAGATCTCCGATCGATGTTCCAGACGTGGCTGAAGGTGTTGACCAAGCCCGGCGTAGACGTCTTCGAAGCCGAGCGCCTGAAACCATCGGCGACTCTGACCACCGCGCTTGTGTGGATTGTTCTGGCAGGAACGGTTAACGTGCTGTTGGAGTTGCTGCACGCGCGACTTTATCCCTCTTTTTCGATGAACATGTGGCCATTCTCAAGTCTGATGCCATCGGAGTTTCTCGCCGCCTGGGAAGAGATCCCGGCCAGATCTCAGATTGAGATCCTGTCGGGTGTTCTCACCGCGCCAATCGTCTTTATCATCTCGGTCGGAATCCAGCACCTGATCGCGTCCCAATTGGGAGTGGACCGAATTCGTCTTGAGCCGTCAGGAGAGAAGCGCTTTGGCAAGTTTGGACGCTACGCTTATCTCAATGCAACATTTGAAGCACCTCTCTCTATCATCATCTCGCTATTGGACTTTTTGCCGCTCCTCAACTATATGGCCTCCCTCATCCTGGGCATCTACCTGCTCGTGCTTACTTACTTTGCTACGCGAGCGGAATACCGACTGCCCCGCGGTCGAGTGATCTTCGTAATCTTGGTGGGACCGATTTTCGTTGGTGGAGGGTGGGGTTTGTTGTCGGGAGTTCTTTAACAGTTCAGGGAGCGGCAGCTGATTTGCCTCCGCGACTCAGGCGCCGTTGACATTTGGAACATCCTGTTCAGAATGAAACAAGAACCGGTCACCTGAGGGCAGAATCCGACCGTTTCTCGTGTGACTCTCGTGATCGGCGATCGCGGTCTACGTCAACTTCAATGGGTGTTCTTCGTGGCCCTTCGTGGACATAGAAAGGTGTTCTCCGTGGCACCGCGTGGTTCAAAAAGGGTGTTTCAGTGCCCCTTCGCGACCCTTCGAATGCAGAGGGGGGTATTACCTGTTGGGCTCGACAGCAAGCCGCACAGCCAGCCAGCACAACCCATGACTTGGCCCCCTTCACCCGCGGCCTCGGCTACCACGGCCCCACCCTTCATCTGGAATGAAGAGGAGACCCAACCTCTGCGCGCCCCCGAGGAGCTCTGGATTGATCTACGTGGACCGTCGTGGCATGTCAGACATTCTTGTGATGGGAGGGAGGTGGGTCATTGTGTTCATCCAACGGGAAGGTTTTGGGTATGCGTAGGAAGAGTGACGGCCCGGATTGGAAGGGTGCGCTCATGATCTTGGCGGCTATTGGGCTGTTTGTTCTTGTGCCTGCGCTGTGCGCCTATTTTGAGATTCCTTAGTTAGAAATCAAGGTAGGCTATGGTGAGCCCCAACATTTGGACCACCAATCGGGGCTCACCATACGGAGTTGACCGGATTGCGGTGGAGTTGACTGAGCAGCAGGCGTTGGTCTGGATCGTTCGAAACATCGCGGTACGCAAGATTGGCAAGGAGCTGCGTTGGATCCGGTGGTTGTTGCTGTTGCTAGGCGCCTGGTTGGTTTCCCAGTTTGTCCTGGAGCAGGATATTTGGCTTGTCGTTCAGTCTATCCTGGAGCGATTCGGTTACCAGAACTGACGAATTGCAGGTAAGGGATTTCTGTCTGGGTTGCTGCTGGGCGCGGTCCTGGTGGGGGATTGGGTGCGGCAGTTGCGTAGGCCTACGCCGACGCATGACAGCTGCAAACAGATGACCACAGCCGGCTCTGATTTCTCCTGAGGGCCGGGCAATTGCGCGCTGGCCCGTCCTAGATTTGTTAGGCGCGCGGTGCTGGCGGCGTTTTTGTCTGCGGTGGTTCGGCTGACGGCCCCTTCCTGTTGCGTATGCTGGCTTGCCGGTAGTCGATATGCTCTTTTCGAGCTTGTTCAAAGGGCGGAAGTTCCTCCTGTTTCTGGTCTGGCGGTTGACGTGGAGGGATTTCCGATGTCCATATGGACCGAATGGGTTGACTTTCTCTCGTCGATTTATGTTTCTGTTCCCAGCATTGCTTACATTCGTCGCGCTCGTCGGCCTTGTCCGGGGGGATCATCTGGCCGCAGTCACACAACTTAGCCTGCAGTGGTGGTGGGGGTGGCGGGGGCGGCGGCTTTGTCAGAGCGTTATCTTGCTGGATCTGTTGAGGCGTACGTGTCAAGTTTTGGCCGGTGGGGTCTACGACGCAAAATGAGGGGATCTCCAGACCGTGGGCGTTGAACGCCTGGCCTAGAACGAAGCATATTTCATTGGTTAGCCAAGCTGGATTAAAGCGCTCTTGTGCCGCGACGGTGAAGGAGAGACCGTCATAGGTAATTCCGCTTGAGTCGCGGTACCACGTGGCGAATTGCGATTCTGGCGCGGTCGGTGAAGGCTCCGTTGTCGTTGTGGAAAGAAAGGTCTGCTTTACTTTTTCCCAGATGTCGTCCCAATCGCATTCATCCTGAGATGCCTGCGGTGTGCTGCCATTTCCGGGAGATCTTTCCCCCGGTTCCTCCTGAAGATGATCTCGGTTGATCTTCAATGGTTCTATTGGAGGTTCTTTTTTTTCTTCTGGTGTAACCTCGGGGTTATTCTCCTGTGTAACCTCCGCGTTACTCGCCCGTGTAACGTCGGGTTCGCTCGTCCGTGTAACCCCCAGTTCACTCGCTTCGTGTAACTCCTTGGTTACACGCCTGCTCCTGGTTATGCCGGACTGGGGATAACTGCTCTTTTTCTTCCTGGGGGGAAGTCCGTGTCTTTCTATCCGTTCCGCAATATCGCATAGGGAGTAGAGGTCCACTATTTCTGTTTCGAGAAGCGGACGACCTGGCTTGCGTTGCCGGACAGTGATGATGCCTAACCGTTCGAGGTACATCCGGCATTCGTTGATCTTTTTGCGGCTATACCCGAGTTCCTGTGCGACTCTTGCCTGTCGGAACCATGTCCGGCGGTAATTGGACTTGGTTGGATCGCTGCCGGAACAATCCGCGAGGAACATCAGATAGACTTTCAGCGCGCCGGAGGGAAGCCTAGCAAGTATACCGGAGTCGCGAATTTCGCGCGGGATGTCGGCGCGGGTTGTTTGCCGTGTCATCAGGGCATCTCCTTTGCGGCGACGCCCTGGTGTTGCGGCTGGTCTGTTGGGTGGCTGGGCTCTGCGTTTTGCGCTGCGCGCGCGCACCGGGTACAATAGTTCACGCAGGTTATCCTTTTGAATGTGGAAAGGGCTACCTTTCGCTAGGCGGGCAGATTATACGCTGCGAATACGGCCGAGTAAGTGAGGGGGGCTGGCGAAAGTTTCCCCTCGCGGCCGGGTCTGGTCGCTGGTAGTACCGTGCATGATCGCACGTGCGGTTGGCCTGCAATCCAAATGATTCGCGGACCTGCCTGGGGGGGCGGTCCGGATTCCATTGGGGGAGTGGGCGTCCCGGCGGGGGCGTCCATTTTCTTGTTACGGTTTATAGTCCACAAGCGTGTTCATCGTTCGTCTCACGAGTTCAGCAAGCGAAAGGCCGCAGGCGGTGGCGGCTTGTTTCCAGGCGTCGTGCTCACCAATGGTGCAGGGAATGGATGCACGCCGTGCGGCGGGCGGTTTGCGTTGTCCAAGCGCGGCGCGTATGTCGGCATCCTTGAGGAGTTCCGATAGGAAGCCGGCGTTCTTGAGCCACTGCTCGGCTCCGGTGCGGGATAGATATTGCCACAGTGGGTCGGCGCCGGCCTGGGGTGTCTCCAGCACCCATTTGCGGGCTTCGGCTCTGGCCCCGGTCGCTGTCATCCACAAGCGACTGCCGTCGGCGGCTTGCCAGTCGCGCGCCTTCCCTTTGTCAAACCAGAAGATACGGCGGCTGCCGTCCGGCAGATGCACGGGCACATTCTGGCGGTCGATCACCATGATGTAATTGGCTTCTTTGGCGTTTCGATATCCTGGTACGGTCTTAGATTCGTATACAGAAGCATGGTACCCTCCTCCCTTTCAGGTTGTTGCTGACGATCGTCTCGGTTGTACCCGAGCTTGTCACTTTTTACGCAGTCCTGCACTTATAGTATGCTCACAGATGATGTGAATGTCAAACATAGATGTCATGTTGCACGGAGAAGTGAATGAACGCGTTAAACATCAGCAGTTTTATCTGGGGCATCGCGGATGATGTGCTGCGCGACCACTATGTGCGGGGCAAGTATCGCGACGTCATTTTGCCGATGACGGTCATCCGCCGGCTGGACGCGGTGCTGGAGCCGAGCAAGGATGATGTACTGCGGATGAAGGCGCAGCTGGACGAGGCGGGCATCACGAACCAGGACCGCGCGCTGCGGCAGGCGTCGGGCGAGGCGTTCTACAACACGTCGCCCTTCCGGCTGCGCGACCTGCGCGCCATCGGGAAGCAACAGCAGCTGCGGGCGGATTTCGAGGCCTACCTCGACGGGTTCTCGCCGAACGTGCAGGAGATCCTGGAACGGTTCAAGTTCCGCAACGAGGTCCCGACGCTGGTCGGCGACGACATTCTCGGTTTTCTGCTGGAAAAGTTCCTGGACAGCTCGATCAACCTCAGCCCGCGGCCGGTTCTGAACGCGGACGGCAGCGTGCGGCTGCCCGGGCTGGACAATCACAGCATGGGGACGGTCTTCGAGGAGCTGATCCGGCGCTTCAGCGAGGAGAACAACGAGGAGGCGGGCGAGCATTTCACGCCGCGCGACGTGGTGGAGCTGATGGCGCACCTGATTTTCAGGCCGGTCGCCGACGAGGTGCGGTCGACGACCTACTTGGTCTACGACGGGGCGTGCGGCACGGGCGGCATGTTGACGGTGGCGGAGGAGACGCTCGGCCAGCTAGCGCGCGAGCAGGGCAAGGAGGTCTCGATCCACCTTTTCGGGCAGGAGGTGAACCCGGAGACGTACGCGATCAGCAAGGCGGACCTGATCCTGAAGGGGGAGGGGGCAGAGGCGGACAATATCCGGTACGGCTCGACGCTGTCGGCGGACGCGTTCCCGGCGCGTGAGTTTGACTTCATGCTCTCGAACCCGCCCTACGGCAAGAGCTGGAAGAGCGATCTGGAGCGCATGGGCGGCAAGACGGGTCTTGTCGATCCCCGCTTCGTGGTTGCGCACGACGGCGACCCTGACCTCTCGCTGGTGACGCGCTCGAGCGACGGGCAGATGCTCTTTCTGGCGAATATGGTGAGCAAGATGAAGCGGGACGCGCCGCTGGGCAGCCGCATCGCGGAGGTGCACAACGGCAGCTCGCTTTTCACGGGGGACGCGGGCCAGGGCGAGAGCAACATCCGCCGCTGGATCATTGAGAACGACTGGCTGGAGGCGATCATCGCGCTGCCGTTGAACATCTTTTACAACACGGGCATCGCGACTTACATCTGGGTGCTGAGCAACCGCAAGGCGGCCGAACGGCAGGGCCACGTGCAGCTGATCGACGCGAGCGAGTGGTACCGGCCGCTGCGGAAAAACCTGGGCAGCAAAAACTGCGAGCTGGCCGCGGCCGACATCGGACGCATCGTCGATGCCTTCCTGGCCTTCGAGGAGACGGCGCAGTCGAAGATCTTTCCCAACGAGGCGTTCGGCTACCGCAAGCTGACGGTCGAGCGGCCGTTGCGTCTACCGGGCATCGATCCGGCGCGGGCGTACAAGGCGGGGGAGATTAAGGCGCTGCGGGCGCGCTGCGCACCGGCACGCGACGCGCAGCCGGTGATCCGCAAGATACACCGAGAGGGCGTTGCGCCGGACCCGCTGCGCGGGCTCTTTGCGGTCGAGCTGGACGGCAAGCAGCGGGTTGTCGAGTGTGAGCCGGACAAGGATCTGCGCGACGTGGAGCAGGTTCCGTTGCTGGAGGAGGGCGGCGTCGAGGGTTTTGTGCGGCGGGAGGTGCTGCCGTATGCGCCGGACGCGTGGTACGTGCCGGGCAGCGTGAAGGTGGGGTACGGGATCAGCTTCACGCGTTACTTTTACCGGCCGCAGCCGTTGCGGCCGCCGGAGGAGATCTGGGCCGAAATCCGGGCGCTGGAGCAGGAGGCGGAGGGGCTGCTGGAGGAGATCCGGGGCGGGGCGGATTGAGTTTTGTCTCTGTCCAGCACTGCGATATACTGCGGTGCCTTTGCCGCAGATCTTGCGAAATGAGTCTGAAATGGTCGACGGTCAACCTGCGCTAAATTCAGGAAATTGAAGTGTCGTTTCCATTTGAATTTACAGTTGACGGTGTTGCTTTGTCCCAGGGCGCTGAAGGAAGAGGGAGGTGGAGTAATCACGTCAGGAATTCTGCTGCGCAGAAATGGCACCAACAGCCCTCGGTTGCCGAGAAGGTCATGGTGACAATTACCTGTTTTTATCACAACAGGCAGTTCGATCTTGACAATATCCTGAAACCGATTCTGGATGCGATGAATGGGTTGGTCTACGACGACGATGGGCAGATCACTGATCTGCATTGCCATAAGCGAGAACTGGGCGCAGTTTTGAACGTGCCCAATCCTTCGGCTGTCTTAAGTAGCGCCCATGCAAGGTCTACGCCTTTTGTCCGTATCACAGTGGACTATGCGCCGGACCAGGAGGTGATATTTTGATCGAGGACATCGCGATTCTTGAAAGGGAATTCATTGCCAAGACGGCGGCGAAGTACCGGAGCCGAGGCTATGAAGTGGAGGAAGACTATCCTCTGGATTTCCTGCCAGGTTTCAACGCAGATCTGGTTGCGCGCAAGGGCGACGAAGTGCGGGTGATCGAGGTGAAGTCCAGAACTTCCCTGGCGGAGACACCGCAGTTGAATGAACTTGCCGAGATTCTCTACAGCAAGCCTGGCTGGAGCTACGATCTGTTGCTCGTGGGCGAACCGGAGAAACTGGACTCACACGAGGGCGTGCAGTCTTTCGCGGGGGCGGAGATCCTCCAGCGCCTTACCGAGGCGGAGAAGGCTCTTGAGCACGGATTGGGTGAGGCTGCCTTCTTGCTGGTGTGGTCGGCCTTTGAGGCGGTGACCAGGGAACTGATTGCGGCGGAGGGCGTTTCCATCGAGCGCGTCACCAAGTCAGGCTACGTTCTCGATCAGGCGGTCTATCATGGCGTCATCTCCCGCAAGGAGTATGACTATCTTGCCGACATGAGGAAATATCGAAACGCAATTGCCCACGGTTTTGACGTCAATGGGTTCAGCGACGAGAAGGTGACCGAGCTGATCGAGGTTGTCTTGCGGCTGCTGGATTCGGAGGCTGAGCCGGCGTGAAGTCGGGCGACGACCGTTCCGGAGCGGCGAAATCCCTCTGCGGTTGAAGGGCCTCTGTTTTCAGTCTTGCAGCGCGCTCCCCTATTCGAGAAAGTTTCATTACGGTTGACTATTATGCAGTGCGGCGCAAGCGGCGACTGCGGTGTCCGCGCGTGAAGATTTGCATTCCAGGTAGCCGTTACCATAGAAGGATTTTGCCGCCATATTAGCGATTGGCCGTAGCATGTAAGCAGAAGCGCGTTCTTGTTGAAGGCAGTTGTTCCTGGTGTACTGGGAGGGTATTATGACCCACCCTATTGAAAATTCTCCGACTCCGATGTACCAAGATAGCGGCCGGTTTGCCGGCGGCGAGGGCGCTGCTTGCGGGCTGCGAGGCTTGGTGGAGATCCCAATCGGGGGACCACGGGGCTAGAGCTGACTTTTTACGAAAGTTGCGACTTCACCGGCTAATCTTACCGCTTCCCAAGCCTCTTCTTCGTCCGGATCAACAAAATCTTCCATCGGATATCGCACGCCTGCGCCGTACCGTCCCAGAGTCTCGGCCGCCAGTGTCAGTTGTCTGAAAGCCGGCTGATGCTGCGCGCACTCCTGTGTCAGATAGAACAGGTCATGGACGAAGTTGAAACTATGTGACCTGGAGACGAGGAAGCCTTTCAGGTACTTCTCGGCACACTGCTGGGCGTGATAACAGGCCATCGCGGGAAATGGATTCGCGGGCAGCATGGCACGGCGGGCCATTTCCAGATCCTGTTCGGCCTTTTGGAACCAGGCCCGCTCAGGAGGCCGCGCGCTCATACAGGATTTCCTGAGATTCGAGAGCCGTGTTGACAAAGGAATAGGGATTGTTGCGCTGCTTTGCAAGGCGGTCCTGCGTCGTGACGAGGACGTCGACGGGCAGGATGAATTGTTCTCCTATCGCCCTACGGATGGGGTTGCCTCGTTTGGGCCAGCCGTCCAGGGATTTGAGGATGACAAGGAGATCGATGTCGCTGTGGGAGCCGGCGTTGCCGCGGGCGTGGCTGCCGAAGAGGATGATCTGCTCCGGGTCGAATCGTTCGACGATCAACTGAGCAACGGCCTGGATTGTCGTTCTGTCGATTGAGGCTTTCGTCACTTGCGGGACACCTCGTTGCGAATGTTCCGTCGTGATCTTGATTGAAATCGATCGATCAGGAGTCAGGTGCATTCTAGCGGATTTCGCGTCCAGGGCGAAGCCGCCTCTCAGATGGCCACATCCGTGATTGACGGTGGCTCTTAACCTGGTGGGCATTCGGGACAGGAAATGGGAGCAGATATTTTTGGAGAATGTGCACGGATGTGCTATCCTGTTCTGTTGGGTGCGGAAGGGAGTTGGAGGGGTAGGCGTGCCCGGCGCTGACAACCCCGATGGGGAGACGGGGCGCTGTTGAGGGAGATCATCGCCTGAACTGCAATTCAGGGAAGGGCTGTGATCCCATTGGGCGACGATTGGGGAAGATCGAACAGGTTTTGGAGAAATTTTCCAACAGGAGAAAGGAATGAGCGAAGAAAATAAAGTTGTTGCCGAACAGCGGGAGTTACCCAAGCTCAAGCATCCTGAACCCGACGTTTCGCCAGAGGAACCTTGGCAAGACGATGTGCTTGACAGGGCGAAGATTGCTGAAAAACTGACAAGTTATATCCGGGACCAACGTGACCCTTTCGTGATCAGTATCGATGGCAAATGGGGAACGGGCAAGACTTTTCTGCTCAAACGCTGGCAGAAGGAGCTGGAAGATGAGGGGTTTCGTGTCATCCACTTCAACGCGTGGGAGGATGATTTCTGTGATGACCCCCTGCTGTCCATCATTGGTCAGCTGTCGGAGCACTTCAAGAGAGGCAAACTCAAGACACTGGCCGACGAAATGGGCAAGATAGCAGTCCCATTGCTCAAGAAGAATGCCTTGTTGGGCTTAAGCAGAGCTACGGGTCTTACGTTTGAGGTTGACCTGAACGAGAGAGATCTCCTGCAGGAATATCGTGATCAGAGACAATGCAAGACTGAACTGAAGGGCCATCTGGCGAAGATGTCGGCTGCCACCTTTGCGGAGACCGGGCACCCGCTGGTCTTCATCATCGACGAGCTTGACAGATGCCGCCCGACCTTTGCCATTGAGCTGCTTGAGCGAGTCAAGCACATATTTGATGTTTCTGATATTGTATTCGTCTTTGGCGTCAATCGTGACGAATTTTGCAGTTCTCTCAACTCAGTCTATGGGGACATAGAGGCTTCCGTATACCTGCGACGATTCTTCGATATGGAGTTTTCGTTGCCTGAGACGAATACAGATCCGTTCTGCAGAAGCTTGATGAGGAAATATCGATTGGAAGAGTGCTTCCGGTCACTTAGTGAGAGTGCCAAGACTGCGATGCATTTTCAGGAATATCGCCATTTGTCTGAGGGGTTTCCGGCCCTTTGCGTTCGCTTTGGTCTTTCTCTGCGAGACATCGACTATTGCGTTAGACTGCTTGCCTTGACCGCAAGGAGCCTCTTGGATAGACAATATATGTACCCTTATTTGCTCGGTTTTCTCATTCCTCTGAAGTTCAAGGAGCCTTTGTTGTATCGCCAATTTATTTCGGGGGAACGACTCGCCAGCGAAGTCATGAACTTTGTCGACGAGGTTAACGCGGGTCAGACGATAGATCCTCACTTAGACGATTGGCTTGCCGTCACTGAAGCATATCTGTACGTAGCGGAAGGAGCGAGTTCTGACCTCAGTGGTGAGTCGACTGTCTTGGAGCACCTGAGGCGTCTACAGCAGGGAGAGGATATGACCGACTCCAAGTTTTTGTCCGAGAGGACTAAGGTACAAGGGAAAGGAAGGGCAGACAGGTTGCTGAATATGATTGAGTCTGAGATAGAGATTCGACATGCAAGGAGAATGCTCAATCATCTGGTAGGCTTGATCGACTTTTCAAGACCCTCGATTATGTGAGAGCACAGCGAGCAGATCGATTGACCAATTGGGGCGTTGCGGGGAAGTATTCGTTTTAGCGCAAGCTCTAAAGTATTCAGATTTTTTTGATGGCAAGGTATGGAGAGCGTTCTTCACGGCGATGAACTGCACAGCTGCTCTTCCATGTTGGCCAGCGTTCAGGGCTTTGGGCATTGAGTGGATCGGAGACTTGCCAGCACGATCGAATCCATCCCACGCCGCGACCAATTTGACTGAGTAGATGCAACTGCTGAAGCAAACTTGCTATAGAAGGGCGACCATACATTGACCTATTCCTTCGACGCTTCCGAGATCAACAATTGGTCGGACACTCCTGAAGCTGAGCACACGTTGCCGAAGCTCATAGGTTTGCTGTTGCAGAATACTCTTCCCGATTTTTCGTCACGGCTCGATATGCCAAGCGGTAGCTCTGTGAGACTTCCCGGATGGGATGGATTACTTGAAGTGGGGCGTGGTAACACGTGGGCCCCCAGCGGTGTTTCAGCCTGGGAGTTCAGTTGTGCTAAAGAGGTTACTGGCAAGGCAAATGATGACTACGAGAAGCGGACGACCGAACCTCTAGGCCTCGAACGGACTTCCGCTACTTTCGTGTTCGTTACTTCGCGCCGATGGACGGGTAAGCGGCAATGGGAGAGTGAACATCGTGAAGAGGGAATATGGCGAGACGTGCGCGCATTCGACGCCGATGACCTGGTGATGTGGTTGGAACAGGCTCCAAAGGTCTCACAATGGTTTGCCAGTAAGATCTACAAATTGCCCTTTGACCACCAAGCAATAAACAGAATCGAAGGTCTTCAGCAGGAAACCAAGGACCAGGTGACAGCAGGTTTCGCTGACATGGCCAAAATGGGGCTGGAGCTGCGAACTCTAATCACTTCCATAGCAACCCAAGCGGAGCAGCCTGATTCGGGAACCGTACAGGATTCGGAACGAAAGAGCTGGACGGAGAAGCTAGACTCGGCCCGTGACCTCATTCGGCATGGACTGATCGCCACGGCCCGGACTCAGTTAGAGGAGATACAGCGCGAATCAGAGCAGTTGCCAGTCACGCTCAGATTTCGTCTCCTAACAGACTTGGCAGTCTGCTCTTTGGGCGAAGCCCAGTTTGATGAGGCAAGCTCTCTCCTCAATGAAGCCCACCGAATCCAACCTGAGAACCGGAAGGGTATCATTAATGCCGCTCTAGCCGCTGAACTCCAACAAAACCCGAAGCGCGCGGCCGAACTGGCGCAGAGGGCGCTCACGCTGGAGCCACGCGACCCAAGTGCGGCGGCTAACCTCATTTCGGCTCTGTGGGGTATGGGGGAGAGTGAGCAACTTGAAGATTTCGTGGCCTCGGCTGAGTGGATAGCTGAGGAGTCGGCCAGCGCCTTGGCACTTGCTGGAGTCCGCGTGCGACAGGAGCGATACGACGACGCGATAGCTGTCTACCGGTCTCTCATTGATGCCGACCCCGATGACGTTCAAGTACACCTAGGCCTGAGTCAATGCTTACTTGCCTACGCCCAGGTAAACCGTCTGCCAGTTGCGTACTCAGAGGAGGAACTGGCGAGACTTCGTGAGGCTGAGACTGAAGCAGACCGGGCAATAGAGCTTCTTCAACTTACCCAGTTATACGTTCGACGTTTTGACGCTCTCGTACTGCGGGCTGGCGCCCGTGCGCTGCTAGGGAAAGTGGACGAGGCGATGCGTGACGTAGACGCGGTATTAGACGATGCACCTGAGCATTCGGCTGCAACGCTACATAGGGGACTATTGCTTCTAAAGATGGGGCTTGCCCGCGAAGCGCGTAGTTGGATCGAGGGTATCCAAGACCCTGAAGTGCGAACCGATCTATTGCTTCCACTTGCAGACGCGTGCCTGGAGACCGGTGATGCGGCGGCCGCTGTTGATCTGCTAAGAGGTAGCTTCAAACTCGATCCACCTGAAAGGGAAGATTTCGGAAGGGCACAATCTCTCCTGCGAGCGGAGGATGCGGCAGAGGCTGATGATTCCGTAGGCCCCATGATCGAAGCGGCCATGGAACAATTCCCAAGCAACCCGAGCCTCTTCGCACTGGCTGCCGTGCGCAGCGATCTTAGAAAAGACTTTGAGGCCACCGAGTCAGCTCTCATCAAAGCAATTGACCTTGCCGATGAACCCTTCCGTCGGGTGCTCCAAGGACAACTCGGTCGCCTCTATGAGCGTGTGGAACGATTTGCAGATGCTGGTGAACAGTTCAGAAAGGCTTGCGGCGGCGACGCTGCCCATCCGGATGCGGTCTTGATGCTAATGTCTCTGTCTAACAGCGGACAGTATCGCAAGGCACTCGACCTGGCTCGGGAGATTCGCGAGGCAGTTGATTCGATTCCGAGGCCAGTGGTTTTCCTTGAGGCTGAGATTCTTGGATATGTCGGAGACACCAGGGCTGCAGTCTCGCGTTTTCGCGAATTGTGCTCTCAGGAAGACTCCGACCCTTCTGACCAGATCAAGCTGGCTTGGGCTCAGTTCCGGTGCGGCGAACGCGATGTCGCCTTGGAGACCATCCTTGGCATTGACGTTTCAGAACTCGGTCGTGACGCCCAAGCTGTCATGAAGCTTGCACATCTGAAACGCTTCCTTGGAGCTGTCGATTTCTTATCTGACGCCTACCTGGCCCGTCGCCACGGACTCAATGATCCAGACGTCCACCTGGGATACTTCAGTTTGTTCGTGGGGCTAGAAGACGGGTGGGAAGAACCTGCTGTCGTCGGGCCGGGCTGTGCCGTTCGCCTCAAGGACGCGGGAGAGGAGCATTGGTGGTATATCCTCGAAGACGGGGAGTCGCCATCCGGGCGTCGCGAACTGTCCCCAGACGAAGGTCTCGCTCAGCTTCTCCTGGGACGAAGCGTTGGGGATATTGTTGACTTGCGCCAGAGCCTTGGAAGCATTTCGTATGAGATCACGGCATTACAGAGCAAGTATGTCCGCGCATTCCAGGAAACGTCAGAAGAATTCTCGTTGCGCTTCCCACAAAACATGTCGCTGTCGCGCGTCGAAATGGACAGCAACTTCACCCAATTCTTCCAAAGCATCGATTCTCGGCAACAGTACGTCAGCAATATCGAGGGGCTATACCAGTCCCGCCAGTTGCCATTCGCCTCCTTCTGTTCGCTTATCGGTAGTTCTACGTTCGCGGCTTGGCCCGAGTACATCGCGCGACCAGGCAGACAACTTCATTTCGGAACCGGATCTGACCAAGAGACGCGCGAAGCGGGAGAACTGTTGCGCGATGCTGACGCAATCGTACTCGACATGGTCGCTTTGCTCACCGTACACAGACTGGGACTCGCGGAACATCTCCGAAGACGGTTTTCGCGTGTCACCATCCCACAGCTTGTGTTTGACGAAATCCAAAACACCGTTAATCAGATGAGGGGAGGACCAGCCCCCTCTGGCCACGCGGGAAAGGACGAGGAGGGGCGATACACGCTAACCGAGATGACGGAAGATGTCTGGAAGGAGATGCAGGCATTCGCGCGCGCTGTGCTGGAGTTGGCCGATACCTTTGAGCGGATTCCCTCATACGCCTTGCTCGATGTAGACGATCCCCAGGCGGCTTTCGAGGCATTAACACCGGCTGGAGCTGGGGTGGTCTTTGCAGGTGAAGACCGATCCAAGTTCAGGCTAGTCCTGATTTCGGACGATCTCCCCCTTGCAAGTGTGGCTCGCTCGTTAGAGCGTGAAGCTGTCAACACCCAAGCGCTGCTGATGGAGTTGCTTCATACGAGTGCCATCACGGCCGAAGAGTACTCTTCAAAGATTGAAGAGCTTGTGCTCTCAAACTACTGGTTTGTCAGGGTTAGCGCAAAGGATATCCAGCGAAGGCTTGAAGCAAACGGATTTCAGACCACGCCAGGGATACGAGCAATGCTGAGGACGCTCTCTGGTCCGGACTGCTCTGAGGAGGCTGCAGTCCATGTCGGCGCAGAGGTCATCGCCGCTGTGGCGATGAAGTCGTTGCTTCCGCAGCAGTTGAACTTGCTTCTGACTTCGGTGCTGGCAGCTAGTTGTCATGGTAGGCACACCAACCAAGTCTTGTTGAGGTTTAGAGATGAAATCGAAGATAGGCTGATATTCGCACCGATTCAACAGGCTCAGATTCTTGAAGCAGTGGACCTCTATACGCGAATATGAAGGCAACCGCTAAGTGACCTTAGCCAAAGAGAATGGCCCACAAGCTATGGTATATGATGGAACTGATCATTCAGCCGTGACGGGATAAACTTCAGTCCCCGGAAAGGAATTATGACGCATTGCATATCATCTCATCCGGCCAAATGCACTTCATGTCTTCCCACTTCGTGGTCCATCCACTGGGGCTGACCATAAAGATTGGGGCTTACTAGAGGTGTCAAATTGAACTTGCACAAGGTCTTCGATAGGAGTCATGGCGATGGAAGTGAGCTTCCCGACGGACTCGGACGGATTTCTTTCTCAGGAATGTCCGTCTTGTGGTCAGCGATTCAAAGTAGTGTTCGGCCAGGGCAGCGAAGAACCAGTTTCCTTCTGCCCCTACTGTGGTTACAACGATCAGGGTTGTTGGTTTACCCAAGAGCAGCACGAGCACATGCAGGCTGTGACTCTGGCTACTGTGGTCGCACCGGAATTGAAGAAGATGGAAAGAGAGCTGAAGAGAACATCGGGCGGGATTATCAGCGCAAGCATTGAGTCCGATTTGCCCGATACGTCCCCTCCCCCAATGGAGACCGACGATCCTTTCGACATATTTTGCTTCCCATGCTGCCACGCAATTGTAAAGGTGAACCGACAACAGAGTCATTTCTGCATCATTTGCGGAATGGAGGTTGATATGACTATTAGCGACTCGAAGCGCGTGTTTCTGAGCCATAAGGGTGCCAATAAGAAGCTCGTAACCGATTTCAAAGAGACGTTAGAGCTTCTGGGGTACGCTCCGTGGCTTGACGATGAAGCGATGCCGGCCGGCACCCGGCTTGAGCGCGGGCTTCTACAAGGCATGAAGGACTCTTGTGGGGTAGTGTTTTTCATAACACCAGAGTTTGAGGACAAGGGCTTCCTGGCATCTGAAATTGATTATGCAATCGGGGAAGAACGAAGCAAGGGAGACAAATTCGCCATAATTACTTTACAGTTTGTCAGCGATGACGGAAGGGAAGCACCGATTCCGGATCTCTTACGTCAATTCATTTGGAAGGCGCCCAAGAGCGAACTTGAGGCTTTAAGGGAGATCGTTCGTGCCTTGCCTGTTGTCTCCGGTCCTGTTGACTGGCGCGATGAGATTACTGGCGTTGTAACCTTGCCGACGGCGAAGTCGACATTTGCAGAACTCTCGGATGAAGCGAAGGAGATTTTGAGAGAAGCGGCAAATGGCGATGGCTGGATTATGCATATTAAGGGATTAGGTTGGGAGACGATACGGGTAAACAACAAGAATATGATTCCAGACGATAACCCGCGAACAGTTGCTATGTGGGATGGCGGCCTTAAGGATTTGCAGAGAAGAGGTTACATCAGGGATCAAGGACACGAAGGAAAATCCTTCGAAGTCACTAGAGAGGGCTATCAGGCAGCGGATGAACTTGGATAGAATTGTTCCGATCCTAAGGACAACACAGAAGGTTGACAATCCCGATGGAATGGAAAGCACAGGCCTCTTGGCGTCACTATTAGGATGATGCTTTGGAATGCTGAAGCAGGTGGCCGAGGTGTTTTTGGGGACGAATACGGGTGGGCAAAGCGCCGGAATCACTGGTCAGTCAGGATAAGCATCGAACCAGCTTATCCCGATCCACCTTTGAACTGCAAGAGCAGATTTGACGCGCCGATCGAACCCAAGGCCGTCGTCGCATAGTTTAGACGCAGCGAAAGGCCCGATATACCATTCATGACATCACCCGACCTCTCACTCTACGCCGTGTACATTCCGACTGGCGTCGGCTGTCTGGGCAACGTGTCCATGCATTAAAAGGCGCGGCGAGCAGGAGTCCGAGGGGCTGCTGGAGGAGATCCTAAATCGGAAGGAGCCAGAAAATGAAAGCAACAGAGGCCAAGCTACTAGGTTTCCTGAAGCAGTCGCCGCAGTTCGTAATTCCCATCTATCAGCGCACGTATTCCTGGACTGAATCACAGTGCAGGCAGCTTTGGGATGATATTATGCGCGCCGGCAGCGATGAAAACATACAGGCCCATTTCGTCGGCTCTGTCGTATACATACAGGAAAGCCTGTTTCAGGTTTCAAGTCAAACACCGCTCCTGGTTATTGATGGGCAGCAACGCCTTACTACCGTTTCGCTAATTATCGAAGCATTAGCCCGTCGTGTCGGCCAAAGTGAGCCCCATAATGGCTTCTCGGCGATAAAGCTCCGCAGCTACTATCTTCTCAATCCCCTGGAGCATGGCCAGCAGCGATACAAACTGCTCCTGACTCAGACGGATAAGGAAACTCTTTTGGCAATTGTAGACAACAGGCGGTTGCCCCAGCCCAATTCTTTACGTATCCTTGAAAGCTTCACATTCTTTGAAGAAAAAATTCGGGAACTTGGCGATGATGTCGCGCCGCTTTGCAAAGGATTGGACAAACTGATGCTCGTCGACATCTCCTTGAATCGCGAACATGACAACCCACAATTGATATTCGAGAGCATGAACTCAACTGGGCTTGCCCTGAGCCAGGCAGACCTGATTCGCAACTATGTCCTTATGGACCTAAACCCTTCCCGCCAGGAAAGACTCTACAACGATTACTGGCGGCCAATGGAGTTGGCATTCGGACAGGATGCCTATGGCAAGTACTTTGACGGCTTCATGCGCCACTACTTGACCTATTGCACCGGAGAAATCCCCAAGATAAGCCAAGTCTACGAGGCATTCAAGTTGTATGCCCAAAGGGAAGAACACCCCTCGATCGATTCCTTGCTTGCTGAGTTGTATGAGTTCGCCATTTATTTCTGCAACATGGCACTTACAAAAGAGAAGGAGCCGCGCCTCTCCGTCGCTTTCCGCGATCTGCGTGAACTAAGGGTTGATGTTGCATACCCATTACTTCTCGAGCTTTATAACGACTACGCCAAAGAGATCCTCTCGCTTGACGACTTCGTCAAAGCAGTACGTCACATAGAAAGTTACGTTTTTCGTAGGGTTGTCTGCTCTATCCCTACAAATTCGCTCAACAGGACCTTCGCCACTTTCAGCCGTTTCGTGGATAAGGGACGATACTTGGAGAGCATCTGCGCCTACTTCCAGTGGCTGCCGTCCTACCGTCGCTTCCCTCAAGACGAGGAGTTCGCCCGTGAAATCCAAATGCGGAACCTCTACAACAACCGAACCAGCTATTGGCTGCGCAGACTAGAGAACCACGGCCGTAAAGAGCCTGTTCCCGTCGACGAATACACGGTTGAGCATATCCTGCCTCAGAATGAGAATCTGTCCCGAGCATGGCGAAAATCGTTGGGAAAAGAATGGCGGAGCGTGCAAGAGGCCTGGCTGCATACCCTCGGCAACCTAACGCTCACAGGTTACAACTCCGAATACAGCGATCGTTCATTCGCCCGAAAGCGCGATATGAAGGGCGGATTTCGGCATAGCCCCCTACAGTTGAATGAGGGTCTGGGCCAACTGGATACTTGGAACGAGAAGTCGATTCGAGACCGGGCCGAACGTCTCGCAAAACTGGCTGTTGAGATCTGGAAAGCGCCTTCGCTAAGTCCGGACGAGCTTGCCAACTATTCGTTCAACCTAGGTCCACGCACCAGGACCTACGCAATCAAGGATCATCAGCATTTGCACGAAGGAAGCAAGACACGACATCTTTTTGAAAAATTCAGCGGAGAGGTTCTCGCCCTTGACCAGTGCGTTTCGGAGGAGTTTTTGAAACGTTACGTGGCGTACAAGGCCGAGACAAACTTCGTTGATGTCGTCCCACAAGCCTCTGGCTTGAGACTGTCGCTGAACATGAAGTTTCACGAACTCCATGACCCGAGGGGATTGGCCAAAGACGTATCCAACGTCGGTCGAACAGGAAATGGCGATGTCGAGATAAAGGTGACAGGCCTTGACGAGTTGCCGTATGTGATGGGGCTTGTGCGTCAATCGTTCGAAAAGCAGATGGACGAGGTGGAAGCCCTGGAATGAATATCGGCCTCCCGTCCTACCCAGCCTACAAGCCCTCCGATCTTGAGTGGGTCGGGGAGATACCTGCGCATTGGGAGGTGGTGCAGCTAGGACGCATCGGGAGATTCTCCAAAGGTAGTGGAGGAACGAAGGCAGACGAAGTCCCTGAGGGTGTACCTTGCATTCGATATGGGGACCTGTACACCTCTCACAAGTATCACATTCGCGCCAGCTGCTCGTGTGTTTCTGAAATCGACGCCTCGAAATACACGCCGTTACGATACGGTGACATTCTCTTCGCCGGTTCGGGTGAAACAATCGAAGAAATAGGCAAGTCTGCCGTCAACCTGATTGAACAGCCTGCTTGTTGCGGCGGGGATGTGATTCTGTTTCGATCTGAAAGAGAATTGGATGCAGTATTCTCCGGCTATGCTACTGACTGCCCTGCGGCCCAATACCAGAAGTCGACAATGGGTCGGGGAATCACGGTCATGCACATATATGGTAGCGAACTCAAGCATTTATGGATCGCCCTTCCCCCTCTCG
The DNA here is from genome assembly GCA_034428395.1 of Caldilineaceae bacterium. GTDB lineage: Bacteria > Chloroflexota > Anaerolineae > Caldilineales > Caldilineaceae > Bin5. The sequence goes on from DAOUHX010000127.1 coordinate 26,114, forward strand.
CTGAGCAGCGTGCCATTGCCCGCTACCTGGACTACGTGGACCGGCGGATTCAGCGGTACATTGAGGCGAAGGAGAAGCTGATTGCGTTGTTGCAGGAGGCGCGGCAGGCGACCATCCAGCGGGCGGTGACGCGCGGTCTGGACCCGGACATGCCGTTCACGTCGACCGGCGTGGATTGGCTGGGGGATGTGCCGGCGCATTGGGAAGTGCGAAAGCTTCGGTATCTTGCTCACATAACAACCGGTGAGCGGGACACAGTCGACCGGAAAGACGATGGCAAGCACCCCTTCTTCGTTCGATCTCAGACTGTAGAGAGAATAGATACGTGGTCTTACAACGGCGAAGCGGTCCTGACTGCTGGTGACGGTGTAGGTGTTGGAAAGGTTTTCCACTACGTCAACGGGAAGTTCGACTTTCATCAACGAGTGTACAAATTCAGCGACTTTCGCAACGTGATCGGAAGGTTCTTTTTTCACTATTTCAGGGCAATGCTACGCTTTGAAGTGCTGCAAGGGACAGCCAAATCAACGGTAGATTCTCTGCGTCTCCCAATGTTACAGAATCTACCGATTGCCCTTCCGCCCCTCCCCGAACAACACGCCATCGCAGCCCACCTCGACCAAGCCACCGCGGACATCGACGCATCCATCGACGCTGCCCACCGCCAGGCCGACCTCATGCACGAATACCGCGCCAGCCTGATCGCGCACGTAGTGACGGGTAAGCTGGACGTGCGGGTCGCGGCCGAGCGAATCGGCGTGGCAACATAACATCAACAAGGGATAGGGCTATGCGGCAGGTCCCGCCAAGCCGGTGGAAGCCGAACCATAATCAGGAGAACATGATATTCTAAGGGGAATCCGGTACACCGGTATAGATGATGGGAGGTCGTTGGCATGAAATACAACTATTACCAACTCGGCCATAGACAACGCGGCGATGTTGTTGAAGTCAATCTGTCAGGCAGCGCAGCCAACGTGAGGCTACTCGACAGCAGCAACTATCAGAATTACCGGTCCGGGCGCAAACATAGGTACTATGGTGGCTTGTGCAAGGAGACCCTCACGCGCATTCCGATTCCACATTCGGGAACCTGGTATGTTGTTGTGGACATGCAAGGACTTAGAGGTACGGCCAGATTCTCTGTCCGGGTCATCCCTAAAGAGACTCTGTCACCTCTACCTGAATATAACGCCAGGCCGCTTTCTCCCCTCGTACAGCCTGTCCATGCAGCGTCGGATTCGATGGATTCCGACGGCTACTTTGACGTGTTCATCTCACACGCCACCGAGGACAAAGAGGAAGTCGCCCGTCCGCTTGCTATCGCACTAGACGCCGAAGGACTGCGGGTATGGTACGACGAATTTGAACTCAAGATAGGGGACAGTCTGCGGCGAAAAATTGACAGTGGGGTTGCCCGCAGCAGATTCGGCGTAGTCATAATTTCACCCTCATTCTTTGCCAAAGGCTGGCCGAGGTATGAGTTGGATGGCCTTGTAACGAAAGCCGTTACCGGAGAGCAGGTGCTGCTTCCCCTATGGCACAATGTCTCCAAGGCCGAAGTCATAGAACACAGTCCCTCGCTCGCCGACAAAGTGGCCCGCAGCACAGCGCAGTTTACGATCGATGAGATCGCAACTGAGATCGCTGACGTAATAAAGAGTGCCCTGTACGAGTCGTCAATGTAGTGCGATGACCGTAAGCGTCCGCGGATGACAACACGACGCAGACTAGAGATAGACATTCCTCCTCCCAAACGACACGCCATCGCCGCCCACTTCGGCACAACCACCGCAGCAACCGACAACGTTCGTCGCCAGTCCAAGCGCATGCGCGAATACCGCGCCCGCCCGATCGCGCGCGTGGTCACGGGCAAGCTGGACGTGCGCACGGCGGCTCAACAGATCAGGTAAGAGCCTCGGCAGGCGTAAGGTATACTATGGAGAACGCACAGGAGAGGGCGCGGCCGACGGGTGGGCACGGCGTGAGGAACCGGGAGATAAGTCGAATATGAAAGACAGGCTCGAGAGCATCAGCCTTAAAGGGTTCAAGACGATTCGTGAGTTGGACGGTTTTCAGCCCGGCCCGCTGACCGTGCTCATCGGGCCCAATGGCGCGGGCAAGTCCAATTTCATCTCCATCTTCAGTATGTTGAACAGCATGATGCTCGACCCCTTCTACTTCCAAGTTTATGTTGCCCAGGAGGGGGGTGCGAGCAGGCTCATGCTTGATGGGCCGGGCGTCACCAACGAGATTGAAGTTCGACTCACCATACTTAGCGACTCGGGAGAAAACCGGTACGAGTTTCTCCTAAATTTCGCGGCCAATGACACATTGATTTTTGCCGAAGAGCGCTATCGTGCATGTCGCGGGGTTGAGGGTGAAGCCGTGCCCTGGCAATCATTGGGAACCGGGCACCACGCGCCGCAACTCCTTGCCCAATTGTCTGAAGATTATAGAGTGAGCGACATTCTTGATTTTCTTCAGAAGGTAGTCGTTTACCAGTTTCACAACACGTCGACGACAGCGCGTATTCGCACCAAGCGGGAGGTAGCCGACAGCTTCTCTTTGAGAGAGGATGGATCCAACATTGCGCCTTTTCTGTTCAGCCTGAAGAGAAAGGAAAGAGTTCGCTATCAACGCATCGTCGATCATATACGACTATTCCTGCCCTTCTTTCGTGATTTTGAACTGATACCCGAAAGCGGAAGTCTATTACTCGCTTGGCGCGAACACAACAGCGACGTAGTTTTTGACGTCTCACAGGCCTCGGACGGAATGTTGCGCGCCATCGCCCTCGTCACTCTGCTCCTGCAACCAGACGAAGCGTTGCCGGATCTTCTCATTCTCGACGAACCGGAACTGGGACTCCACCCCTCCGCCATCGAAGTGATTGGCGGGCTGATCCGCGCCGCTTCTAAAAAGGTTCAGGTGATCGTCGCCACGCAGTCGACGGCTTTCGTCGACCGTTTCGCTCTGAGTGACATCGTCGTGGTCGAGCGCAAAGGCCGCGAGTCGGTCTTCCAACGCCAGGAAAGCAGCCAGGCACTGGAGGAGTGGCTCAAAGCATACTCCCTTTCCGAACTGTGGGAAAAGAACGTAATCGGGGGGCGCCCTTGATGGATGTGACGTTGCACATCGTTGTCGAAGGACCTACAGAAGCGAATTTTGTCAATCAGACGCTGAGACAGCACCTTGCACGCTTTGCTGTCGACGTTCATGTTCTGGTTGTTACAACAAAGGAATTGTCAGAGTTCACATACCAGGGTGGCATTGGCGACTATGCCAAGCCGGAAAGAGATATTCGTCTCCTGCTCAGCCAGCACAGCAACTCAGACGTACGTTTCACCACAATGTTTGACCTCTATCAGCTACCTGAAGACTTTCCCGGTTACGCGGTCGCCGCATCGTACGACGACCCCTATCAGCGCGTGCGGGCTTTGGAAGATGCCTTGGCAGAGGACATCGCTGATTCGCGTTTTTACCCTTACATTCAAATGCACGAATTCGAGGCACTCTTGCTCTCCGATCCACGGAAATTCGAGTCGCAGTTTGACAATTGCGCTGACGGGATTTCGAAGCTGGTGGCCATGGCTTCGAATTTTCGGTCCCCCGAACTCGTCAACGACTGCAACCCACCGTCAAAACGAATCAACCAGAAGCTCTTGAACTACAATTCCTGGAAGAGCTCTGTCGGACCGATCGTGGCCGGACAGATCGGGCTGCCCACGCTGCGTTCGAAATGCGCGCATTTCGGGGCATGGCTTGGGAAACTGGAGAGCCTGGGAGAGCAACTCTGAAGTGGCCACCACCGACACAAGCGAAAAAGGTCTCGAACGGCTGATCTGCACGGCGCTGACGGGCTATCCCTGCGACGCGGCCGCGGCGGACGGGCTACGCGAGCGGCCGGCCGCGTACGGCGCGGGTTGGATCTGCGGGGATGCGCAGGACTATGACCGGGACCACTGCCTCGACCTGGCGCAGCTGCGCGCCTTTCTGCAGCAGACGCAGCCGGAGACAGCCGCCCTGCTGAGCCTGGGGGAGGACGGCCCCACGCGGCGCAAGTTCCTGGCCCGGCTGAAGTTGGAGGTCGACAAACGGGGAACCATCGACCTGCTGCGCAAGGGGCTCAAGCACGGGCCGCACCGCCTCGACCTTTTCTACGGCACGCCGTCGGCGGACAACGCGGCGGCGAGGCAGCGCTACGGGCAGAACCGCTTCAGCGTGACGCGGCAGCTGCGCTACAGCGGCAACAGCGCCCAGCTGGCGCTCGACCTGTGCCTGTTCATCAACGGGCTGCCGGTGGCTACCTTCGAGCTGAAGAACAGCCTGACCAAGCAGACGGTCGCAGACGCGGTCGAGCAGTACAAGCGGGACCGCAACCCGAACGAGCCGCTGTTCCGGCCGGGCCGCTGCCTGGCTCACTTCGCGGTCGACGACCACGAGGCGCAGTTCGCCACGGAGCTGGCGGGCAAGACCTCCTGGTTTCTGCCGTTCAACAGGGGCTGGAACGACGGCGCGGGCAACCCGCCCAACCCGAACGGCCTCAAGACGGACTACCTGTGGAAGGAGGTCCTCACGCGCGCGAGCCTGACGAACATTGTCGAAAATTATGCCCAGGTGGTGACATCGAAGGACGGGAAGACGGGGAAGACGAAGCGGGTCCAGCTGTGGCCGCGCTACCACCAGCTGGACGTGGTGCGCAGGCTTCTGGCGGACGTTTCGGCGCGGGGGGTCGGGGCGCGGTACCTGGTCCAGCATTCGGCGGGCAGCGGCAAGTCGAACTCGATCGCGTGGCTGGCGCACCAGCTGATCGGTTTGCAGGGAGAGGGCGCGCCGCTGTTCGATTCGGTGATCGTGGTCACCGACCGCAGGATTTTGGACAGGCAGATCCGGGAGACGATCCGCCAGTTCGCGCAGGTCGGGGCGACGGTAGGGGCGGCGCACAGCGCCCACCAGCTGCGCACGCTGCTCGAGGACGGCAAGCGCATCATCATCACGACGGTGCAGAAGTTTCCTTTCATCCTGGACGCGATCGGGGACGAGCACCGCGGGCGCAATTTTGCCATCATCATCGACGAGGCTCACTCGAGCCAGGGCGGGAAGACCGCGACGGCGATGTCGACGGTGCTGAGCGAGGCCGGGGCGGCGGACGAGGAGGAGACGACCGAGGATATCATCAACCGGCTGATGGAGTCGAAGAAGCTGCTGCGCAACGCCAGCTATTTCGCGTTCACGGCCACGCCCAAGAACAGGACGCTTGAGCTCTTCGGCACGCCCGCGCCCGAGGGCGGCGTAGTGAAACACCGGCCCTTCCACGCGTACACGATGAAGCAGGCGATCCAGGAGGGCTTCATCGTCGACGTGCTGGCGCACTACACGCCGGTCGAGAGCTACTACCGGCTGGTGAAGACGGTGGCGGGCGACCCGGAGTTCGACGTGAAGCGGGCGGGCAAGAAGCTGCGCCGCTATGTGGAGGATCATGACCACGCCATCCGCCTCAAAGCGGAGATCATGGTCGACCATTTCCACGAGCAGGTGGCCGGTCTGCAGAAGATCGGGGGGCGGGCGCGGGCGATGGTGGTGACGAGCAGCATCCAACGCGCTATCAGCTACTACGACGCGATCCGGGCCTACCTTGTCGAGCGCAACAGCCCCTACCTGGCGATCGTCGCTTTCTCCGGCGAGCACGAGTACGGGGGGATGAAGGTGAGCGAGGCGACGCTCAACGGCTTTTCTTCAAGCCAGAGCGCGGCGCGCATCCAGGAGGAGCCGTACCGCTTTCTGGTCTGTGCGGACAAGTTTCAGACCGGTTACGACGAGCCGCTGCTGCACACGATGTACGTGGACAAGCCGCTGTCCGGCGTGAAGGCGGTGCAGACGCTCTCCCGGCTCAACCGGGCGCATCCCAGGAAGCATGACGCGTTCGTGCTCGACTTCGCCAACGACGTCGACACGATCGAGGAGGCGTTCGCCGACTACTACCGCACGACGATTCTGGCGGAGGAGACGGACCCGGACAAGCTGCACGACCTGCAGGCCGCGCTCGATGACTACCAGGTCTACAGCCCGGGGCAGGTGGAGGGGCTGGTTGAGCATTACCTTTCGCAAGAGGATCGCGAGGGGCTTGACCCGATTTTGGACGCCTGCGTCGCGACCTACCTGGAGGAGCTGGACGAGGACGGGCAGGTCGACTTCAAGGGCAAGGCCAAGGCGTTTCTGCGCACGTATGCCTTCCTGGCGGCGATACTGCCTTACACGGACGCGGAGTGGGAGAAGCTCTCGATCTTCCTCAATTTTCTGGTGCCGAAGCTGCCGGCGCCGGTCGAGGACGACCTGTCGAAGGGGATTCTGGGGGCGATCGACATGGACAGCTACCGCGTGGAGAAGCGGGCGGTGCGCGCATTCCAGCTGCCGGACGCGGACGCGGAGATCGGGCCTGTGCCGACCGACGGGGGTGGGCAGAGGCCAGAGGCGGAGATGGAGCGGCTGTCCAACATTCTGCAGGAGTTCAACGACCGTTTCGGCAACATCGCGTGGAAGGACCAGGACAAGATCGAGCGGATCATCGCCGAGGAGCTGCCGGCGAAGGTTGGCGAAGACGGCGCGTACCGGAACGCGATGGCCAACTCGGACAAGCAGAACGCGCGCATCGAGCATGATCGGGCGCTGGAAAAGGTGATGACGGAGCTGCTGGCCGATCAGACGGAGCTGTTCAAGCAGTTCAGCGACAACGAGTCGTTCCGCCGCTGGCTATTGGATACGGTTTTTGCGGCTACGTATGACGGGGCGGGGGCGGCTGCGTCCGGTTCATGATGGGATTGGTTTGAGGCTGCTGGCCCCATTTGGCCGGCGATCGGGGGACCGTTTGGCGGGTTTTTGACCGGCGGCTTGCCGGAGGCCGCCATGCTCAGCGATTTCGACCCGTCTTTGCCCGCGTACTGCAGGCTGTCTGGCCTCTGGTCTGCCGACGAAATCAGCATTCAAGCCGTATATTACTGCTTCGCGGACGGGCACACGGTGGAAGTGCCGATGGAAGGGTCTCTAATGGGCATACAGAAGGTCAAGTTTTCCAGCCAGGCTTCGCCGGAGGTGCTGACTGCTATGCGGGAGATCGCCAGCAGGGAGGG
>DAOUHX010000128.1:0-2141 GCA_034428395.1 Caldilineaceae bacterium
ATGTCGCCGTCTTCGTGGTGGATCGGAAGGATGAGTTGATGGTTACCAGGGCGCCGCTCGTAGAGGTCGAAGCTGGTAGTGAAGGGGGTGTTCAGGGACTCACGAACTCTATTGATGTTCATCGAAAAATCTCGGCTGAATCGCTTCGGGGAGATGCTCTGCATAGCCTACTACGCCGATATCCTCAAAGAATGTTCTGAGGGCCTGTTCAAGAGAGCTATACCGGGAGGTGAATTCTCGATGGTGCTCCTGAGGCTGCACACTTCCAGATGCTATTTCTTGTGCAGTGATGCGGTGAATGTGCGGTAGGGCGTAATGCCCATCCGGATGGCGGCTGGACTCACCATGAGGGCCGTTGTAGCGGACTAAAGTGAGTTCAATTTGAAACCAAGAGTTTTTCGTACTCTGGGTCGAGTTCAAATTTGGGCCAAAGGCGGTAGACAAGAGTGGTTGGGTCGGTATTGATGCGGTCGACGAAGGCTTTGCAGGCGTTGAAGAGGTGTCGCATGGAAGGATGGCAGTAGTTGCGTGTCACCTCTTCTCGCATCCACTTCCAGAGACCCTCGATCGGATTCAGGTCGGGACTGTAAGGTGGCAAAGCGATGAGCGCGAAGCCGAGTTTGACCGCGGCCTTCTGTACGCATTTGGTCTCGATTCCAACTGGCGCCGTCCCAAATGATCACGACTTCGCGGCTCTCATCGCCCAGCCATGCAGCTATGCGCTGCAAGAACTGAATCGTATGTTCTTTGTTGCAGGAGCCTTCATTCCAAATCAAGCAGCGGCCCGCGGGGAAGTCGTAGGCGCCATACCAGTTAATGCGGTGTGCCAGCGGCGCCGAGTCACTCAGGCGCCAAGCCGGTTTGCCCTTTGCCGCCCAGGTGTAGCCGATGTCCATGTCGCGATGGATGTGTGCTTCATCGATATAGATCAGACCTGTCTGCAAGCGCCATACCTCTTCATACAGTCGGTGGAACCGTTGCATAAAGGCAGCTCGTTTGTGCCGGTCGGCTTTCTTGAGCAGCTTTTGACATCGCTTCCAACCCAACCGTGCCGCGCACAAGATTCTGTGCAGCGAACTGCGGGCCAGATCGCAATCCATGACCTGCTTGAGCCAGCGTCGCAGCTTTTTCAACGTCCAATTGTGACCGGGCAACCCGTGGTCGACCGGCTCGCTTTCCAATACAACCTTTACGAGCTGCCTGACCTGCTTGCAGCTAAAAAAGGGCGACGTCCACCCGTATGACGATAGAACACGCCCTCCGGCCCCAACCGATTATAGTCATGCACGCATTTGAGAACCGTTTCCTTCGTGCGTCCAACCTCGCGTGCCCAGCTACAGGCCGTCGTCTGTCCACTCGCAATCATGAACAATGCCAGAAAACGCTCGCGACTGCGCCCATGTTCAGCCTCCACCGACAAATTGCGCAAATCGGACAGCGGCTGGCCCCATTTCGCCAAATCAGGTCGAACCATCGTTACCCTCCATCACTTGATATGGAAGTCGGTCCGATCCTTCTATTACATCTTGACAACCAAAAGCAAGGCTCTTGGTTTCTTTAGGGAATTACTTTAGAAGGCCAAGAAACTTCCTTCATGCTTGTCGGCGCTCCCCTCGATAAGATTTCGTCCCTTCGTCTGCCATTCTGTCATTTCCTTGCATCCTCGAGATTCCGGTTCAGACGGTCAGCGCCCACGCCCTCGAACTGCCGGGCAAAAGACAACTGTTTCAGAATGGACACGACCTGCTGTCGTTGTGATTCCCTGATCCTCTACTGCTGTGCTATAATCGCTGATATTTTTTCGCTTCAAGGAAGAGGCCAATGCACAGGTGGCAAGCGTACCACACGCCGAGGACCGTTGCGGAGGCGCTGGCTCTGCTGCACGCGCACGAGGGGAAGGCCCGCATCATCGCGGGCGGGACCGACCTGATTCTCGATATGGAGGCGGAGGATGCGGCGCCGATCGAGGTGCTGGTGGACGTCACCAAGATCGCAGGCATCGACCGCATCGCGCAGGAGCAGGGCTGGATCGTGCTGGGCGCGGGCATCACGCACACGCAGATCGAGAGCAGCCCGCTGCTGCGCAGGCACGCGGCCTGCCTGACCGAAAGCTGCGGCGTGATTGGCGGGCCGCAGGTGCG
>DAOUHX010000129.1:0-2609 GCA_034428395.1 Caldilineaceae bacterium
CCCGCCCAGGCGCAGTCCGGCCGCGTCTCGATCGAGCGGATCGATGCCGACACCGACGTTCTGATCAGCGAAGGAATGGTCCGGCGCTGGTTCGGCCCTGCGCTGGGTGACCGCAGGTCCTATGCCGAGCGGCTGGCTGAAGGGATGGGCCCTGAAGAGGTCGAGCAGATCGAAGGTTGGGTCAGAGGGCAGCTGCTGAACCGGACCGTACCCTGGCGCCGACGTACGGTGTTGCTGCGTGTGGCGGCGCGATAGGGGCTTGTCGTGATACTGTTCAGTCTTGCATTGCGAACTGTTCCGAAAACTCCTCCAGGATGGAAAACACCTCTCGACTATCGCTCCGCAAGCATATAGATTACGCCGTCTGCATAGCTGGCGACATAGACGTTGCCTTCTTCGTCTTCGCCGATGCTGCTAACTGGGAAAGCGGCATTTAACACCAAGTCACTTTGCCACACATCCTGGGAACGCGGCTCAGGCCGCTTCAATCCCCAAATCTGCCCTCGACAGTAATCAGAATAGAGGAAGATGCCTTGCAAATGGGGAAAGGCGCTCCCACGATAGACAACGCCCCCCGCGACGGCGCATCCCTGCGTATGATCGTATTCGGCTACAGGAGGAATCAAGCCCTCCGCGCGTTCACTACAGGGCCAATGATCGAAACAGATGCTGCCTTCCATCATGGGCCACCCGTAGTTCTCGCCCCCGGAGCTCGATGCGGGTTGAAAGTTTACCTCTTCGCGTCTACTGCTGCCAACATCGGGAATAAAGAGCGCGCCGGTTTTCTTATCAAACGCAAAGCCCCACGGGTTGCGCAGACCCAACGCCCAAATCTCGTCGCGGTAGCCGTCCACTGCGGTGAAAGGATTGCCTTCCGGGATACCGTATGGCTTAACGTCCGACTCTACATCGATCCGCAACATCTTGCCCAGCAATGAATTGGGGTCTTGCCCGGTATTGTGATACCAGGCACCACCGTCCCCATTGCCAACGTACAGGTAGCCATCCCTCGGGCTGAAAGCCATGCGGCCGCCATTGTGAAGATGGTCCAGCTGGTCAATAGTAAGCACAATGTCCTCGCTGTCAGGATCGGCTCTATCTGGGTCGTCGCTTGTGGTAAAGCGGCTGATGACGGTGTTGCCCTCCTTATTCGTATAGTTCAGGTAGAAATGCCGGCTGGTGGAATAGTTTGGCGGAAAGACGATACTGAAAAGACCCCGCTCCCAGCAACAGCCGACGCGATCCGTGATATCCAGAAAGAGCGTCTTATTTCCAGCTTCTGCCGCGCCGTTGTCGAGCGCAGGGCCGGGCCTGATGATCCGTACGCGCCCTACTTGCTCGACTACAAATATCCGTCCGCTGCCGTCGTCAGAATGCGTAATCTGCACGGGAAACGTCAGCCCAGTGACACTCTCTTCGAGCTTCATTTGGGGCGCCTCCGCCCTGTCCTGCGGGGCAGAAGCAGGCCAGCCAAAGACGCGCACCTCGCGCCAAGCCACCCAGCTTGGACTGTGAACGGTCAGGACCAGAACCTCCTTCGCGATCCGCGGCGGATCAATCGTGACACGTAAGGTCTGCCCATCTTCTGAGTGGACCTCTGCGAGCCGCTTGTGAAGTGTGCGCGTGCCTGACCCATTCCCCACCCACACTTCATGTGTCGTTGGGCCTGCAGGAACCTGGGCAACAACCATTTCCACCGCATCGATCAGGTAGAGATCATCGAACGCAACTGCGAACCACTGCGTTGGATGCTTCTGCGAACTCCAGATTGAGTCCACATCACCATCGATTGCCCGATATGCTGACTCCGTATCAATTCGAATATGACCCTCCTCATTCTCCGTAGAACCGCGCGCACTTCCCAGGCCAGCGATATTTTCACTCGGTTGCGCCGGTCTGGTCGGAGCCACCGGCTGGACCGCCTCCGTTGATGCTGCAATGGTTTGATCAGGCTCCGGAATCGGCACACATGCCGCTACAGCTATGAGCGCAACCAGAACAGGCAATATGGGATAACGCACCTGGCACCTCATACTATTTTCTGTTCCCCCTGATGGAAATCACATGGTCGAAAGTCAATGGATTGAGGTCAGTTGGCACTTTCCTGTCGCCTGTTCGCGATGGCAACTATCTGCAATTTCCTCTGGTCTGACCACTATACCTGAAGTCCAAGCAAATGAGCACTTGAACAAGCGCGCAGAGTGGGGGTTCTTGCAAAAACACCTGCGGAGGTAAGGCGCTCAATGATGAATGTACGTATACTCTTTTGTCAGCAACTGGATGAACGGCCGGGCCCCGAAGAGGACGAGCAGATCGAAGGTTGGGTCAGTGGGCAACTCTTGGCCCTGATCGTTCCCTGGCGCCGGCGTACGGTGTTGCTGCGTGTGGCGGGGGAGTAGGGTTGCTTGGGGAGGGCGTCAAGATCGTGCGCGCCGGCCAGTGTGGAAGTCCAACTCTTGAATCAGCGCGAATGTGTTTATACAGCCTACGTTGAAATCAAGGCACACGTCAGGCAGCTTTCGGTTGGCCCTTTGTTTTTTCGGACTGGAATGCTCGGTGGTTACGACGGATCGATTTTGTCTATCCACAAGGGCGTAGGCGACGAGAAA
>DAOUHX010000130.1:0-9555 GCA_034428395.1 Caldilineaceae bacterium
CGCGCGCGGGGCAGTGCAATAGTGCAGTAGTCCGAGAACAGATAAGAAAGAGGGGGAGAAGCGGTCCGGACGCGCGCTTCTCCCCCTTTTGTTGCCCGTTCGGCCTGGCGGGCGGGAACTCTACTGCGATTGAGCCTCCTCGCCGGAGAACGCCGCGGCCATCTCCAGCAAGGAAGCCAGCTGCGGATCGGGGGCTTCCAGCGCCAGTTCGCTCTCTTCCTTTTGCGCCGTCGCTTCGTCGATCATCTTGGCGGCCTTCTCTTCGTCTCCCAGCTGCACAGCTGCGAAAGGATGCCGGTCGTGATCGTGGGCTGCGGAAACGCTTCGTATTCGGCGGGGCAGCCGATCAGATAGACGTCGCTGCCGAATGGCAGGCCACCGGGGTCGATGAGCGGGACCGGATATTCGGAGCCGTCGGGAAAGACGACGCGCACTTCAGTATCTGGCCAGATGACGTGGGCGCTGGTGAGCAGGTAGTTGTCCTGGATCAGGATGGCGCTGCCGGTTCCCAGGGGCGTTTCGACAAACGCGACCGCGGGCGAGATGCCGGCTAAGAACTCTGCGGCGCTACGGGCTCATCCCGCCGTCACCGGCTGCAGAGTCAGGAGTGTGGAAGGCGCCGCTGGGATTGGTTCTGCTTGGTCGTCCGGGGAGGTCGTCGTCTGCGCGGCCAGTGCAACCATATTCTGTTCCGGCCTGATCGGCTGGCAGGCTGTCAGCAGCAGGACGGTCAATAGGTTGCAAATAATGGGGCCCGAATTCAAATTCCACTTGGGATGAAACTCCTTTGGCCGTTCGGGAGAGGGGACCGACTCTCTTCTACAACGCCAGATCCGCCATCATGCGCACCGTCTCGATGCTGTCGGTCATGACCGTCAGGGTCGTGATAGGCGCGGCCCGCCACAGCTGCAGACGGTCGGCGATGCGCGCCCAACTGCCGCATAGGGCGACCGCGTCCACCAGCGCATCCGGCACGGCTTGGATTGCGGAGGCGCGGTCGCCACTGAGATAATCCTGCTGGATCCTGTCGGCCGCCTCTTCAAAACCGTATCGGCAGGCCAGGTTGTGGTAGAAGTTCCTGCCTCTGCTGCCCATGCCGCCGATGTAGAGGGCCAGCATCGGCTTGAGCTGCATCCAGCAAGCGGCCAGGTCATCGCCCATCACAACCGCAACGGAAGGCGCGATGTCGAACGCGTCCGGCCGGCCCTGCTGCGCGGCGCGGGCGCGTCCGGCGGCAACGGCCCCGGCGAAGGTCTGCTCGTAGAACTCGGGCGCGAAGAAGATCGGCAGCCAGCCGTCGGCCAGCTCCGCCGCCAGCTGCACGTTCTGCGGGCCGATCGCAGCGAGGTAGATCGGCAGGTCCGACCGCCCGTGCAGGATGCTCTTGAGCGGTTTGCCCAGCCCCCACGAGCCGGGGCCGCGGTAGGGCAGCTGGTAGAACTCGCCCGCGTAGGATAGCGGCTCCTCCCGCGCGAAGATCCGGCGCACGATTTCGATGTACTCGCGCGTGCGCGCCAGCGGCCTGGCATAGCCTGCCCCGTGCCAGCCCTCCACCACCTGCGGGCCGGACGCCCCCAGCCCTAGCAGCATGCGCCCGCCCGAAAGCTGGTCGAGCGTCATCGCCGTCATGGCGGTCATCGCCGGCGAGCGCGCCGCCATCTGCATGATCGCGGTGCCCAGGTGAATGCGCTCCGTCTGCGCGCCGATCCAGGCCAGCGGCGTAACCGCGTCGGAGCCGTAGGCCTCGGCAGTCCACACGGCATGGTAGCCGAGCCGGTCCGCCTCGCGGATCAGCTCCATCGGCAGTGAAATCGTCCCACCGGAGTAGCCGGTGTTGAGTCCCAGTCGCATGGAAAAGGTCAGTGGCTAGTGGTCAGTGGTCAGTGGCCGGTTGCCAGTTGTGGTTGGCTGTTGTCCGTTATCAGTTTGCGCAGGGTGTCGACGAGCAGGCCGTGCTCAACGGTGTGGATGCGGGCGGCCAGGGTACCGTGTGTGTCGCCGCGATGGATCGGGACCGTTTCGGTTGCCAGCGGCGGGCCCTCGTCGACGCGTTCATCCGGCACCAGGTGGACCATCACGCCGGTCTGGCCAATTTCGCCCCGCCCGAAGGCCGCCAGCGCGTCGTCAATGGCATGCGCGCCGGGAAACTGCCCGGGCAGCGCCGGGTGCAGGTTGACGACCCGACCGGGAAAGCAGCGCAGAAAGCTGTCGCTCAGAATGTGCATCCAGCCGGCCAGCACGATCCAGTCGGGCGCGTACTCCATCACCAGCGCGGCGAGGTCGGCGTCGTACTCAGCGCGGCTGCGGCCGGCGTCGCGGTAGGGCTTGAGCGGATGGTAGCGCATGGGGACCCGCGCGCGCCGCGCGCGCTCCAACCCGTAGGCGCCCCTGCGGTTGGAGACGACGACTGCGATCTGCGCCGGCAGGCTTCCGGCTGCGGCCGCGTCGATGAGGGCCTGCAGATTCGAGCCGTTACCGGAGATGAGAACCGCGAGTTTGGCGGTCATAACAGGTTCCTGCGTGGGGCAAGGTGTGGGCAGGAAATAAAGAGCACAGAGGAGGAAGTGGGGACCGCTTCATTCCTGGTCATCCCCCTGCAGACGCAGGCCCATGCGCTCCGGCGCGAACAGGCGCGCCTCCATTTCGCGCAGGTCCGGCGCCACGGCCAGCGGGAACTCGCACTGGGCCAGCACATCCTCCTCCAGCGACGCGCCCGGCGCGATTTCAATCACTGTCCAGCCGTCCGCGTCCAGGCGCAGGACGCATCGCTCGCTGACGACAACCACGTTCTGTCCGGTCGCGCGCGCACGGCGTCCGCTGAAGGTCACGTGCTCCACCTCGTTGACGAACTTGCGCACCCTCCCCTCGCGCTCGATCACCAGCCGTCCGTCGCGGACATCCATGCGGGCGCCGGCGGTGAAGTTGCCGCTGATGACGATGTTGCGCGCGTTGGCGGTGATGTCGACGAAGCCGCCGACGCCGGCCGTGACGTGCGGCCGCGCCAGCAGCCGCGAGACGTTGATGTTGCCTTCGCGGTCGATCTGCATGAACGAGAGGAAGCAGCGGTCGAAACCGCCGCCCTGGAAGTAGCTGAATTGGTCAGGCGACGGGATAATCGCCTGCGTGTTCGCGGCGCAGCCGAACTGGAAGCCGAGCAGCGGCATGCCGCCGACCGCGCCCTGCTCGATCACCCAGGTGACCGCGCCGTCGAGTCCCTCTTCGAGCAGAACGCGCGGCACGAGCGCGGAGATGCCGAAGCCGAGGTTGACCGCTTCGCCGTCGCGCAGCTCAAGCGCGGCCCGCCGGGCGATCACCTTCTGCAGCCCCCACTCGGCCAGCTCGAAACTCGCGGACGGCACCCGCACCTCGCCGCTGATGGCCGGGTCGTAGTCGGTCTGGGTCGTCTGTCGGGCGTCGGGCACGACGACGACCGCGTCGACGAGCACGCCCGGCACGCGCACCGACTGCGCCGGCAGGCTGCCGGCCGCGACCCGCCGCGTCACCTGCGCGATGACCACGCCGCCGCTGTTGTGCGCGGCCAGCGCCACGTCGTACGCGCCCAGGAACGCGCCCTCGCGCTCGAAAGAGAGGTTGCCCAGCTCGTCCGCGGTCGACGCCCGCAGCAGGGCCGCGTCGGGATGCAGCGCGCGCAGGTAGAGCCACTCCTGCCCGTCGAATTCGACCAGCTCCACGAACCCGTCGCGCGTGCGCTCGTTCATGCGCCCGCCCTGCCGTCGGGGATCGAGGAAGGTGTCGATGCCCACCTGCGTCAGGACGCCGGGCCGTTTGGCCGCGGCCTCGCGCAGCTGGTGGAAGATCAGCCCGCTGGGGATGTTGTGGGCCTCGATCTCGTTCGCGTCAACCATGCGCCAGATGGCAGGCGTCTCCATCGACGACGGCCCCGAGGGCAATGAGCCGGCGATCACCCGCGCCAGCAGCCCGGGCCGGGCAATGTGCTCGACGCCGTCGATGCCGTACATGTCGCCGGCCGCGATCGGGTGGATAGTCGTCAAATTTTGGGGATGCCCACTCTCCTCGAACCGTTCGCCCAGGGCCCGCAGCAGCGCGTCCGGGCACAGCAGCCCGCTCGACGAGTTGACCGCGACCGTAGCCCCGTCGGGAACCAGCGCCGCGGCTTCGGAGAGGGTCACAAAACGGGTGCGTGCCATCGGTTCATTTCACCTTTGCGGGAGAGGCAGGCGCGGGTTTGCGGGCAAACGGGGGTAACGCGCCTGTCGCGTTGCGATGCAGTCATTATAGCGGCAAGCGCGTCGCGCGCAAGGGCTGACGCCCCAGGGCAACGGCACACGAGGCCGGTCCCACTACGCGCTGGATGATAACGCAGGCGCGTTCTGCTCCTCTAGGATCCCATTGCGGCCGGCTCAAAGACCCGGCGTTCGGTGCCTCTAGTTCGCCGGATACGACTGTTCCCAACGCGGCCAGCGCCATCGACGACAACCGCTATCTCCATGCCAGCCCAGGTCCTTTCAACGGCGTCTACCCGACCGGACTCGAGCACTGCGGGCTGCCTAGCGCGGTCTGGGCACAGGCACTCAAGGATGGTCATGACGGACGAGACCCAAATGGAATCGGCCAATACGGCAGAACTGTTTCTCTTTGGATTCCTGGTAGTGGACTCGGAGGCTACTGCAACAAGATGAATTGGATAACGTATACAGATACATGGATCGTGGGACAGTCCGTGCCTGAAGGGACCCCGAATCCATGAGCACTGGCAATCAAGGGTTGATCAGGAGGCAATTCCTGCTACGCGCAAGCGGCTGATAAGTGCAGCCGTCGATAGGCGCTGTCTCCCGCTGCTGCCGTGGCCGCGCGCCCGATCGCGTCGGCCCGCAGCAGCGCGGCCCAGGTATTCTCCGGCGTGACCTCGAGCGGCTCGTGGTCCATCAGCGGCGAGACGGCCATCGCCGCCTGCAGCGCCGCCGCATGACCAGCCCCGCATACACCAGATTTGACAATGGCTCGCCGCCACGATAAAGAGGGAATTTGACGACTTCTCAGAATGGGATAGTCAAGTTCCCTATCAAAGGAGTATCTGCAACATTCGATGGGAGCGAGGTGCGGACTTCAGATACGCCTACGCTTAAAGTCGCGATGACCGCCGGAGCCGAAGGGACGTTCACGTTGAAGACATGTCGGATCGCGGGGAGAACGTCGCAAAGTGGATATTAAAACAGAAGCGCCAAACTGGCCGGTACGAGGTGCCTAAAACTATCGGCCCACTTCAAGGGAACGGGACAGGAGGAGATCGAGGATGAAAGCAGTTGCATCAAGTCGCCCGGCTGCAGCTCTGATCGGTTCGGCGGTTGAGCCTCATTCTTTGGGGAAGTGTCTTTTCCTCCATCTGGCTCCCGGCATCGCAAATATAGCAGCGACCTTGCTGGGATTAGCGACCTTTTGGAACCCCTCATTGCCGCCGGAACTGATCTTCGGCGTATTCACAAACCTGTTCGTGCTGATTCCCGTGCAGCTGGGCTACCTCTACTACCTGGCTAAGAAGCGGCAAAATCCGGGTTGGTCGCTCGAAGGCATCGTCGTATACAAGCAACCGGTCTCCTGGTATCGCTATTTCATATGGGTTCCCGCGATCCTGGTGCCAACCGCCATGATATTCGTAGGGCTTGAGCCGATCACCGATTGGCTCGAAACTTTCATTGGTGTCAACGTCTTCGCTAAGTACCAAATGGCAGGCGTTTCGGAGGTCGTAGGGCTCGTTCTAATTGCGAACATCGTGCTCGCCGGTATCCTCGTTCCCATAACCGAGGAGCTCTATTTCCGCGGGTATCTGCTCCCCAGAATGCCAAGCCAGTTCGGGCGTTTCAAGCCCGTCGCACACAGCCTGCTTTTCGCCATGTACCATATTGACAAGCCCTGGTTGATGCCGGTCCGCGCGTTGGGCTTGCTGCCTCTCATCTACACAACCATCCACACGCGCAGCGTCCGCCCCGGCATAATTGCGCACTGCCTGGTCAATCTGGCAAACTTTTCCGATGCCTTATCGAGGCGTATTGGGAGTCCGTGAATGAGCGGGTATGGATCTTCAAAAACGCAGGCGATGCCTGACAAGACGGCGGAACTCGATTGGACAGTTGGGGCGCAAGCCCGCCGCCCGTATTTCATCGGCGATTCTGCACCGAGATATGGCTGGATCTGGTGTACGGGTGACTTGTGCGGCGCGTCTCCTCTGAACCCGAGTTGCGATTCACGTCCTCGGCAAGGGGATCACACCGCACATGAGCAACGACTATGCGGTTTCGCTGGCAACGCCGGCGGAGGTTTCCGACCCCCTCACCGACCTTCTGAACGCAACTGTCATTTTCAAGTGGCGGCGTATGGCAAGGCGTAAGATGGGCTTTTGCAACCCCTTTCTCAGGTCAGAACCTTGCCGTCAAACGCGGTAGCGCCTTCTACCATCTGCATGCCGGCCATCTAGATGGCACCCCCCTCACCGCCCGTGGAATTACCGTAGAGGCCAGCCGCGTCCACTGTGCTGGCTGTTTCGGGCGCGCCGCGCGAGTTCATCCGTGCGCAAGCGGCTCATGCGTGCAGCCGTCGATAGGCGCTGTCTCCCGCTGTTGCCGTGGCCGCGCGCCCGATCTCGTCGGCCCGCAACAGCGCGGCCCAGGTATTCTCCGGCGTGACCTCGAGCGGCTCGTGATCCATCAGCGGCGAGACGGCAATCGCGGCCATCGCCGCCTGCAGCGCCGCGCCGTCTCTGTCAAGCTCCAGCGAGAGCTGCGCAAGGTGGGTCGGTAGACCGATCTGGGCGTTGAACCGGGCCACCTGCGCGCACTCCTCCTCAGACTGTTCCAGCGCCAGTTGGGCCAGCAGACCCATCGCCACCATCTCGCCGTGGAGATAGCGTGCGCGCACGTGCGGCAGGTGGGTGAAGCCGCCGGCGACCGCGTGCGCGCCGGTCACGCCGCCGCTCTCGAAGCCGATGCCGCTCAGGAGCGTATTGGCCTCGATCACCCGCTCCAACGCCGCGTTGACCTCGCCGCCGAAGGCCGCTTCGGCCGCGGCCATGCCGTCGTCGTATACCGTCTGCGCACACTGCTCGGCGATGGCCTGGGCGGCTACCGTCGGCCGGCCGCCGAGCACCGAGCGGCCGGCCGGGTTGCGCTTGCAGGTGCGCGCCTCATAACGGGTCGCCAGCGCGTCGCCCATGCCCGCCACCAGGTAGCGGACCGGCGCAGCCGCGATCAGCTGCGAGTCGACCAGCACCAGCGCCGGGCTGTCCGGGAAAAACTCGCCGCCCTGGACGATGCCCTCGTCCGAGTAGAGGACCGACAGCGCGGAGCAGGGCGCGTCGGTGGACGCGATCGTGGGGCAGATCACCGCCGGCACTTCCAGGCGCGCGGCGACACTCTTGCCCGCGTCGAGGCATTTGCCGCCGCCGACCGCGATCAGGCTGTCAAAGGAGACATCGCGCGCCCGCAGGCTGGCCGCGGCGCGCTCGATCTCGCTGAGGCAGCACTGGCCTTCGAAGATCTCGAAGGCCGGCTCGCTGTCCATCGCGCCCAGGCCGGCCAGCAGCTGCTCACGGTGACGCCGCAGCCCGCCCGCGCTGATCAGAACCGCCGGCCGCCTGCTTGGGACCAGCGCCAGAAAATGGCCCAGCTCGTCGAGCAGCCCCGGCCCCTGCACATAGCGCGCCGGCGCGATCAACCCGAAAGGCGGCGTCTCCCGTCCTCTCTCTTCGAGCGAGAAAATCGTCTTCGGGGAATAGTCGGGGCCAGTGGTCATGGCGGTGCTCCCTTTTTGTTGTTTCTTGTTTTCAGTTTCTAGTTTTTCGTAACGGCGCGACATGGAGTCGGGTGCAGTTACCGGGAAGCAGGAACTGGGGTCGATTTCCAGCCGGGACCGGGAGCAGCCGCAAAGCGAGACAAGGGCCTTGGCAGCGTTGCTTATAGGCGGAGGGCACCGGCATCAAAGGGAAAGCGGGTCGCGTTCCAGTTTACCACCGATCTGTTCTTTGTTTTCAGTCTTCGGTTAGCCAGCGCTTTCGAGGACGGGCCTGTCGGTAGCCGGCAGCTCGCCGAGGCGGTCGGTGATCACGTCGGCCAGGCGCAGGTCGTAATCGAGGTGGGACGCCTCCAGCAGCGTGATCTCCGGGTGACGCCGCCGCGCGGCAGCCAGAAGCGCGGGCAGGTCCTGCCTCAGGTGGCGACCGCGATGCAGAAAGTAGGGCAGGGCGACGATCTTGCGCGCGCCCTTGGCCGCGAGCGTGTCGATGGCCTCGGCGATGCGCGGCCTGTTGCAGTCCAGGTAGGCCGGCGCGGCCCAGGAGTAGCCGGTCGCCGCGTGCAGCCAGGCGCTGAGCTGCCGCACCGGTTCGTTTGCCGCTTCAAGCGGCGTGCCATGCGCCATCACCAGCAGGGCGTCGCCGCTGCCGTTCGTCTGCGGGTCGACCGCGCGCACGCGCTCCAGCGCGATGGCGGCCAGTTTCTCGTGGAAGCCGAAACAGGCGGCCACCCGAATCGTCAGCGCGGGGAACTGCGCCGCGACTCTGCTGATGTCGCCCGGCAGGTCCTGTTGCACATAGACGCCGTCGATCAGGAAATAGGGTTGAACCGCTACGGAGGTTGCGCCTGCCCGCACGCATTTCGCCACCGCTTCGGCGATCGTGGGGCGGCTGAAGTTGAGGAAACCGGCCTCGGCGATCGGCGCAACGCCGCGTTCACGCAACCGCGCCGCCAGCCGGATCATCGAGGCGCCGCTGTCGCTGTGCAGGCTGCCGTGGCCGATGAGGACGACGCCATTCATTGTCGAGTTTTCAGTTCTTAGTTTCCAGTTTTCAGTAACTGCGTTGCGATCCTGATGATGTCATTGCCAACTACTATAAACCCAAAAGCAGGAACCGAAAACTCAAAGCCAACAACTAAAAACTCAAAACCAAAAACTGAAAACTGCCGTCAGGCTTGGTGCAGACCGCACTCAAGCTTCGTCAGCCCGACCCAGCGGCCGGCGCGCAGATCGTCGCCGGGCTGGACCGGCTGCGTGCAGGGCCAGCAGCCGATGCTGGGATAGTTACGCTCGTGCAGTTCGTTGTAGGGGACGTTGTGCTCGTGGATATAGTCCCAGACGTCCGCTTCGCTCCAATGGACCAGCGGTGAAACCTTCACCACACCGTACTTATCATTCCAGCGCAGCACAGGAGTGCCGGCGCGCGTCGGCGACTGGTCGCGCCGCAGCGCCGAGACCCAGGCCGTACTGCCTTTGAGTGCCTCGACCATCGGCACGACCTTGCGAATGTTGCAACACTTGTCGGGGTCGCTGCTGTAGAGCTTGAGCCCGTAGGTCCGCTCCTGCTCGGCCACGCTGACGTCCGAGGCCACGCGGCGGAACGGCCGGCCGTAGTGGCGCTGCGACCGTTCGATCAGGGCCAGCGACTCGGGGAAGAAGTAGTCGGTGTCGATGTAGAAGATGTCGATGTCCGGGTTGATACGCAAGGCCATGTCCATCAGCGCCATACCGCTGGCGCCGAACGCGGTGCCCATCGAAAAGCCGTCGCCGAAGTGCTCGATCGACCAC
>DAOUHX010000131.1:0-1511 GCA_034428395.1 Caldilineaceae bacterium
ATGATACCGAGTTCGAAAGCAAGCCAGAGGAGTCCGTGAAGCAGGCAGCGTCGGCTGACTCGACCGGCAAGGATTGCACGCTGAATCGTTGAATCAATCGCACCGCAAACCATGAAGAGCGTAGAGGAAGTCCGCACGATCCTGCGTGCGCATCAGTCCGAACTGAAGAACCGCTACCATGTCGAGGAGATCGCCTCCTTTCTGGCTCCTATGCCCGCGGCGAACAGGCCGCCTCGAGCGACCTCGATATTCTGATAACCCTGAACGCGCCCTTGGGCTGGGAATTCGTCGATCTCTGCGACCACCTGGCGGAGCTGTTGGACACGAAGGTGGATGTCTCGACCAGAGGAGCTGTAGACAAGAAACCACTGCTCCGCCAGTATGTTGAGAAGGACCTTATCCGTGTCTGAGCAGAACGCCCGCATCTGTCTCAACGAGACCGACGAAAACTGCGCTTGAGTGAACATGGCACAAACGAAGATGATTACCGTCCAACCGGCCAGAGTAGAAGAAGTCCAACAAATCAAGCAGGTCCTCACTGAGACCTGGATCGACACCTATTGCACCTTCATACCGGTGGAAGTCATTCACAAGATCACCGCGCTCTGGCACAGTCCCGAAACGCTCGCCGCCGAGATCGAATCCGAAAACGTCTACTTCGCCCTCGCCAAAGACGAAGACAATGCCATTCTGGGCCTATTGTCCGCGGCCCGCCGCGACAACGGAATCGTTGCCATCGGCCGTCTCTACGTCCTGCCCGCCCACCAGCGCCGCGGCATCGGCGCCGTGCTGCTCGACGCCTGCATCGCCGCCTACCCCGGCGCCCGCCAACTCCGCCTCGAAGTCGAAGCCGAAAACGCAAAAGGCCTCGCCTTCTACCGCAAACAGGGCTTCAAAGAGCTCGCCCGCAAACAGGAAACCATCGAAGACATTGAACTCACGACCATCGACATGGAACTGCAACTGTCAGAATAGCGTTTACCCCGGAACTCTTCCATGTGCAGCCGGCAGCGGCCGGCCATGATTTCAGAAAGAAGGAACAAACCATGCTCACACAGGACCAGATCAACGCCTACCACGACGACGGCTACCTCATCGTCAAATCGTTTTTCGACGCCGAAGAGATCGAACTCCTCCGCCGCACCGCCATCGCCGACCGCCAGATGGACCAGAAATCCTTCGGCCGCGCCGACGGCGAAGGCGGCACCGTCCGCCTTACCCTCTGGAACCAGCCCGGCAACGGCATCTACGGCATGTACGCCCGCTGCAACCGCGTCGTCAACGCCATGGAACAGCTCCTCGGCGGCGAAGTCTACCACTACCACTCCAAGATGATCCTCAAAGACCCCGAAGTCGGCGGCGCCTGGGCCTGGCACCAGGACTACGGCTACTGGTACGACAACTACGTCCTCTACCCCCTCATGTCCAGCGTCTCCATCGCCGTCGACGCCGCCACCCGCGAGAACGGCTGCATGCAGGTCCTCAAAGGCTCTCACCACATGGGCCGCATC
>DAOUHX010000132.1:0-11294 GCA_034428395.1 Caldilineaceae bacterium
GACAAGGTGCGTGGAGAGCACATGATGGTTGCCGTCGAGTGACCAGAGATGTGTATGGTGACAGTCTTCGACCAGGCGAATCTCGCGCAGGCGCTGGGCCAGCTGCGACATATCGACACCCTCGGGCGCAGCCTGCAGGAAGAGTTCCGCGGTCCGTTTCAGATTGCCCAGAACGTTGTAAAGAATGTACAGGGTGATAAGCAGCGAGAGAATCGAGTCCAGGATGTAGAGATCGATGAAGAGCAGCGTGATGCCGACGATTAGTACTGCGACCCAGCCGAGCACGTCCTCGAGCAGGTGCCACATGGCGACTTTGGCGTTCATTGTCGCGCCCCCCTGCAGCCGCCAGACCGCGACGCCATTGACGGCGATGCCGCCCAGGGCCAAGAGGATCATTCCAGGAGCGTTGGTGGCTTCGGGGGCGAGGAGGCGCGGAACCACTTCGGAAAGTACGAACAGCCCGCCGCCAATTAATACGACAGCATTGATGAAGGCGGCTAGCAGCGAAAGGCGGCCGTAACCGTAGGAATAGCGGGCCGACGACTTCTTGACGGCCTGCTTTTCCAGGGCCCAGGCCATGCCCAGCGCGATCGAGTCGCCGAGGTCGTGCAAGGCGTCGGCCATGATTGCGGCGCTGTTTGTCAGGAACGCGCCTATGATCTCGACAACGGTGAAGCAGAGGTTGAGTAAGAAAGCAGTACGCAGGTTGGCTGAGTCGCCGAGATGGTGGTGCTGGTGCAGCCCGTGGCCGTGATGATGATTGTGATCGTGACCATGGCTATGGTCGTGAGTATTGCTAAGGTCGTTGGTCAACCTTGGCCCCCCGTCTGAAGAGGCTGCGCCCATAGCGGACGACATAGCGCCCATTTTCGTCACATATTGCACCAGTTCCCCCTATTGGCCAAATGCTTCCGCCGCAAAAAGCCGCAGGGTTCCGGTACGATTCAGCTTGGAAGGCCTAATTGGAATGAACTGCACCACAAGTAGCTGTGAGGATTCTTGCTCCATACTCTTCTATCTGCCGGTGGCCCAGATAGAAAAGGAGGGCCAGTTTCAAGACCTCTAGGCCTACATAGCAGGAGTGAAAGGATGGAATCGACGACTCTGTCCCATTGATTATGGCCACAGTGCGGGCATCCAAAGCAGTATAGAGGAGTAGTGTCTGGATCAGGAGCAGCAAACCAGAAAGGAGGGCAAGGCGCCGTGTGCGGTCCGGCCTTGGGGTCGCAAAGATTACTGCGAGAATGGCCAAAGCCAAGCCGATCTCCACGGCGTTCAGCGTGTGAAAAGTCACAAAAGCGATTTCCATGGCTACGGGTAGCGTCAGCGAGGGAGCTTGAAACTTGAGCGGAGTCGCCATGAAGCTGATGCCCAGGACGAAACCGGCCCAAAGCAGCGTCAAAACAAAAACGCGGTCTTTGACGTATGCCAACCACTTGTGGCTGGAGCGGCTCATTGGATTCATTGCCTCTATAGGGCTCGAAATCAACGATGTAAGATTCAGGACACTACTAGCCCCGATTGTAAGAAGCCTCGCCAAACAGGGCCAATAACCATCTAGTCGCGTCCCAATGAAGAACGCCAGTTCGGACAAGGGGCTTAGCAGTTACGATTCCGGTAAGCGAAAACGGTTTCAGTTGAGGCCGGGAAAGCCGCCCCAATGTAAGGATCCGCCAGTCCATCCCTCTTCGGTTCAACTAACCCAGGACCTCACCCCGTTGCGCAGACTGAGCGACTTCGAAAACCTCCAGGTTGGGATGTCCAGAGAAGGCTTCCTTTGGCAACCTCCCTGCACGGGCATGTCCTTGCTTAAACTCCTCGGACTGGGTCCAATTCTCAAAATGCTCTTTACTTTCCCATAGAGTTTCGACGACAAAAGGGGCGCCGTCTTTCATAGGGCGAAGCAGCCGAAAAGAGATAAAGCCCGGCATGCGGTCCACCAACGCAGCGCGGTCCTTGAAGCGATCTTCGAACGCCTCAGCGTATTTCGGAAGTACGGGTATTCTGTTCATTACAATCACCATTTTCTTCTCCTCTCTTGTTGCTTATGGAATGGGTTCCGGTTGGGACTTTACGGCGCCGGCACGACCAAGGGACATGCTGCAGTGGGATGTTGGATCACGCTGACTGGAACTGCGAAAGCGTATTCGATTCGTTCCGGTGTCAGCACTTCCTTGGGGGACCCGGCGGACAGAATCTGCCCTTTGTTCAGAAAGACAATTCTGTCGGCGTATTGAGCTGCCAGATTCAGGTCATGAAGGATTGCCAAGACGCCCGCTCCCTGCTCCGCCAGGCGCCGTGCCGCCCTCAACAGTTCGTGCTGATGGGCGATGTCAAGATTGTTGGTTGGCTCATCCAACAGCATGTAGCGGGAACCCCAGGGCGACTCTTCCCAGACTTGCGCCAGCACTCGGGCCATCTGCACTCTTTGTTGTTCGCCGCCCGACAGTGTCGTAAAAATGCGCTGGCTGAACTCCGTCATCGAAACTTCGGCAAGGGCCTGCTCAGCAACTCTATAGTGCAGCTGCCTTTCCTTCTTCCCAACATGCGGCGTGCGTCCCATAAGGACCACTTCATAGACCCGAAATGCAAAAGTAAGATTTGAGACCTGGGGCAGAACTGCGCGCATCTGAGCCAATTGCCTCGTAGACCAATGACTGAGGGAGGTGCCGTTCAGATGTATCCGGCCCTTTGTCAGGATGCGTTCGCCGCTCAGAGCACGCAAAAGCGTTGACTTTCCAGCTCCATTTGGGCCGACCAGGGCCAGAAACCTGCCCGGAGCGACTCTTAACGAGACATCATCGACCAGCCGCCTTCCGTTCGCGTCAACACAGATTCCTGCGGCCTCAAGCAAGACTGGATTCTCCTTGTCGGCGAGCGCGTAGCAGGAGCCAGAGAAAGAATGGGGCGCCAAGGCTGGCTGTAACGATGCCGATTGGCAGTTCAGCGGGCGCAATGATTGTACGGGCGACTACATCGGAAGCGGCCAGCAATGAGGCGCCGAGCAGTGCAGAACCGGGCAAAACAAGGCGATGTTCCGGCCCGACCATCAGACGAAGAAGATGGGGAACAACCAACCCTATGAACCCGATACTGCCGGCAACCGCCACCGACGCGCCCACCGCCAAAGCCGACATCACTACGATGAGTCGCATTACCTGTTCGGTAGGAATGCCCAGATGTCTGGCCTCGGTTTCCCCAAGCAGAAGGGTGTTGAGAGCCCTGGCCAGCCGCGGCAGGACGAGCACGGCCAACCCGATGAACGGTCCGGCGCTCAAGACGGCGCGCCAGGTCGCTCCCCCGAGACTGCCCAGATTCCAGAAAACGATATCGCGCAGTTGATCGTCAGTAGCGAGAAGAACAAAGAAGCCCACCCCGGCGCCTGCCAGCGCGTTAATTGCGATCCCCGCCAACAGCATGGTGGACACCGCTGTGAGGCCGCTCACTGTCGAAATTCGATACACGACAAATGTTGTTGCAATGCTGCCCAAAAAGGAGACGAGCGGCAAGGAGGCGAAGCCGAAAAGGGTGCCAGCCTTCTGCGCAAAGGGCAAACCGACAACTATCCACGCCGTCACAGCCAGGGCCGCGCCGCTGAAAATGCCTATCAGGCCCGGGTCTGCCAGGGGATTGCGAAAGAGCCCCTGCAGTGCCGCGCCCGAAAGCGCCAACCCCGACCCGACAAGAACACCGAGAAGAACCCTGGGCAGGCGAATTGCAATGACGACGGCCTCGTGGCGGATTTCAAAAGCCCAGGGCATCTCCAGCCCGAGCTGCTTTGCAAGAATCGCGGCAATTTGGCCCGGAGAAACGGGAACAGCGCCGACTGCGATGCTGGTAGCGCTGGTGAAAACAAGAAGAACGCCAAGTCCCCCCAGGACCAGGCAAGTCTGCCTCCCGACTCGGTCAGTGGGGAGGAATCTGGGCAGATGATTTCCAAAAATCATCCGCCCAGCCATGTGTATGCCCGGAAGACAAGTTTGGCCGAGGAAGCCAGACCTTCGTTGGAGACCGGAAGAGCTAACGAGC
The DNA here is from genome assembly GCA_034428395.1 of Caldilineaceae bacterium. Taxonomy (GTDB): domain Bacteria; phylum Chloroflexota; class Anaerolineae; order Caldilineales; family Caldilineaceae; genus Bin5. Next base: position 4,030 of record DAOUHX010000132.1, read on the forward strand.
AGCTTCTACCGGCAATCAGGTCTTCCGGCTGCATGGAGACGTACTCACGAGATGACAAAACGGACGACCGATGCTCAGTTCAGGACGGGAGGCGTTACCTGATGAGGCGGCGCAATACGAAATTGCGGATGAACTTGGCCATTTCCCGTCAGATTGATTCGGGGCACGACCTCATCGATCATCTCCACCATCAACAGGAATTCTTCTGCGGGAAGTGTCAGAGACATCTTGCCGACGCAAAGACGGCAGTGGCGCCCTTTCACCAGGTCTTCCTGCTCAAGAATCTTGGCGCGCGTTTGCATGACATGACCTACCAGACGGTTGAAGGTTTCCGCGGGCAGGTGAAGCCCGATACCATCCCAGATGAGGTGGACAGTTCCGTGCTCGCATTGACTGATGTACTGCTGACCGTTGCGTTCGGCCAGAATGACTACATGTTGACACATTTGAATTGTGCTCCTGTCTATTTGATTGCTTCGTGACCTTCGATTGCTTAGTGACCTTCTCTGATTCGCTGAGCGAGCTCCAGCGCGGCTTTGCCCATTCGAGGGCCAAAGTTGAGCAAGAACAGCCCGTCCATCGCGACGATGCGTCCGGATTCCGCGGCAGGCGTCTGGGCAATCCCTGGCAACTGCAACAAGCCTTCCTCGCCGCCGAGACTCTGTAGGCCACCCGTGAACATCAGGATAACGTCAGGTTCCGCGGCAATAGCCGCCTCAGCCGTCAGAGGACGATAGTCATCGAACTCTGTAATCGCGTTCACGCCGCCTGCCAAATCGATCATGACATCGGCGCCGGTATTCAAGCCGGCTACGCTGACGGCGCCGGCACCGCGCGCATAGATAAACATGACTTTTGGCCATATGTAGGACGCTTGCACGTAGGTGCGGGCTTCATCCAGGTCTGACTGAATCTGAGCGATGAGCGTCTCGCCTTCGGTGTCGCGGCCCAGTGCCTGGGCAAGGGCGCGAACCTTGCGCGCCACCCCTGCCTCCGAGTCCTCCGACTCCAGAAGAAGCACTGCGACGCCGGAATCTTTCAGCTGCTGAATCGCCTCAGCCGGCCCCGCCTCAGTGGTGGCCAGAATCACAGAGGGGTTTAGCGCGAGAACGCCTTCCGCCGACAGCCGGCGCTGGTAGCCGACCTGGGGCAACTCCGAAAGGGAAGACGGATAGCTGCTGGAGCTATCCACCGCAACGACATTTTCCCCGGCACCCAGGGCGAACACGATTTCAGTAACCGGCCCGCCCAAAGTGATTATCCTGCTCAGGTCCTCAATGACTACGAGATTCCCGTCCGCGTCGAGAACTTCCCTGGCAGTAGATTCCTGCCGAGATTGTGCGTCCGTGGATGAAGATGCTGGCTTTTCCCCTGCCTGAGGCTCAGTGGAGGGCGTTGCCGGACTTACCGGCAGTACACATGCCGTCAGCAACAGTGAGCAGAAGATGAGCAGACCGAAACGCTTCAAGAGAGGCATGGCTTTCTCCTTTCGGTTGGTGAACTTATGTGCACCAAACTGAACCTGTTCACAGGGAGAGAAGCCACAGTTGCGATGCGAAGCGGCATCTGATATACTCTGCGGTAGGTTCAGCAGGGTCGAAGTTGGCTGGGTCCAGCAGCCGCCTTCAAAGGACTGTTGTTGTTCCTATCTGTTGCCGGCCCTACGGGGCCGGTTTTTTTCTTTACTCATCAGGTACTATTTTCATTGGCAGCAGTCCAGGCAGGCTCAACCGCCTGTTCGCCAGTATTTGCAGGCGAGCTCCTGGCGCTGGCTCGAATGCGCTTCTTCTGTTGAAACTCGGCCAGAAAATAGCTGCCGACTACGAAAATCGCCGCCGCAATCTGACTACTGATGGTCTCCCAAGTCGGATAAACGCCGAGCCACAGGCCCATCCAATAGGGGAGACTTGCGGAGCCCGCTGGCGAAATCGGCAGCCAGCCGACAGCCTGCATCGTGTGAACGGTGTTGCCTGTCATTACCAACAGGACGCCGCCAATGAGAATCCCGGTAATGACCAGCATCCGCTTGTAGGGCAGACGGGTCTGAAGATGGAAGGTGAAGTAGCCAACGACAGCCGTGCCCGCCAGGCCCAGTGCCACGCCTTGCATCACAACGGCCGGCCCGGCGTCAAGCACGAGCGCCTGCAGAAAGAGTACTGTTTCGAAACCTTCGCGATAAACGCTGGTGAAGCCGAGGGCGATAAATCCCAGGGCCTGCGCAGAGATCAGACTTTCGGCCGCGCCGCCCAGGAGAACTTTCTTGCGCTGGTGGAAACCGGCTATCCAATCCTTCCAATAGACGCGATGGAAGAACCAGTTGGTTATCAGCAGCAGCACGCCGACGGCAATCAGCCCGACAATGGCTTCGAGGCGCTCACCGAAGCCGCTGAATGCCAGCATGAGGCGCTGGGCGATCCACCACGTGGCCCCGGTAGCGACAAGCGCCAGCAGAACGCCGATCACCATCGAGCGTCGGAACGCGGCATAGGCGCCCACCATGCTGGCGAGAAGGGCAGCGAGGATAACGATCGCCTCCAGCCCCTCTCGGAAGACAATTACGGCGGAATTGGTTACTATGGCCATCGGCGCGGCGCCGCTTCCGAGTACGGTCTGGGCTTCGGCCAGCCAGGTATCGAGCTGATCGCGTATTTCAGCAACCTCTGCTGGGCTTCGGCGCTGTGCTACGGCCAGCGAAAGCCCCGGCTGTCCCTGATAGCCGTGCCAGAAGATGCCGTCGAGGCGGGCGACCAGGTCGGGTGAGAAGGCCATCAGCCGCAGTTCCGGTCCGGCATCGAAGAGAGCATAGGCCTGTACGCGGCTGCTCTCGGCCAGTTCGTACTCCCCGCGCGCGACCTGCTGCTCCATCTCGTTCAGCAGCGTCTCCACCACGTTGAAGATACCTTCGCCGCTGGTGTCATGCACGGCGTCTCCGAGGGTCTGCTCGGTCAACATCAGGGCCTCTTCGACCATGGAGCGGACCGCCTGCCTCTCGCCGAGTGCGTCCATCGTTACCTTCATCTCCCGGAGCAGGCTGGCAAGACGTTCTGCGGCAACTGGGTCGGCGGCAGAGATTCGGGGTTGGAGTTCAGTGAAAAAGACCTCGGCCTGGTCGCGGAATGTGAGGGCCTCTCTGTACTCGGTGTCGATGGTAATCTGCCCGTTGCGCACGCCGTCGCGGTACTCTATATAGACGAGGTCAATGAAGAGATAGAGTAACTGGCTGCGGCGGGCAAACTCTTCGGGCGAAAGATCAACTGGCTGGTAGGCTGAGAGCAGGCCGCGCAGGTCGGCAACCGCGGCAAAAGTCTCGTCAAGGCGGCCTGACAGCACGATTTGATCAAGATCGGCCAAGGCTGTTTCGATGGCCCGTGCGGCGGACTGCCCTTCTTTTGAGGCGTAATCGGGGCGCAGGATAGCGAAGTAGCCCCGCATCTGGCCCGTCCACTCACCCGCGCGCGTTGGATAGCCTTTGCGGGCGGCCTCTTCAAGCTTGTTCAGCGCCTCGCGCAGGCGGAAGAAGTAGGTATCGCGCAGGTCGTCGCCGACGACGGCAATCGTTGTCGCCTGGTTGGTCTGGCCGCCGCTATAGGAGATAACGGTCTGGCGGGCCAGGTCGTGGATCATGCTCACTTTGGTGGCGCGTCGGAATTCGCGCAGGCGAAGCCAGTCGGCCGCGCGCGCGCCATCTTCAGCCTCTAGGGCGCCTAGCGCAGCCATGGACGCGCCCCACAGCAGCCCTGTCCAGACGCGGCCGCGTGCGGAGGAAAGCGCGCTGCCGTCACCGGACTCTACAGCTTGCAGCGCGTCGGCCAGCGCCTCCTTAATCCACTTGTCGGCGGCGGGCGCGGCCGCGGCCAGGTGCGCCCCCAGGCCGGCTGTGTAGTTTTCGGTTGCGGTCTCGATGTGGGAAACGGCCTCGGCGGCCAGTTCGGCCTGCACAGATTGCGGGGCGCGTTCGGCCGCGAAGAGCGCTCGTTGGGATTCGAAGGTCAAGCTACGCAGCTCCTCGGCCAGCTGCCACAGGGGAATCTGCTCTGTATCTTGCAAGGGAGAAGACGGTGCCGAGGAAGATTCGCCTTTCTCAGGCGACTGCGCAGCGGCCGCCATCGGAGCCAGGGTTGCGGCAAAAAACAGCGTAAGGAACAGGAGGCACAGCACGCCGAAACGCGCCATATTGCCTGTCCCCTTCACAAGGCTTTTCACTGCGGGTTCCCTTCCAATCAAGAGCAACGAAGAATGGCCGGCGCTCTGACAAGCGCCGGCCATTTCTGCTATGCCAGGTCAAGCGTGACGTTGAGGTCCGAAGCGGCCTGGGCAACCAGTGCTGCCAGGGCGGTCGCCAGGTCCTGGGCTTCGGTGCCGAAAAGGTCGGCCTCTTCAGGGCTGAACTGCACGCCGCCCTGCTCCTGTCCGTACAGGTCGTCCACGTAGGCGATCAGTGTATCGAAATCGGTGCGAATCTGCTGGTCGAGTTGCGAATCGGAATCGGCTACAAGGACCGCAATGTTGTCATAAGTAAAGCTGAGGCCGGCGAGAATGCCCTTGATGTCGAGCAGGCGGCTGACTGCAATGAAGCTTTCCGCCTCACTCTCGCTGCCGCTGACAAAGACCGACTCCTTCCACTGCTCGAAGTACTCGTTCATCGTGGGGATCATGGTGACCAGGGCAGTAAGCGCATCTTCGAGGGTTGGGTCCCAATCCTCGATGGCCGCCTGCATTTCGAGCGTTGCGTCGTCCAGCCCCTGTGTTGCGCCGAGCAGCATGTTGGCTTCTGGCAGCGCTTCGCCTACGGCAATCGCGCCGTCACCGTCCAGATCGACTTTGAGGCCGGTGAACTCTGGGATCGTGCCCCAGAGCGTCGGTTCCAGCAGGTTGTGGAAAAAGTTGCCGGGCGACTCGAGCACGCGGCCGTCAGGCAGTTCAAGCTGCCACTGAAGGGCCTCTTCCGGGTCCTCGGAACCGGGCGGGCCGGCGTCGATCCAGACGTCGAAGTGGGCCAGCGAGGGGACACCGGCGACGATGCCTTCGTCAAGCTCGTAAAACGTGCTGGCTTCCAGCCAGAGATCGCGCGCCTCGACGACGAGCGCATGGACCTCTTCCTGGTTCTCGTCCCAGATACGGGCGTAGGGATCGCCGTCGGCCTTTGCCGCCTCCTGTACGAGGTCATAGTAGCGTTGGGAAACGTCGGCCAGAGCGGCCGTGGCGACCTGCATCTGGGCGGCGTTTTCGAGGGCGTAAGACTTGACGGCATCCAGATCGATGGCCGCGGACGATTCGGAGTCCATCGCCTCGGACGCGGCCGCGCCCAGGTCCTCGGCCGGGACTGCCTGGATGGTACACGCTGTAATGGTCAACAGCAGGGCAACGGAGAGTGTGAATGAAACGGTTCGCTTAAGCATTTGGACATGGTCTCCTGTATAGGATTTTTCGATAGCGACGCATGTGCACATAGGTGCCGAGTCGTCGTATCCGCTACCTTTGCCGGCAAAAGACATGTTTCAGTTGTTGTGAACCGTCCAACTGAAACGTGTACCGGAAGGCATCGGAATCCAGTCTTGCCTATTGACAACAAAAGGCTGGACCGGTGCGCCGCCCGAACTGACATTGTTTGAGTCTGGCGCGTGCGCTATACTGGAGACCGGTCCAGCGCAGGCTCTGGGTGATGGCTGGGGCAACAGCCGTCACGCGATCACAGTCTTGTGTTGGACTTGCGCGAAAGGTCGGCCCCAGTCGGGCCGGCCTTTTTGCTATCCGCTAACCGAATACCTGGCCCGCCGCCGCGCCAGTGCCATGTGTCCGCGGCGCAAGCGGATTTCTTTCTTCTGCGTCTCGTCGTCCTTCTCAGGCATCTCCTGCGGGGGACGCACTCTACGGACATTGAAAAGCAGATAGCCGACCGCGACGACGAGGCCAATTAAGAGAACAAGCTGCAGAATCCCGATGATCTCCATATTGCTCCTCTTATATAGCGGTTGAATGAATGGCGGACGGTTCTGAGCCGCGCGAATTTCAGGCAACCGGCGCAACTCACAATGGGGCACAGTATAGCATTGAAAAATGGCCTGCGAGGGCGAATCTTGCCAGGATCTTGCGCTGCGAGGGTAAAGGGAAAGAAGAAAGCTCAGTTAACGTCAGAATTAAGCTAGGTTAACTCAGATCAGAACAGGCCCATTTGACCGCTCTCTTCGTCATCGGGCGGCGTCACGATTTCGGGATTCCACTCGGGCAGAGGCACGCGCATACCGACCCTGGTGCTCAGGCGTCGGACCGTCCCGGGCGCGTGGCCCTCAAAGGGATTGTGGACATAACAGAAGACATCCCTTCCGGCTTGCAAGACGGCGGCAATCCGCTGTGCCCATTTGTCCAGGAGTTCGTCTTGGGGCCGGCGGAGCATGCTGTCGTCGGGCAGCGGGTCGCGGTCGCGGCCGATCAGGCGAATGTGCAGGGGGATGGTGGGGTCGGCGCTCTCGGCGGCGGCTAGCCAGTGGCAGAAGGTATCCGGCTGACCGACGCGTTCGACGGTGACGAACCCAATCCGCCTCTCCATCAGAAAGCGTACAAATGCGGGCGTCATGAGGTCAACGGCGCGCACCTCGACCGAGAGGGGAAGCGAGGCCGCAGCCGGCGCAAGGCGGTCGAAGAAGCCGGCAAGGCGGCGGCCGGCGCGTGCGCGCGAGACGCCGGCGGGGAACTGGATCAGGCCGGGGCCGGCGGCCGTCTCGAATGAGCGCACCACGTCGAGATAGGCCGCGGCCAGCTCGTCGACATCTACCAGCTGCCTTTCATGGGTGATCTCTCTCGGCGCCTTGAGCGAGAATGTGAATTCTGGGGACACGCTTTCCAGCCAGCGGCGCACGGTTCTCGGCGCGGGCAGGGCATAGAAGCTGGTATTGATCTCGACACTGTTGAACGTTGCGGCGTAATGGTTGAGCTGGCGGTCAGCCGGCGTACCGCGAGGATAGAATACGCCGCGCCAATCAGGGAAGCTCCAGGAAGAGGTGCCGATGCGCAACGCACCCAGATTTTTGTACGACATGGCCATCATGCGGGCTTGAACCGGCAAGAAGAGAACAATTTGCCACCATCACTGCGTCAGAAAACACGCTTTATGTGCAAGTTGCCCAATAAGATGCGACCAAATTCATGCAGGATGAGCAGTGGATTCGACTTCGCGATCGAGTATCCTTGCTTGCAGTCGCCCGTTGAAGGCGTATTGTCGAATGTCTCTGTGCGGAAGAGGTGGAACTGCTATACCAGGCAACTTT
>DAOUHX010000133.1:0-13920 GCA_034428395.1 Caldilineaceae bacterium
CAGCTTGGCATTCTCCCACGTAACCAGCCACTGACAGAAGTCATCGACATGACAGAACAGTTTGAGTATACTCATCTCTGAGCACCTTTCTATGCTGGCGAATTTTGGTTGGCGAACTTCTATTCTACCAGCTTGATAAGGTGCTCATTTACTCCGAATTCAGGTGAAGTAGTTTCCCCGCGGCGACAATCTGCTCTGTCACCTGCACATCTTCCGGGCTGGGCGTCGGGTCGCCGCTGGGATGGTTGTGCACGACGATCAGGGCCGCGCTGTTGGCGCGCACGGCCTCGGTGAAGATTTCGTTGACGCGAATCGCGGCCGCATTCAGACTGCCTGAATAGACCTCTGCGATCCGCTGGACGTGGTTCTTCGTGTCCAGCAGGACGGCGCGCACCTGTTCCCTCTCCAGCAGACCCATCTCCATCATCAACAGGTTTGCGACATCTTGCGGGCTCTGGATCTTCATTCGTTCCTGGGGCGCGGCCAGCAGCAGTCTGCGTCCCAGCTCGATCGCGGCCTTGATCTGGGTAACTTTGGCCTGGCCCACGCCATGTGCCTTCGTCAGCTCCTCAAAGCTCGCCTGTGCCAGTCCGGGGAGCCCGTTGAACTCGGTCAACAACCGCTCGGCCTGGCGGATCACGTTCTCGCCCCGGCCGCCGGTGCGAAGAATGATGGCCAGAAGTTCGGCGACGCTCAGCGCGCCGGCACCCGCGTACGCCAGCCGTTCCCTGGGCCGCAGGTCTTCCGGCATCTCTTTGATTGTGTAGGCGATGCCTGCGCGGCGCGGCTCGCCGCCGTCGCTGCGATACTGGTCTGGCGAAGAGTCGATGACAGGGGGATTGTCGTCCATTTGCTTGCCTCGTAGGGAAAAATCAGCCTCTGTTCATTGGGACCTTGTTCCGTCGCTCAGTTGCGGTCTTGCGGCTGCAGTTGGCGGTAGGCTTCGGCAACCGCGTTCAGGAAGTCGATGCTCGCCCGCGTGGTGTTCGGCTTCGGCTTGTCGAGCCGGGCCGCGATCGCTCGCGCCAGGCGGCGCAACATAATGTTCGACGATCCTCCGTACCATTTGCGCGCCAACATTTCCCGGATCAGTTCATAGTCGGACGTGGACAGCTGGCGGATGTGGGGGAATTCCAGCAGCAGGGACGAACTCTCGGCGGCTTCGGGCTGCCTCTCCCTTCCAGCCGTCTCGACCAGTGAATCGAGCGACAGGTCCCCACGCATCCGCACGACGATCGTGCCCGCAGCCCAATCCCCCAGCCGCCGGCTCTTCTCGTTGGAGAACATCACCACCAGGCCCAGCGCATAGCCGGAAGGCAGAAAGTCGACCGGCCGCACCAGATTGCGCAAGAGCGCCTCGACGAAGCCGATCGGGTTGCCATCCAGACGCAGCACGCGAATCTTTACCAGCTGTTTGCCCGGCGTCTGACCGTTCCACAAGAATTCAAACAGGGTATAATAGCCCCAGAAGATGATGAACTGGAGCAGAGCAAACAGCGCAATGGCAAAGCCCCCGAGCCAGCTTGTATCCTCGCCTTCGAAGAGCGAGGCAACGTCGGCGTTGTCCCGAAACAGGACTGCGAACAAGAGAATGTTCAGAATAACCAACAGACAGATGACGATGAAGCTGTCGATCAGCGCGCCGATAAAACGGTTGCCGATGCCGGCAATGTCATAGCTGAAAGAGACGTTTTCCGGCGTGTCGATCGTGTAGTCCTGGTCTAATTTCAGTGGTCTGCTAGCCATGGGGCCTTCTTATGCAGTTTGAAGCATTCATCCGCAGACAGGAGCAGAGCTGGCGGCGTCTCGAGGAGTTGACCGACCGCTCCTGGAGCAACGCCAAGGCCCTTTCCGAGGATGAACTGCAGGAATTCGGCCGTCTCTATCTGCTCGCTTCATCCGATCTGGCACTCGCGCAACGCGACTTCCCCAGCCAGCGGGTGACACGTTATCTCAACCAGTTGGTCGGCCGCGCCCACGCCCACCTCTACCGGGACGAACCGCTGCGCCGTCAGCAGCTGTTTGACTTCTATCGCGAGGCCTTCCCCCTCCTGTACCGCCGTCTGCTCCCCTATACTTTGGCATCGACGGCGCTGTTTCTGCTGCCCGCGATCATCGCCTTCCTCGTCGTTTGGAACCGGCCCGACGCAATCTATCTTATCATGGGTCCAGGCATCGAGCCGCTGGTCGAGACGGTGGAGGACGGCGAACTGTGGACGGAGATCGCGCCCAGCGTGCGCTCAGCCGCCTCTTCCGCGATCTTCACCAACAATATCGGCGTGACCTTTTTTGCCTTTGCCGGCGCTCTCACCGGCGGCCTGTTGACGCTCTTTATCATCATTCTCAATGGACTCAGCATCGGCGCTGTATTCGGGCTCTTGCAGTTCCACGGTATGAGCGCCGGCCTGGGCGAGTTCGTCGCCGCCCACGGCTTCGTCGAACTGAGCGTCATCTTTCTCTCCGGGGGCTGCGGCTTCTTTATCGCCGACGGCCTGCTGCGGCCCGGTCTGTTGAGCAGGGCGGCCGCCCTGCGCCAGCGCGCCCGCGTCGCAGTGCAGCTGATTCTCGGCAGCGCGCCCTTACTGGTTGCGGCCGGGCTGATCGAGGGATTTATCAGCCCCAGCGGGCTGCCGTGGCAGCTGAAACTGGCCGTCGGCCTTTCGACCGGTATCTCCCTCCACTGGTATTGGTTGCGCCGGCCGGCAACAGAGCAGCGCAACTGACGAAAAAGCTCTCCTACAGCAGCGTCCGCGCCTTGATCTGCAAATAGCGTTCGATCAGCGCGACGCTCAGCTGGTCTGCCGGCACGTCCAGCGTCAACACCCCGCGGCTGCGCAACGACTCCAGCGTCAGCGCCCGTTCCTGCAGCAGCGTCTCCGACACCGTGCGCCGGTACAACCCGGTTACATCGGCGACGCGCTGGCGGGCAAACTCCTCCACCGTCGGATCGCGCATCGTCACCAGCAGCGGCAGATGTTGCCGGCGCAACCGCAGCAGTCCCGCCACCAGCGCTTCATTGCTTACGCTTCCGGTCAGGTCGCTGAAGACGAGCGCCAGCGAATGCCGCCGCTGGCGGGCGGCGAAGTAGCCGAACGCGCCGGCAAAATCCGGCTCGACCGGCTGTCCCTGCACGTTGTACAGCAGTTCCAGCATGCGGTAGAACTGGGCTTTGTCGGTGCGCGGCTGCAGCCAGGACTGCACGTCGTCGGCGAAAGTCAGCACGCCCATGCGGTCGCCCTTCTGCACAGCCACATAGGCCAGCAGTAGGACGGCGTTGATGGCATAGTCCATCTTCGCCACATCCCCGACCGGGCTGCGCATCATACGCCCTACGTCGAGCAGCGCCACAAGGTTCTGCGCCCGCTCGGTCTCGAACTCGGTCGAGATCGGGCTGCCGCGCCGCGCAGTCGCCTTCCAGTTGATGTTCCGGTATTCGTCGTCCGGCTGGTATTCCCTCAACCTTGCGAATTCGGTGCCTCTGCCCCGGACGCGCACGGTTCGCAACCCCATCTCCCAAAGGCGATTCTTGCGCAGGAGCAGGTCGTACTTCTTTACATCCGCCAGATTCGGGTAGACCTTCACGTCCACGCGCGCGGCGATCTTCGTCTGCCGCCGCAGCAGCCCCAAGACGGACTCCCAGCGCAGGTGCAGGTCGCCGAAACGGTAGTCCCCCCGCCGCGGCGGATAAAGGTAGTAGACCCAGCGGGCGGCCTGACGCGGCTGTACCGTTCCGCGCAGGACCCGCTGTTCCTCGGCGATGCCAAATGTCGGCGGCGTTTCATCGCGCAGCCAGACCGGAAGATTTCGTCTTCCGGCATCCAACTCCACCCGGATTTCGATGCGGTTCCACGCGGCCAGTGAGAGACGCTCATCGTGACTGCGGTAAACGGACCAGTCCTGGGGGCGCGGCGACAGTTGCCAGTCGGTCAGTAGGAGTGCACTGCTTGCGATCAGCCAAGCGAGTGCAAGCCAGACCAGCCAGCCCGCGAGGGTGGCGGCGGCGAGAAACAGGGCAGTAGCCGCCAGCAGAAGCAGCCCGCGTACCGTCAGTTGCATGGACCTCTCAACAGCAGTTTTTGGTGGTCAACTCTGCGTTCCCGGCAAACGCGCAAAGTGGACTCGTTGGCGGCTGCCAAGTACGGAGAGCTGAGAGTTGGAATTCCGAAGGACAACATCCGGGGCATGCAGCTGGTGCAGGCGTCTGAGGTTGGCCGCCCATCACCGGCGCGTGATTGCGGCGTGACCATGCAGAGGCCTGCCGCCCTATGCCAACCGCTCAGTCGTCAGCCGCGACCCGTATTGCGGCCCCGGCGCTTTCTTCATGCCGGCAAGTATAACACGAGTTGGAATTCGAGGGCGGACACGGGGCGGCTGCAACATGCTCTGGGCGCGCGGACGCGGCGACCGTTGCCAAACGGTCCGAAAAGGTTCCGAATGATGGCCGGAAAGATGCCTGCGGCGGCTGTAGAATCAAGGCATCGACAGTTGGAGGAGCGGGTTAAGGAGGTTTTGCCATGATTTTTCGATTTCTGCTGACAGGTGCGACGCTGCTGCTGCTGACCCTGGTGGCGTCGGTTGGCGCAGCCGCCGGCGCCCAGCCGAACTGGGTCCCACTCACCGCGCTGGAGAACGTGCGCGCCTACGCGGCCGCCGCCCGCGTGGACGGGCGCAGTTACGCGGTGGACGGCGGCCGTCTCTATGGCGGGAGCGGCGGCGTCTGGGAGCTGGTCGCCGCGCCGCCCGGCGTCGTGGTCAACGCCGTCACCGTGGACCGGGCAAATCCGGATACGGTATTCATCGGCGCGGCCAACAAACTGAGCGTGTACGTCTCGCGCAGCGCCGGGCAGCGCTGGACGGAGGTCGCAATGGATACGACGGCGGTCGGGGGCGTCACCGCGCTGGCGCTCGACGCGGCCAACCGGCTGCTCTACGTCGGCACCGACAGCGATGGCGTCTACCGGCTGCGGGACCTGGGCGCCGGCGGCAGAGGTGGGCTGATCGCCAGCGGTCATCTCCTGTTGGAGGAGCCGGTACAGGAGATCGCCGCAGACAGCACAGGCGCGGGGTTGGCGTTCGTGCGCACGCAGAGCAAACTGTACCGGGCCGAAGCGTTCGGGCTGCGCTGGCTGGCCGTGGACAGTCTACCGGCCTTGCCGACCGCGGTCGACATTGTCGGCACATCGCCGCCTACGGTCTTAGTGGGCACGGCGGGCGCCGGCGTCGTGGTCAGCCGCGATGGCGTCGCCTGGCGGTCGAGCGGGCAGGTGCCGGAAGACAACACAGACGGCCGGCTTGCAATCAGCGACCTGGTCGTCGATGCGGCGCAGCCGGAGGTGGTCTACGCCGGGGCGGTACGCACGCAATCGGGCAATCTTCACCTGACCTCCAGCCGCGTGGCGATAAGTACGGATGGCGGCGCCAACTGGTCAACCCTGGCCGAGCTGGATGAACTTCAGGCAGCGGAACTGCTGCCGGTCACCGGCAATACGGGCGCGGTCTACGTTTTGACGACCGCCAGCCGCCGACCGCTGGCAGTCGGAGTCGAGCCGCCGGCGAAGGTGCAGGACAGCGCAGAGCGGTCGGCCTCCGGGCTGAGCGGCACGCAACTGCTGGCCTGGATTCTGGCGGGCAACGCCAGTGCCGCGCTCGTCATCCTGATGTTCGGCCAATTCAAGGGCGGGGCCCGTCGGGTCCAGTCGGGCCCGCAAGCGTCGCGGCCGCGCACTGCGGTTTCTCCGGTCGAGTTGGGCACAATGCAAGCCGGCTGATGGGACGCCGTCAACGCGCGCATGCCCCGGTCTCCCAGGGGTCGGTCCTCTTCATTGACGTCGCGACCGGCAGGGCGGCGGCCGGGACGGACCTGTTGGAGGCCTTACCGCAGCTGGGGAAAGGCCGATGCGATCACCAGGCCGGCGAAGATGAGCATCGTCAGAAAACCGCGCCCGCCCGCGAGGAGAAAGAAGAGCGCCCACGGCGCCACGCCCAGGAGCGTACCGGCCAGGGCAAAGTGCGGCAGCTTGCGCCCGCGGCGGTTGCCCACCGCGCGGCGAATGATGCGGGCCAGAAGTGTCCCCGCGCCCGACCCGGCGATGAAGGCGATGAAGAAGCCGAAAAAGCCGATGCTGCTGAGAAGAAAGCCAATGATCGGCGCGCCGATCAGCGATACAATGAATCCCACCCCCAGGGCGACGATGTTGTCCCGGCCGAGGGCATTGAAGTAGATGTTCTGCTGTTCCCGCACGCAGTTGGTGCAACGGTAGCCGACCGGCGTCCGCACCGCGCACTCCATGCAGATCGGGTTGCCGCACTTGTTGCAGCGCAGGAGCGTCTCTCGGTCCGGGTGGTTGGCGCAGGTCAGGCTTTCCGGTTCGCCGTCGCTGCCAACCGCGAGCGGGGCCGGCTTGCCGTCATAGATGGCGCGCCGCGCCGGGTCGCCGAGCACCGCGTAGGCCTCTTCCACGGCCGCCAGTTTCTGCTCGGCATAGGCCCGGTCTTCGGCGGCCTCAAGCAGTTCAGGCTGGTAGAGTTTGAGCAGACGCTGATACTGCTGCGCAACCTCCTCCTGCGCGGCGTCCTCCGGCACGTCCAGTGTGCGATAGTGCTCCTTCGCGGGTTGACGCGAACTGTCTGTCATCAGGTTTCGCCTTCTACAACTCAATCACCGCGCCGGGAACGGACGCGGCCGCCGCAAGGCGCCGCCTTCATTTCAGCTTGTCCATCAGCGTCTGATAGAAGTAGCTGCGCGGCCGCAGGCGGACAAAGCGGGCCTGGTACGGGCTGCTGTCGACGACGATTTCGTCCGAGTCATCGACTTCAACCTCAAACTGGCCGTCCACGGTCAGCATCGCCGAGTGGTCGCTGTAGACGCGCAGCCGCACTTCGGTGCCTTCGGAGAGCACCACGGCCCGGTCCATGCTCATGTGGGCCGCGACCGGGATCACGAGAATGTTGCGCAGTTCCGGCGGCAGGATCGGGCCGCCGGCGGCCAGCGCGTAGGCGGTGCTGCCGGTTGCGGTGCTGACGATCAGCCCGTCGCAAGTGTAGGTCGTCAGATAGCCGCCGTCCAGGTTGGCGCTCACGCGCACGATACGGGCGAGGCTGCCGCGGCTGAGGACGACGTCGTTGAGGGCGTCAAATGTGCAACGCACTGCGCCCGCCCCGCCGTTGCCGGCCGCTTTTTCCACCAGCGCCCTCACCATGAGCCGCTCTTCGATCCAGTAGTCGCCGCGCAGAAGCTGCTCCAGGGGCGTGCGCCAGTCCTGGGGAAAGATTTCGGCCAGAAAACCGAGGCGCCCCATCTTCACGCCCAACATGGGTACGTTGTAGGCCGCGCCGAGTCGCGCCGCGCGCAGCATCGTGCCGTCCCCGCCGAGCGTGACCAGCAGGTCAACGTCGGGCAGCCTGGCCTTGATTACGTCAGCGTCCCAGGCGGAGTGAAGCCAGGTTTCATCCGCGCCGGCGCGGTGCAGGAACTGCTCCATCTGGCCCGCGAGCTCGAGCGAGTCCGGTTTGCGCGGGTGATGCAGAATGCCGATGCGATGGAATCCCGTCCCGGCGGCTTCGGTCATGGCAGAAAATCTTCCATAGTCGGTGCGTCGCAGGTTCTCCAGTTTACATCCATACAAACACATTCAGAAAAATATGTCTATACCTTTTGAGGTGAAATCTCCCCTGTGATAAGATGCATTCATGCGCGTTCTGATAATTTCTGACATTCACGCGAACTTTGTCGCTCTCGAAACGGTCATGTCCGATGCCGCCGGCCGTTACGATACGATCTGGTGTTTGGGCGACGTTGTCGGCTATGGCCCGGCGCCGAATGAGTGTGTCGATCTTGTCGAAGCCGAGGCCGACCTGTGCGTCGTCGGCAACCATGATTGGGCAGTATTAGGGCATCCCGATCTCGATATCGGGCATTTCAATCCGCTTGCACGCGCGGCCGTTGAGTGGACGCAGGGCCAGCTGAACGAGAAGAGTCACAGCTACCTGACCGGTCTGCCGGCGGTGCCGCTCGAGCCCGAAGGCGCGGACGGTATCCTCGTCACCCACGCCAGCCCGCGCGAACCGGTCTCGGAATATATTCAATCGCCGGAGGTCGCACTGGAAAACTTTGCCCACTTCGAAACCAAGATGTGCCTGGTGGGCCACACCCACAGGCCGGCCATCTTTCACTGGCAGTTGAGAAAGATCTACTCGCGGCGCGGCCGCCGGAACGGAATTCCGGTGACGGTTGACTATCTCCGGCCCTACGAGGGGCAATGTGTGCGGCTGGAGTTGACCGAACTGCAGCGGCTGATCCTCAACCCGGGCAGTGTCGGGCAGCCGCGCGACAACGATCCAAGGGCCGCTTACGCCCTGCTGGACCTGGAAGCCCTCACCTGGGAACAGTGCCGTGTCGCCTATCCGATCGATCTGACACAGAGCCAGATGCGTGCCGCCGAACTGCCGCGCCGTCTGATTGACCGCCTGACGTTCGGCAGCTGAGGTGCGCCTGGCCTGAAAGCCGGGTCTGCGTTCCCTTCCCTTAATCCTCGTTCCTCGTCTGCCCCATCTCCAACCGGTTGTACATCTCGAACCAGTCGGGCAGGTCCTTGCTGCGGTCGTGGGCCTTGCGCCGTTCATCCTCCCGCCGCCAGACGATCATCCGCCGTGTGATCTCCTCTTTTACGTTTCTGGGATTGGGCACGTGATCAAAGGTGAACGCGCCCTCACCGGCTGCGGTCTGCACGATGATATTGCCGAAGTTGAGCATCATTTTCAGCGGTGAATTCATCTCCAGGCTGATGTCCTGAATGTCGCTGAGCTGCGCCTCGCGGCGCTGTTCGCTGAGGAAGAGCGGCAGCTTCTCGATGTCTATGATCCGGTCCGCAGTGACCGTGTAGGTGTCGTTCCACCAGTCGGCCACGGCCCAGGCGATCCAGCCCAGCGTCGCCAGCATCACCCCGCCGCCCGACAGCAGCAGCGTCGTCGCGCCCAGGCTGGACTGGAGCTGCTCCAGCAGGCCGGCCGGCGCAAGACCGCCCGACAGAAGGAGGAGTTCGACCAGCAGCAGCAGGCCCGGCAGCGCGACCTGGACAATGAGCACCCACCAGTGCTTGTGCCATACGACCCGCTCCGTCGACTCCCAATCGAGGGCGCTGTCTACTTTGGCCTTCTGCCGCACTCTTTCCCATACTCTTTCCCACACACTCATTCCTGCCGTCGAACTGTCCGCTACCGGCGGCGCTTCATCGGTCCGTACCCGGCTTGGCAGGTCGACGGTCAGGCCCAACCGCTTCTCCAGCGCGTTCTGGATATCCAGTTTGTTCTCGGCGCTCGACCGTTGCTGCCGCAGGCTGCGCTGATGGAAGATCGCGGCCCGCAAGTCGTCGGCCGCGCCAACGAAGTCGAAATCAATCGATCCGGTCGTGCCGGCGGTATAGACCGACAGGCTGCCGTAGTTCAGAAGATTGCCCCAGAAGGTCGTCGACACGTCCACGCGTTGGATCTGTTCCAGGAGCGCCTCGCGTCGCTGTTCGCTGAAAAAGATCACCTTCTCCTGCTGAATTACGCGCCGGTTGGTGACGATAAAAAAGTCATTCAGGTAGTTGAGGACGCCCCAGATCAGCCCCAAGGCGACCAGCAACGCGCTGAAGCTCAGGGGGACCCACAACGCGATGCCAAAGACGGTGAAAATCCACGTCAGACCAACCCCGGCGAGAAGGGCAACGAGAGTCACCTGCGATTTCCCCAGCAGCGCCAGCCAGTGCCGCAGATGCAGGCTGACCAGGATTTCGCCCTTGCGCAGCCACCTGTAGTCCTGGCGCTGCTGCTGCTCGGCATCGTCTGCCACTTCCGGCAGCCGCGCCGCGACTTTGTCCAGGACCTCCTGGCCGCAGATCTGTCCGAACTGCCTGAAATCCTGCCGGTGCAACCGCAGCCAGAGGCTGCCCGGCTCGGATTCAACGGTCAGTTCAATATGGTTGGGAGACAACAGCGCGGCCTCGTTAAAGGAGAAAACGCCGCGCACCGGCGCGCGCGGCAGCGCGCGATTCTCCTCGTCGAGCGCGCTCATCACGGCTCGGCTGTTTTCGAGCAGGATCCACATGCTGTCCCCGCTGTCCCCCTGCTGCATGATCGGATGGAACTGCGGGATGCGGTGGAAGCTGCAAAAGCCGGCCAGCTGGATCTGTTCGTGCGGCGTCAACCCGGCGAATACTGAGATGGCGCTGATCGTCTTGGCCGGAAGCAGCTGCATCTCGGGGTCGATTGCCAGCGGAAAGCGCCGCCCGACCTGCCGCATCGTGCGCCAGGGCATCTCGAAGACGGCCGTCTCGGTCTTGGCCTCGGCCCAGTGGCCGTACTTGTCCGCCGGCGCGTTGTGGACCGAGCCCACGCTGCCGGGGAAGCCGAACGAGTTCCCCGTTCCCAGCCACAGCTTGTTGTCCGTTCGGCGCGGATGATAGAGCTCGACCTGCCCCTCGGCGATCAGGAAAAGTGAATCGGGCGTCTCGTTCTGCGTGTAAAAGACGGTGCCTGCCGGCACCTTCCGGCCCGTGATCTCTTCGGCCAGGAAACCCAATATGACCATGTCGACGTCGGCCAGCAGCGGCATCGTGCGCAGACGGTTGACGATCGCCTGGTACGCGGTCTGCTGATGGGCCGAGGGATAGCGGTAGAGTAACTGCTCCAGCGTCGAGCGGTCGACGCAGAGCGCGGTCACCGCGTCTTCCGCCGTCGCCGTGCTGATATATTTGAGGCTGAAGGTCAGTTCATAGCGGCCGATGATGCCGCCGGCGCCTACAAGGCGGCCGAGCCGCTCCTCGTTGCCGGAGCCGTTGGCGTCGATATCGCGCCGCATCACGCGCACCGTTCCGCTGAGGACAAAAAAGAGGAACTCGGCGGCATCGTCCTGCCGCGTCAGTTCGTTGCCGGCGGCAAAGTCGACGACCAGCGAGTTCGACTGCAGGAGTCCGGCGACCTCATCGAAGGGAAGCCCCTCCAGGTAGGCGAGCGATTTCAGCAGCGCCGTAGAGGGCGGCGAGCCGGCAAACCGCGTCAGGTCGGCGGGTGCGACGCGCGTCATTTACAGGTGCTCCTTGACCGCTTCGGCCGCCTTCCGGTTCATGCCCGGCACGACCCGCAACTCATCCAGCGTCGCCTGCCGGATTTTGTCGAGGTCGCCGCTGAAGTATTGCAGCAGGGCTCTGCGCCGTTTGGGGCCGATGCCGGGCAGGCCGTCCAGCACCGTCGTCGTCTGTCCTTTGCGGCGCAGGCTGCGATGATAGGTGACCGCGAAGCGGTGGGCCTCGTCGCGGATGCGTTGCACCAGGTAGAAGGCCTGGCTGCCGCGCCGCAGATGGACCGGATCGCGGCTTTCGGGCAGGAAGATCTCCTCCTCCCTTTTTGCCAGGCCGGCCACCGGCACCCGGTCGCGCAGGCCAAACTCCGCCAGCACCTCCAGCGCGACGCCAAGCTGGCCCTTGCCGCCGTCGACGATCACGAGGTCCGGCAACAGTTTCCAGTGGTCGGCGCTCGATGCGCGGCGTCCGGGCCGGGCCGGCGTCTCCTCCACCGCGCGGCGAAAGCGGCGGCGCAGGACCTCGCGCATGCTTGCATAGTCGTCCGGCTCGCCCTGGCTGCCTCGACCGCGTATCTTGAAGCGCTTGTATGCCGATTTGAGCGGCACGCCGCGCCCGAATACGACCATCGAGCCGACCGTGTTCGTGCCCTGCAAAGTACTGACATCGTAACATTCGACCCGCGCCGGCGGCGTCTCCAGCGCGAGCGCCCCCTGCAGCTCCGCCAGCGCCTCCGTCTGGCGGTTGGAGTCCTCCGCCCACTGTGACTTCTGTACGCGCAGATACTCCTCGGCGTTGTTCTTGGCGAACTCCATCAGCTTTCGCTTCCGGCCCCGCTGCGGCATCCGGATCTCGACCTTTGTGCCGCGCACTTTGCTCAGCCAGCCCGCCAGCAGCTTGTGCGTGCGCGGCATATATTGGACCAGCAGACGCGGCGGGACCTTGCTCAACGCGCCCCGGCTTGACGGCGCCGCGCCGGCCGCGTCGGCGTAAAAGCGCTGGATGAAAACACCAATCAGATCGCCCAGGTTCTCAGCTGTCGTCTCCGACAGTTCAACGCCCTGCAGCGCGAAGTTCTCCCGCCCAATCAGCCTGCCTCGGCGCACGAACATGATCTGCACGACAGTGTCGCCGGACTTGCCGTCCTGCGCGATCGCGACCACATCTTCGTCATCGTGCTGCACGCCCACGACCTTCTGCTGGTGGACGATGCGCTGGGCAGACCTGATCCGGTCGCGATAGACCGCGGCCAGCTCGAAGTTGAAGCGCTCGGCCGCCTTCCGCATCCTTTTATCCAGCTGGCCGAGGACGACATCGGTATCGCCCTCGAGGAAGTCGATCAGCTGCGTGATGCCTTCGCGGTATTCGTCCCGGCTCTGCACGCCGATGCAGGGCCCGCCGCACAGTTTCAGGTGATAGTAGAGGCAGGGGCTTTCGTCATTGCCGTCGATCGCGCGGTCACAGTCGAGGTAGGGCACGACCTTGCGCATCGACTCCAGTGTGCGGCTCACCGCCCAGCTGCTGGTAAAGGGACCGAAGTAGCGGGCGCCGTCATCGACGATCTGCCGCACGCGTTCCACTTTGGGGAACTCATCCTGCCAGTTGACCTTGATGTACGGATAGCCCTTGTCATCCTTGAGCATGACGTTGTAGTGGGGCTGGTACCGTTTGATCAGGTCGTTTTCGAGGATCAGCGCCTCCATCTCCGTCCGCGTGACCCACCAGGTGACGTTGCGCACCCTGGAGACCATCTCGTCGATGCGCTGGGCGTGCTTGGCCGAGGACTGGAAGTAGCTGCGCACGCGGTGGCGCAGTACGAGCGCCTTGCCCACGTAGAGCACTTTTTCGTGCTCGTCCCACATCAGATAGCAGCCGGGCTTGCCGGGCAGATCTTCTAGCTTGCGTTTCAGCTGTTTCGGGAGTCGTCCGTTCATGATTTCGATTGTATCACGTCTCTTTTGGCGGCTCAATCGACTTACGGTGTTTGGGCGCTGCAGGGTGGCGGCCTGTCGAATACTCCGCTGCACAGCGCGAACCAAATGGCGGAGCTGAGCGTTATAAACCATAAGGAAAATAGACGGATCAGAATTTGACCGACGTTTCAACTGTGCTATAATCACTCAGGTGTCGCCTGAGCATGCGCCGACGTAGCTCAATCGGCAGAGCAGCTGTTTTGTAAACAGCCGGTTATCGGTTCGAGTCCGATCGTCGGCTTTTTGATGTGTGCGTTTTAACTGCAGCCGATCTGGGTACTGGACCGTGGTAGTCGGCAGCAAAGCGGGCGGAGCACTTTAATAGAAGTAAACGATAGGATGGGCGGGTGCCCGAGTGGACAAAGGGATCTGACTGTAAATCAGACGGCTGTCGCCTACGGTGGTTCGAATCCGCCCCCGCCCACTATCATATGTAGCGCGTAGCGAGCGGCACAGATATCTGCCCGCATAGCTCAGTCGGTAGAGCGCATTCTTGGTAAGAATGAGGTCACCGGTTCAAGTCCGGTTGTGGGCTCCAGGGAGTTTGACCGCCGGCTCGTCGGCGAAGGCGCGCCACTAAGCTGGATTTGGCGCCCGCATTGACAATCCATACAGGCCGCGGGATCGATGCCGCCCACCGGATACTGGTGGGCGGTTTGCAGCAGTGATCAAAGTTTATCCGGATGACGCTTTGGAATGTGCGCTCCATGCGAATCGAGCGCATCTGACCATTCAACATAAGTAGGAGGCAGCAACCAAATGGCGAAGGCAGTATTTGAGAGGAACAAGCCCCATGTGAACGTGGGGACGATCGGGCATGTGGATCATGGGAAGACGACACTGACGGCGGCGATCACGAAGGTATTGGCGATGCGAGGGATGGCCGA
>DAOUHX010000134.1:0-2624 GCA_034428395.1 Caldilineaceae bacterium
CGCGTCGATCCGAGGCCCGCCGGTGAATCTCTTGAAGGTCGACTATGCTTGTAGACGTTTCAGGGCGAATGTTGCGGACGCGGGTTCGATTCCCGCCATCTCCACCAGAGCGGCGATGACCTCGCCAGGTTTCATCGCAAGATAAGAGGCGGTCCGGCTGAAGAGCCGGACCGCCTTTTGGTTTGCGACGAGAGACATAAGTGCACTGTCGAGGTCGACCAAGGGTGCATTGTAAACGACGAGCTTTACCTGTAGTTCGAGGGCCAATATTTGTGCGGCTAGGCCAGCAAAGGCAAGCAGACCATATACTCATCGGGTTGCCCAACGTATACGGAGTCAGTGAGTTCGGAATGCTAAACCCAACGTAAGATGGCTTGCCCATGTCAGCCACAAATTGGTAGTATTGCTGCCACAAAGAAGGAAGATTGAATCCTAGCTACACGTCGAATGCAGTCCGTCTTGCGAATTGATTTGGAACATGACAATTGCCGGAGCCTACACAGACGAGGAACTCAGCGACCTGAAGACGATGCCCAAAACAGTGACCAATCCAGGCGCCCGCTGGCTGACGAAACCAAAGGCGAGGCCTGCGCACCGCCAGCGCACTTTCCAAGCAGAAGGAGTACAGGATCAGGATGTGCGTATCTCGATCTACCTGCGTCAGAGTCTTGCCGACGAAAGCGACTTCTCCTGCGGCATTTCGTATCAGCCTGTGGGAGGCCCTCCTCTCACGCTGGCCCGTTACAACGGGCCAAGCCACGAACATGGCGACATAGCATACCGCGCCCACATTCATCGCGCCACAGAGTCGGCTATCGCCACTGGAAAGAGGCCCGAATCCCAAGCGGAAGAATCCAACCGCTTTGAAACGCTGGACGGTGCACTTGCCTGTCTCATCAAGGACTTCAATTTGAGGGGGCTAAATGCCCAGCCCGACAAGCAAAGACTTTTCAAATGACTATCAATCTCGACGCCCTGCAGAATCTGCTTTGTAAGCGTCTCTGTGAAGACGTCAGAGTCGAAACGCGACCCGACGGCGCACTGATGCTGCGCACGAATTTCGAGT
Source organism: Caldilineaceae bacterium (assembly GCA_034428395.1). Taxonomy (GTDB): domain Bacteria; phylum Chloroflexota; class Anaerolineae; order Caldilineales; family Caldilineaceae; genus Bin5. The sequence goes on from DAOUHX010000134.1 coordinate 1,067, forward strand.
ACCCCGATGGCGACCGCTACCCCATCCACCTTTCAGAGGCGGCTTCCGGCGGTTTTCGCTTGTCGGACCGGGGACATACCCTCATGCACATCAGCTACGAGCACGACGTCGACTCGTTCATGGACGGAACGCGCGGGATGCTTCTTGAGCGCATCATGGGCGAAACCGGCCTCCGTTGGGACGGTGAAGGGGGCGCGCTCTGCCTGGACACACCGCCTGAACGACTGCCGGAGGCCATCTTTGACTTCGGTCGGGCGTTGACACGAGTCTACGACCTGACCTTGCTGTCCCGCACAAATATTGGAACCACTTTCTGAGACGATCTGACCGATCTTCTGTTTAGCCTCATTGACGAATCAAAGATCGAACGCGACCACCAACCTCACGTCCCCAACGCTCAGGCATACCCGGTAGATTACCGCATAGAGAGCAAGAGTGGAGTCCCGCTTTTCCTTTACGGAGTGCCCAGCCGCGACAAAGCAAGGCTGACGACGATTATGCTATCCTACTTCCATCTGCATGGACTTCAATTTGATTCGATTCTCGTGTTTCGAGATCAGACCGAGATTCCCCGGATTGATCTGGCCCGGCTCTCCGACGTCGGCGGTGACATGATTTCATCGCTGGCAGCCCGCGAAGACCTGAATCGCAAAGTATTGCAACGCGCCGCCTGAACAGCCCTCCCTGCCTTTCAGCCCAACCATGAAGCGTGAGGACCTCTTAAACCTGCTCAGAAAACACAAGCCAACCTTGGCGGATCGCTTCGGGGCAATTGAACTCGCCCTTTTTGCCTCAGACGCACGCGACAATGCAGAAGAAGGGAGCAATGTAGATATCCTCGCCCTCTTCAGGTTCGACGGGCCCGCTACTTCGCAGCGCTACTTTGGGGTTCAGTTCTACATCGAAGACTTGCTGGGGCGTCCCGTCGATCTGGCAACTTCCAAGGCCCTGCGAAAAGAGCTGCGCACTCGTGTGGAACGGGAGGCAATCGGTGTCTGAGGACGGGCACGAAGCGCGAAACTGGGAGTTTTACATCCAGGACATGACTTATTTCGGCAGAAAGGTGCTTGCGTACACCGAGGGATTGGACCAGGATGCGTTCGTCGTCGAAGATCACATATGCGACGCCACCCTTCCCAATATTGAACTGATCGGAGAGGCGGCAACCCGTATTCCCGCAGTGGTGCGAGATGCGTACGCAAAGATTCAGTGGCGCCAGATCATTGGAGCGCGCCACCACGTCGCACACGCAAATGTGGGGCTGGATGACGACGTCATCTGGGAAATCGTCCGGGCCGACATCCCTCGCCTTCTGCCTGCACTGCGCAACTTGCTCGACTCAACGGACGAGGGGTCAAAGGAACGCTAAAAGATATCCCCCTTTCAATCCCTCAACTCCAGGTACGCGATCTCCTCCGCCGTCAACTCAATCTCCGTCGCCTCCACGTTCACCCGCACCTCGTCCGGCGTGCGCGCGCCCGACAGCGCATGAATCCCCTCCGGCTGGTTGTACACATACGCCAGCGCAATGTGCGGTACCGTGACGCCCTTGCTCTCC
>DAOUHX010000135.1:0-61435 GCA_034428395.1 Caldilineaceae bacterium
ATCGGCCAATATCAGCCGGATGTCGCCGATTTGGCCCTCTTCAATGCGTCGCTTCATCTCCTGAATATGGGGCAGAAAGCGCGTCCACATTGCCTCCATAAGAAAGCGGCCATGTGTCCGCGCGCAATCAATCATTTCCTGCACTTCGCCGCTGTTCATGGCAAACGGCTTTTCACACAGCACGGCCTTCCCCGCGCGCAGACATGTTATCGTGTTCTCCTTGTGCAACGGGTGCGGCGTTGCAATATAGATGATGTCCACATCGGGGTCAGCTGCGAGCGCGTCGTACGAAGGGTGGCGGTTGGGAATATCGAAGCGCGCCGCGAAGGCGTCGGCGGTCGCCTGCGCCCGCGAACCGACTGCAACGATATCGGCATCTTCCTCCGCACCGAGTCCCGCCGCGAAATCACCAGCAATGCGGCCCGTCCCCAGAATCCCCCAGCGGATCTTCTCCATTTTCCATGCTCCCAAACTGTGTTTTTAGCCGGCTTGAGCGGTTGCCGAAGTAAAACACGACTGCATCGGACTGTCAACCGCGCGGCTCTATGTTATACTTGACCCGATCTCAAAACGCCGCCCCGAATCGTTGCTTGCGCTGTTGAAACGCAGATTATGAACTGGAACTTCCGCTATCTGATACTTTTCGCCCTGCTGCTGAGCGGGTGCGGCCGTCTCGACTGGCGATTCGGCCCGCTGTTGCGCGACGTTGTGGTTGCCCCCGACCGGATATCCCCCAACGCCGACGGCGATACCGACGTAACGCAGATTAGCTACAGCCTCAGCCGCTCCGCCTACGTCAGCATCTTTTTCGAGAACGAGGACGGCGAACGCTTCTACTTCCGCAAAGACCGCCGCCGGTCACCTGGCAGCTATAGCGTCCTCTGGGGCGGCGTTATGGATGAGCCGGAGATTGAGGAGGTCGAAGGCGGCACTAATGAAATCCTCAGCCAGGTCTTGCAAGACGGCAGATACAGCTGGGTCGTGCAGGCCACCGACGACAACGCGGTCACCGAGAGCGCCAACGGTACCATCGCCCTTGAAGACGGGGACACGATTCTGCCGCGACTGGACAATTTCGCGGTCGTTCCTCTGGTCTTTCGCCCCAACTTGGACGGCTTGCGCGATGACTGGGTGAGCATCACTTATAGCTTGTCGAAGGAGGTGGAGAGCATTCAGGTCTACCTCCTCGATGCTGAGAAACCTGGTGCAAAAATCCACATTGCCGAGGGGCCGAACACGATCGAACGCGAGGAGCCGGGCAACCACTCGTACAAGTACTTCGGCGGTGTTGATCTGAACGCGGAGCCACCGCCTGACGGCCCCTACCTGGTCGTCGGCGAGGCCAATGATCTCGCGGGCAATCGCGTGAGGGTTACGCGCCAAATAACAATTGAGGGTGGCGGCGTCCCTCGAGCCGACGTTGTTCAGGGCGAGATCGACTGGGTCGCCGTTATCGACGGTAAAGAATTCGAAGAGATGAACCGGGTCGTCAGCGTACCCATCGGCCAGAGGCTCTGCTTTTCAGCCGTCGTCAAGAACGAGGGCGAAGTTCCCATCCGTACCACCGGCCCCTGGCCGGGCCAGGAATACGTCGTTCACAAAGACTGGACCAACGACAACTTTACAGTCATGGCCCGCGAGGTTGCCGGCAGCAACGAATTCTGGTTCGAGCGAGGCGGCACCTTTCGCTTCGGCATTCACTTCAGTACTGCCGGCACCGTCTACCCCTTCCGCTGGGCGGTCGGACGCCAGGAGGACCTGCAGTTGCTGGATTTCGAGGAGGAGTCGGCCTGGTATTTAATGCCCGGCAGGTCGGGAAGAGTCGATGGTTGCATACGCTTTGACGGTCCGCCCCCTGGCCCAAACGTCCTGTGGTGGGGCGGCTTGATTCACGAGGCCCACGGTCATCCCAATGAGTACATCGACCGCATCACGGTCAACGTCGGCGTGGACTGAAGATTGTCGGGCTCTTGCTCCAATATCCCGTCGTCTATAGAAAGTCTCCGCGACCATGCGCCTGTCCGTCATCATCGTATCCTACAATGTTTGCGATCTTCTGCGCCGCTGTCTGCAGAGCGTCTACGACTCTTCCAGGCTCACTTCCGATTGGCTCTCGGTCGACTTAACCGTCGTTGACAACGCCAGCGGCGACGGCAGCGCACAGATGGTCGCGGCCGAGTTCCCGCACGTCCATCTGATCGCCTCGCCCGACAACCTGGGCTTCCCACGTGCCAACAACCTCGCGCTCAAGCATCTGGGCTTTGGAGATGACCGCAACCGGAAAGCGGCGCCGGAGCTCGTGATGCTGCTCAACCCGGATACTGAGATCGTGGACGACGCGCTCGGCAAGATGGCCGCGTTCCTGCGCGACCACCCGCACGCTGGCGCCTGCGGCCCGCGCCTGCATTACGCCGACGGCAGCCTACAACACGCCGCCTTCGCCTTCCCCGGCCTGGCGCAGCTCCTCTTGGATCTGTTCCCGCTCGCCGATGTGCCGGTTGCCCGGCGGGCGTTCCACCGCCTGCTCGACAGCCGGCTTAACGGTCGCTATCCCCGGCGGCAATGGCTGGGCGTAGTGCCGTTTCCAGTTGGATTCGTGCTCGGTGCGGCGCTCATGGCACGCGCCGAGAGCGTGCTCAAGACAGGTCTGCTGGACGAAGGCTACTTCATGTACTGCGAGGAGATGGACTGGTGCCTGCGCATGCAGGCAGCGGGCCTGCCGGTTTGCGCCGTTCCCACCGCGCAGATCATCCATCACGAGGGCCGCAGCAGCAGCCAAGTCCGCTGGCAGTCGTATGAGCGGCTCTGGGCCAGCCGCATGCGTTTCTTTCGCCTGCACAACCGCCTCTACCCGGCCGGTTTCCACCTGTATCTGCGGATCCTGCTGCAACTCGGACTGGCCTGGAACAGCCTGATTGCCCGCCGCCGCTTCGCCCAGGGCCGTTTGAGCGGCGATCGACTTGCCGAGCAGCTTGACGCCTATGCGAGGGTCATGAAGCTCGGCGGCTAGCTGTTGCCGCCAAGGTACGAGTTGAATCCAATGCCGCTGCATCTCACGGCCGTCATCATCACCAGAAATGAGGCCCAAAACATCGCCGACTGTATCGCGGCCCTGCGCGACTGGACCGATGCGGTCGTTGTGTGGGACTCGTGCAGCCAGGACGAAACGCGGCAGATTGCCCAGGAGGCTGGGGCCCGCGTGATTGCGCGCCCTTTCGACGATTACGCCCGCCAACGCCAGGCCGCTCTCGACAGCATCGACAGCGAATGGGTCCTCTTCATCGATGCCGACGAAAGGGCGACCCCGTCCCTTGCGCAGGAGGTGCAGAGGGCCAGCCGCGACGCGAGCTGCGCCGGCTACTCGATTCCGCGGCGCAACTTCATCGTCGGCCACGAGATGCGCGGCGGCGGCTTTACGCCCGACTATCAGCTGCGGCTTCTACGGCGGCGCTGCGCCCGCTACGACCTACGCCGCGAAGTCCACGAAGTCGTCCTGCTAGAGGGCGAAGAGGGCAGGTTGCAGGAACCACTGCTGCACTACAATTACGCTGACTGGCCCCAGTTTCACCGCAAGCAGCGGGTGTACGCCCGCTATGAGGCCCGCATTCTCGCCGAACAGGGCGCCCGCGCACGGCCGCACAATTTGATCCTCCAGCCGGTGCGAGAACTGCGCCGCCGATTCCTCGATTTGCAGGGCTGGCGCGACGGCTTCCACGGGTTGCGCATCTCCCTGCTGCTCGCCTGGTACTACGGTTTCGTTCCCTACTGGCTGCTTTTGCGGGCAAGAGAGAAGGACACCTGAGGCGCTGGTCTCGGGCAGAAGATGGACTTCGGACAGGTCCGGTCATTCATCTTGCCGTTCAAAAGCGGCGCGGTGCGCATCCCGCACTGCGTTGTCCTCGAGCTTGGCGTAGATGCGGGTCGTATTGGGGCTGGCGTGGCCAAGGGCAGTCTGGGTGACCGCCAGGTCGTGCGTGGTCTGATAAATGCGGGTCGCAAAGTAGTGGCGCAGCGCGTGCGGCGTGATGCCCTTGGCCGCTAGGCCGGCCCTCTCGGCCAGGCGGCGAACTGTGTTTTGCACTGTCTGCGTCGAAAGCGGCAGCACCTGGGATCCGGCCTTCCTGTCATGGCGCGCAAAGACCGGCAGCTCGGACAGCGGACGCCGCGTCGCCCCGTCGAACGGCTGCCGCTTCTGTAGATAGCGCTGGATCGCATCCCAGGCCCGTTCATCGAAATAGACTCTGCGGATCTTACTGCGCTTGCCCACAACCCATGCAGCCCGCTCGTCATCCTCCAGCTGTTTTCGTAAAATGCCGACAAGCTCCCCCACCCGCATACCCGAACATCGCAGCGTCTCGACGATCGCAATGTCCCGCAGGCGGGCCAGCTGTTCACGCAGATCGTCGGGGCGGCGTAAAGAGATCTCCCGCGCTGCCGTGACGAGCGCCTCCATCTCCTCCACACGGGGCGGATAGGGCAGAAGCTCCGGTGGGCGCTGGTTGCGGCGTATCCGCTTGACGCCGTCTTGAAGCCGCGCCAGCTCCTGGGAACCGAACGGCAGCCAGCCCCGCACCTGCAAATAGCCTACCCAGCCCACCAGCGCGGCCAGATAGGTGTGCAGCGTACGCTGGCCGATTCCCCCCCTGTCCAGCAGCCACGTTGCGAAGGCCAGCAGCCGGTCCACGTCCAGGTAGTCCAGGTCCTTTGTCTCCGGCGGGAGCCCGTCCTCCTCAAGGTATTCCCTGAAGAGATTGAGGGCCGTGCGGTACGTGCGCCTCGTATGGGGCGTCCCCGTTTCCGCATTGCCCAGATAGCTCTCGATCGAGTCAGTTATGAACATCAGATAGTGTATGCAGCCGGGTATATGGGCGGTCTAACTCGTGCGCCCCGGGCCGCTTACAATCCGGCCCGGCAGGGCGCCGGTGTGCGCGCCGTCAGCATAGACGCGTTCGCCGTTGATCCACACGTCACGCACGCCGACCGAGAGTTGGTGCGGCTCGGCAAAAGTAGCCCTGTCTCCGATAGTCTCTGGATCGAAGATTACTACGTCGGCATAGAAGCCTTCGCGCAGCTGTCCCCTGTCGCGCAGACCGAGCCGGTCACAGAGGGCCGATGACATCTTCCGCACCGCGTCCTCCAGCGGAATGACCTTCTCTTCGCGTACGTACTTACCCAGCACGCGTGCATACGTGCCGTACGCGCGTGGATGATAGGGCCCGGTGGCCGCAGCCCAGGACGGGTCCAGCCCGCCGGCGTCGGTGGAGATCATGATCCACGGCTGCTGCAGCTGCCGGCGCAGATTCTCCTCGCTCATGACAAAGTAGAAAGAACTGATCCGTTGCCCCTCCGATACCAACAGGTCCATGGCCGCGTCCGGCCACGCCACGCCCATCTCCGCCGCGATCTCCGACAACCGCATGCCAACATACCGCCGGTTTTCTTCCTTCAGAAATCCAACCGGCATCACGCCCTCTGGGCCGGCCAGATCGGCCATTGCCTCCCATTCGCCATTGGGATGCAGTGCCGCCTCTTTGATCCTGGCGCGCATCGCCGGGTCGGCCAAATTCTCGTACAGTTTGTCGCCTGCGGCAGCCCAGGGAGGCAGGACCGAAGTCAGGCCAGTGCCAGCAGCCGCATAGCTGTACATGTCGGCGGTGATGTCGATTCCCTGCGAGCGGGCCTCCGATATACGTTCCATGACGGAGGCCAGCTTGTGCCAGTTGCGCGTACCTGCCGCCTTCAGGTGGTAGACCTGGACCGGCACCTCGGCCTCACGGCCGACCGACAACGCCTCTTCCAGCCCCTCCAAAAAGGCGTCGGCCTCCGAACGCAGGTGCGTGATGTAGATGCCGTGGTAGGGTTTCATCGCCCTGGCGACAGCCACGATCTCATCTGTGTCGGCGTAACTGCTTGGCGGATAGATCAACGCGTACGAGACACCGAACGCGCCGTCCTCCATCGCCTCAGCCGTAACCCGCGCCATTGTCGCCAGTTCGCCGGTCGTCGGCGGGCGCATATCCATCCCCATCGCGTACTTTCGCAGCGTACCACCGCCCAGAAAAGAGCCGATGTTGGGCGACACGCCCTGCTCGATCATCGCCTCCAGCCAGTCACGGAACCGCTTCCAGGTGCTCATTCTCTCGGCCCAAGCCGGGTCCAGCAGCTGTGAGAACTGATGCGTGGGCAGCTCCGGGCTGATTCTGCCTCCAACCGGCGCAGGCGTCCACCCTTCGCCCATCACCTCGGTCGTCACGCCTTGCGCTATCTTGGAGAGGCTGCGGCCGTCCACCATCAGCGAGAGGATCGAGTGGCTGAGAATGTCGACGAAGCCAGGGCAAACAACCTGTCCGCAGGCGTCGATCACTGCGGCGCAGCTGTCCACCGGAATCGCGCCCGGCGGCGCCACCGTCGCGATGCGATCACCGGCCAAGGCGACGTCTCCGTACCGCCACGGCGAGCCGGATCCGTCAACGATGCGGGCATTGCGAATCAGTGTCGTTTCGTTTGGCATTTCATCCTTTTCGTCGTGGGCAAAAGACCTCTTGCATCTTCGATTTTACCATATGATATAATCATTTTGTCCCCGGGCAGCTTAGCCGGGCTGTCGAACAGTTGTCCTCGGCAGGAATCTTTCTCACTCAAATCCCATTCGGATGGCGTTAGGGTACAGGCGCCTCCCTGCGGCGACTACATGGTTCAAAATCTTCGCGTCCGTTCCATTCTCATTTGCGTTTCTTTTCTTCTGCTCCACACTCTCGCAGCTTCTTGTGTAGGCGATGCGCAAGCTCCCCGGTTGATCCGACGGCAAGAGACATACGTTACGGGCCGCATCCTGATCAAATACCGACAGGGCGCTACCGAACTGACCCTGCCCGCCAAGTCAGAGGAATTCAATCTGCAACCTACCGAGCTGTCCTGCGGCTCAGTCCGCGTTTACCGCGTCCGCCCCGGAACTGAACTGGAAGCCGCCGCAACGCTGACGCTAGACCCCTCGGTAGAATATGCCGAGCCCGACTATCTCATATTTGCCGCCGGCTCGGTTGCAGAATCTGCTGCGTTTACCTATCCCGCTCTCAATTCGGACCGTCCTGAAGCCGAAAGTTGGTCTCTTTCCAGGTCGGATTGGGATGCCGACGCCCCCAACGATCCCCTCTACGACCGACAGTGGGCACTGGCCAAAATCGAGGCCGAAGGCGCCTGGAAAGTCGCCGGCGGCAAGGACATAACGATCGCCGTCATAGATTCAGGGACCGACCTGGACCACCCGGAGTTTACCGGGCGAATCGTCGATGGCTATGACTTTGTAAACGTAGACGACGAACCCGACGATGATTACGGCCACGGCACGCAAGTGGCAGGCGTCGCCGCCGCGGCCGCCAACAACAACCTCGGCATTGCCGGGCTGGCCTGGGATGCGAAGATCATGCCGGTGAAAGTGCTGGACAACCGCGGACGGGGCATGAGCAGCAACCTGACCTGCGCCCTCTACTGGGTCGCAGACAAGGGCGCCCAAGTGGTCAACATCAGCATAATCAGTTTCGGCCCCTCGTTGGGGATGCAGAGCGCCATCAACTACGCAGTCGAAGAAGATATCCTCATCTTCGCGGCTGCCGGCAACCTCTTCGAGGAAGGCAATCCGCTCACATATCCCGCTGCCCTAGAAGGCGTCGTCGCAGTCGCGGCCAGCGACATAGACGACGGACACGCATGGTTCTCCAGCGCAGGAAACTTTGTAGACATCGCCGCCCCGGGCGTCAGCATTTTCAGCCCCTTCCCTCCCAGCCACGAGGAGTTCCGGTCAGTTTATGGCACGAGTCTGGCGGCGCCTCACGGAGCAGGACTGGCCGCGCTCATTCTTGCCGTCGCGCCCAGTCTGCAGCCCCAAAAGGTGGCGAGCATCATACAGGAGAGCGCGGCCGACTTGGGCGACGCGGGCCGCGATGACAAGTTCGGTCATGGGCGCATCGACGCTCAGGCGGCCATGGAACTGACGTTCTTCTCGCTCCCCGAGCAGATCTTTGTGCCCTCCGCGCAGTTCCCATCGCCGACACCGACTGGCACACCGACGCCGACTGGCACACCGACAGAGACCACCACAAGCACGCCGACACCCACAGGCACGCCGGCAGAGCCCGCTACGCCAACACCCATCCCCTCTTCGACCCCGACGCCGACACCCGAATCCAACGCGTAGCAGCGGCACGAATAGAAGACCTGCCGTGGCAAGTGCGTTGTTTGGCTAGACGCCGAGACGCCGCAGGAATCGGTACATTCTCTCCAGGGCGACCTCCAGTTTCGACATTTCAACTGGATAGGCACAGCGGACATGGCCCTCCCCCCCTGCGCCGAAACCGCTCCCGGGGATAACCGCCACCCGTTCTTCGCGAAGGAGCCGCTCGGAGAACTCGAATTCATCCATGCCGGTGCGGCGGACGCTGGGAAAGGCGTAAAATGCGCCTTTCGGCTCGAAGCAATCGAGGCCGATCTCGTTCAGCCCGTCGACAAGGAACCTGCGTCGTTCGCCGTAGCTGGCGACCATCTCCTGCACCGCAACTTCTGCAGCGGGGTCGTGCAGCGCATGCAGCGCGGCCGCCTGGCCGCCCGTCGGCGCCGACATGATCAGGTACTGGTGAATTCGACGCATCGCGCCGAGCAGCTCAGACGGACCCGCGGCGTAGCCGATGCGCCAGCCCGTCATTGCGTAGTCCTTGCTCATGCCGCCCAGATGAATCGTCCTCTCTACCATTCCCGGCAGGCTGGCAAACATCACGTGCTCGTGGTCATCATAGACAAGCCGGTCATAGATCTCGTCCGAAATCACGATCAGGTCATGCTTACGCGCCACGCGCGCGATCTCGGAGAGCTCCTCATGGTTCATCACGGCACCGGTCGGGTTGCAGGGATAACCGATAAGAAGCACCTTTGTCCGGGGTGTGATCGCTGCCTCGATCTGCGCGGACGTCAACACAAAATTGTTGGCAGCATAAGTGGGAATGTCCACGACCGTGCCCCCGGCCAGGATGACATCAGCTGTGTAGGACACGAAGCAGGGCTGAGGGACGAGCACTTCGTCCCCTTCGTCGATCAGCGCTTGCATCGCCAGGTACATCGCCTCGCTGACGCCCACGGTTATCAACACTTCGGTTTCGGCGTCATAGGCGGGCGCGTCGTACAGTTCCGTCAGCATGCGCGCCACGCCGGCGCGAAGTTCCAGCATGCCGGCATTGGACGTATACGACGTATTGCCTTCGCGCAGGCTCTTCGCCCCCGCGTTGAGAATTGGCGGCGGCGTCACGTAGTCCGGTTCGCCGATGCCGAGGCTTATCACGTCGTCCATTGTCGTGGCAAGATCGAAGAAACGCCGGATGGGGGAAGGGGGCACCCGCCGTACGCGGCTGCTGAGACGGCTCTCCAACGAGCGCCTCAAGCCGCTTGTCACGGCAGCCTCTTCATCGTTAGTCATTGACCGGGGGGCAGTCAGTGGTTCTGGGGATCGCATAAGGAATGAACTCATTTCTTTGTCAATCTAATCCGGCCTGCGCCGGCTATGTTACCTTCCAGGTCGTCCTTCTGCTCCGTCCTCCCTCAATCCGGGAGGAAGCCTTTGCTGCCGATTCCACAACGGCCAGCGACTCAACTGGACCGTTGCCGGCTGGATGCGCCTGCTGCTGGCCCACGGCTATGCGCGATGACAGGTATTGAGTTCCGCAGATCGAGCTGGCCAATGTTTCTCACAGCTTCGGTCTCCGCAGATGCCAGTCGGTACTCTGCTCATAAGCATACGCGGCACGCAAAACAGCTTCTTCGCCCAGCGAAGGCCCGAGCAGTTGCAGGCCGATCGGCAGTCCTTCTCCATCGAAACCGCAGGGGATGCTGATTCCGCACAAACCGCACAAATTGGCGGTGGTTGTGAATATGTCGGTCAGAATCATCGCCAGCGGGTCGTCCATCTTTTCGCCGATGCGAAAAGCTGTCGTCGGCGAAGTCGGCGAGAGTACTACGTCGACTCTTGCGAAGGCCCGCTCGAATTCCTGCCTAATCAGCGTACGTACCTGCTGTGCCTTGAGGTAGTAGGCGTCGTAGTAGCCGGCGCTCAGCGCGTAGGTGCCAAGCACAATGCGGCGCTTCACTTCCGGGCCGAAACCTGCGCCGCGCGTCTGCCGGAAGTGGTCGAAAATCGTTTCGCCGTCGACGCTCAGTCCGAATCGTATGCCGTCGTAGCGCGCCAGGTTCGCGCTCGCTTCCGCAGTCACGACCAGATAGTATACCGGCAGCGCCAGCTCCGTGCTGGGCAGTTGAATAGGCACGATCTCTGCGCCCAAAGTCGAAAACTGCTCGATCGCAGCGTGAATCGCGGCTTCAACTTCGGCCTGTATGCCTTGCACGAAGTACTCTTGCGGAATGCCGATCCGCATCCCTGTAATGTCACCTGACAGCGCTGCGGCGTAGTTGGGCACGTCGGCCGGCAGGGTTGTGCTGTCGTGCGGGTCCGCACCTGCGATCACCTGCAGCAGCAGCGCGGCATCGACGACGGTCTTCGTAATCGGTCCGATCTGATCAAGACTGCTACCGTACGCTATCAGACCGTAGCGGCTGACGCGACCATAGGAAGGCTTCAGGCCGACGACGCCGCACAGTGCAGCCGGTTGGCGCACGCTTCCGCCGGTATCCGAACCCAGGGCGGCAGGCGCTTCATCCGCGGCCACCGCAGTCGCCGATCCCCCGCTGCTTCCGCCCGGCACACGTTCAGTATCCCACGGGTTTCTGGTTACACCGTACCCGCTGTTCTCAGTGCTGGACCCCATGGCGAATTCGTCTGTGTTTGTTTTGCCCAGCACGATCGCGCCGGCCGCCTCCAACCTTTGCACCGCGGTCGCAGTATAGGGGGGAACAAATCCTTCGAGAATCCGGCTGCCGGCGGTCGTCTCTACGCCCTCCGTCATCAACACGTCTTTGATCGCAAGCGGGACACCCAACAGAAGGCGTCCGTCCCCGCCGGCCCTCAATCGGTCGGCGTCCGCGGCCGCCTCCAGGGCCTGCGCCGGCGCTGTGCGCAGATAGGCGTGCAGGGCGCCGTCGACATCCTCTATACGCCGCAGTAAAGCCTGCGTCAGCTCTACCGAGCTGAACCGGCCATCGGCCAGCCCGGCGCGCGCATCCGCCACGCCCAGAGATGTCAACTTTTCCATGGCATTTTGACCGGGCATTCCGCTTGCCGGGCCCCGCACACAAACTGAAAACGCAACACCGCTTGCGACTTTTTGCCCACTCTAAGGCCCCGCATCGTCGAATACGGCAATGACGCGAAAATAGCCGTCCTCTGCATCCGGGGCATTGCCCACAGCCTGGGCGGCTGAAAGGCCTTCCTGCGGTGCATCCTCCGCCAGTACATTGGTTAGAGGGAGAACCTGGGGAGTTGGCGGCACGTCGCTTGTATCCACCGACTGGACCTGCTGTGCATAGGCCAAAATTTGCCGCAGTTGGCCAGCATACGCCTCCAGTTCGGCTTCGCTCAATTGCAACCTTGCCAGTTCCGCAACGTGGCGGACCTCATCCTTCGTCAGTTTCAAATCGACCTCTTAGCGTGTTTGTCAGCGACGAAACGGCCACAAAAAAACGCCGTGGTGCAAATCCACGGCGCATCCGAGCGTCTCCTTGGCGCCGTGACCCATTTCGGTGCCTACGGCGCGGTGTAACCGAAGCTACTCGCTACCGCAGCACGCGCGTTGCTGCGCAGTCTGCTGCAGTGGTAGCTGAGCTCTTGAAGTGGTCCTTCTGCCTTGGAGAATTGAAGTGCATTGCCGAAAGTATATCGTCCGCAGGCGGAAATGTCAAGTGTCCGGCAAATTCGATGTCAGATGGAGAGGACTTTGTACCTATTTTCCTCCTGACCGTGTTCTTGAACATACCTCAAACGCAATTTCAGGGCGACCGTCTCCGATTGACAGATTGAGCGCCATGGGATACAACGGGAACGTCTTGACCGGACTGAATTGCGCGAAAGCCGTCCCCTCATGGAATACACACTGACTCCAAAGAAAACTGCCGCAGCTTTGGGCAGGCTCGGATTGGCGCCAAACAGTGTACTATTTGTTCACAGCTCGTTGAGCAGTATGGGACATGTCGAGGGCGGCGCTGCCGCCGTGGTTGATGCCTTTCTCGACGTTCTGGGTCCGGCCGGCACACTTGTCGTACCGACATTTACTTTCACACACGGCAGAAGCGACAACTCCGTTTTCGACCCGGCGCGCGATCCCTCTGAAATGGGCCGAATCTCCGAGGTGACTCGGACGAGAACTGGCGCGCGGCGGAGTTGCCATCTGCTACACTCCGTCGCCGCCCTGGGCAAACACGCTGGGGAAATCGCCGCAGTTCATGGACCGTCAGCTTGGGCCGCCGACGGTCCATTCTGGAAGCTGCATGAGGTGGATGCCCAGATCCTACTGCTGGGCGTACCATACCTGCGCTGCACCTACTTCCATCTTCTGGAGCAGCTTGTACAGGTCCCCTACCGCCGCTGGCGCGAGGTTAAGGCGCGCGTCCGCGCGCAAGACGGTTCGCTTCAACCGCTGCCCACCCTCGTCTACAGCCCGGGGCCGGGCTTCGTCGGCAACGATTTCAACAAGCTGGGGAACTTACTGGAGGAGCGCGGGCTTGCACGGGTGGGCAGCGTCGGAAACGCCGTTGCACGCCTTTTCCGTGCCCGCGACGCGTTCGAACATGGCTTGGCGCAATACCGACAGGACCGGCAACTGTTCCTCTTGACAGGCGAACGATGCACGCCGCTGCGCGACGGCGTCCTGACCGACGAACTCAACAACGAAAAGTCGGTCGTGGATCCTGCGTTCATCTACCGTCGACAATAATATTCGCCTGAACTGTCCAGTTCCCGGATGGATTGTCGCGGGCGAGTCCAGATGCTATACTGGGTGCGACTTCCCTCTCCGGAAAGGTGGTGTCCATGGCGGCAGGCCTCGGTTGGAGCGATCAGTTGACGCAACTTCCCAGTTTCGATCTGACGGGCAAAGTCGCAGTAATCACCGGAGCCTCCAGGGGTATCGGCGCTGCCATCGCCCGCTGCTATGCCGCGATGGGCGCAGCGGTCGTTCTCAGCAGCCGCAAGCAGGAGGCGCTCGACGAGGTGGCCGGCTCAATCCGGGACGGTGGCGGGCGTGCCCTGCCTGTGGCCGCACATACAGGAGACCGTTGCGCAATAGATGCACTGGTGCAGCAGGCCGTCGGCGCCTTCGGCGGCATCGACATCCTCGTCAATAACGCCGCCACCAACCCCCACTTCGGCCCCATCCTCTCCGCCGAGGAAAGCCACTGGCAGAAGATCCTCGATGTCAACTTGGTCGGCTACTTCCGCATGGCAAAAGCCTGCAGCGTCGAAATGACAAAACGCGGCGGCGGCAGGATAATCAATGTAGCCTCCATTGCCGGCAAACGACCCCAACCCGGTATGGGCGTCTACTGTGTCAGCAAAGCCGCAGTCCTGATGCTGACCGAAGTGCTGGCCGCGGAGCTGGCGCCCGAAGGCATCCAGGTAAACGCGATCGCGCCCGGCTTTGTGAAGACCGCCTTCAGCCGTGCCGTCTGGCAAGACGCCGCACTCAACAAGGCGGTGCTGCGCACGATTCCACAGAAACGGATCGCCGAGAGCGGCGAACTCACCGGCATTGCGCTTTACCTCGCCGCGGACGCCAGCAGTTTCACGACCGGAGGCACATTTCTGGTGGACGGCGGTCAGTGGGTCGATGCCGGGCTTGCCGCGTAACGCCGACCGCACGGAGCCGGCCCTGCTCCTCCTTTAGAAGTACAAGGCCGCACAGTTTCGGCAAGCGGAATAGGGGAGCGCCCTATGATGACCGACAGACTTACTGACCTTTTGCCCCGCGTTCGTCAAGTAATTGACGCCGAGATCATTCCGCTGGAAAAGCTGCTGATCAGCCGCCCCTGGGCCGAGGTTGAGCCGCTCTTCAATCAGAAGCGCGAGGTAGTCAAAGAGGCCGGATTGAGGGGGCTGGCCCTGCCGGAGGCGTACGGTGGGCAAGGGCTGACACTGGCCGAGTTCGGACGCATCAGCGAGGTCCTAGGCCGGACACCCGGCGGACATTACGCCTTCGGCTGCCAAGCGCCTGACATGGGCAATATGGAGCTGCTCGTCCATGCTGGAACCGAGGCCCAGCGCGCACGCTTTCTGCTTCCCCTCGCCCGCGGCGAGGTCCGATCCTGCTTTGCCATGACCGAGCCGGAGCACGCCGGCTCCAACCCGACCTGGATGAGCACGACCGCTGTACGCGACGGCGACCAGTACGTCATAAATGGTCACAAGTGGTTCACCACGGCCGCGGAAGGGGCAGCCTTTGCCGTCGTGATGGCGGCTACCAATCCTGACGCCGAAAGCCGCCATGCGCGCGCCAGCCAGATCATCGTGCCGCTGGACACCCCTGGATTTCACATCGAGCGCAACATCTCCGTCATGGGCGAAGCGCATGGAGGTTGGAACAGCCACGCCGAGGTCTGGTTCGAAGACGTTCGCGTCCCGGTGGAGAATCTGATCGGCGAAGAGGGCAAGGGGTTCGCCCTGGCGCAGCTACGGCTCGGTCCGGGCCGTATCCACCACTGCATGCGCTGGATCGGTATCTGTGAACGCGCATTCGATATTATGTGCAGCCGCGCCGCGCGACGCGAAGTCGCGCCGGGCCGTCTTCTCGGCAGCCAGGGGATGGTACAGGCCTGGATTGCCGAGTGCCGCGCGGAGATCGATGCCGCACGCTTGATGGTGCTCGAAACGGCCCACAAAATCGACAACGAGGGCATTTACGCGGCCAGGGATGAGATCTCACTGATCAAGTTCTTCGCGGCCGAGGTCCTGATGCGCGTGCTGGACAGGGCGCTACAAACGCTCGGCGGCCTGGGAATGAGCGACGACACGCCCATCGCATACTGGTATCGCCACGAGCGCGCTTCCCGCATTTACGACGGCCCAGACGAGGTCCACAAGATGAGCGTGGCGCGCCGCATCTTGCGGCGCTATCAGTAGCGCAGAGGCCACCCCGTTGGACAACTTCCGCTGCCGCAATCGATACCACCCCCCTTTCTCCTGACTACCGGCCGCGTTCGCAACCAGTGGCGCACGATAATGTGCACCGGTGAATCGGAAAGCTTGCTGGGAGGCGCGCGTGAACCATTCGTGGAGATTCACTCCGTCGATGCGGTGCGGAGTCGGATCGAAAACGAAGACGTGGTGGACGTGCGCTCCCGCTGAGGCGCGGTCTGGGCAAAGGCACGTGTTACAGACAAGATCCGCCCGGGCGCCTGCTTCATGCCCTTTCACTGGGGACGGATGGCGGGCCGGCTCAGCGCGGCGAACAATGCCGCACTCGCTGCGGACGATCCCATCCCGATCGAGCCCGATCTCAAGGCTTGCGCCGTCGAGGTCAGCCTGCCTCCGGGCTAGGGCCCTCGGGGCCTCGAGGCTCATCCAGAAAGCTGCCAGGTTCCTGAAGCGGTTAACGCGACCCGCTGTTATCACTGGCTGCCAACCTCACGCCACAGCCCCGCGACGTCCCGGTCAGCTACTTAGACCGGAGGTCTTTCGGTTTCCGAGCTTCGAGCAGATAGTTCATCGCCTTGAACGCCAGCAGGCCCTGCGTCTCCAGCAGCCGCTGCAGCGCACACAAGCCGTCGAGATGCGTGTCTACCGAAAAGCCGGGCACGAGCCAGGGAACCGCTTTCAGGTAGTAGACGACGGCTCCCACGTCGGTAAACACAAGTTTGCCGGACCACTCGCGCCGGTCGATCAGCTCAAGTCCGACCCGCTTCAGCCACGGCACATACTTCTGCGGCGACGCATCCGGCCACTGCGGGTATGCGCCGAAAACGGCAAGCAGGTCATGCGCCCACATGCCGTGCACCTGCCGCGTCAGGAGCGCGCCAGCGGATGCCAGAATACGCGCGATCTCATCGAGGTGCAAAGCCGCATGGCGGTTGATCACGAGATCGAACTCCCCGTCAGCGAATGGCATCGGACTAAACTCGTCGCTGTCGGCTGCCACGACCCGCACACCAAACGGCCCCAGCCGCGTAGACGCCAGAGCATAGTTAGGAGGATGCCCTTCTGTCGCCGCGACCTTCCCCGGCCAGCTGTCCTGCATTTTGAGCAGCCGCTCCCCGCCGCCCGTAGCAATATCAAGCAAAGACGACGCCCGCCGCATCAGCTCTTTGGCGCGAGACGTGTAGGACCAGGGCGGCTGATCCAAGAACATGCGCCCATCCAGGTAAGAGAAATCCCAACCCGAGAAAGGTTTTTCCTCCTCAGCCTTCCACAGTTCGATTCGACCGGATGCGTCCTGCAATGTCACTCCCTTGGACTATCGGTTGAGCAGATTCAGGAGCAGCGTGAGTGCGATGCTCAGCAACAGCATAGAGGTGATCGGAATGAAGATCTTGACCGATCCCGACTCGACGTTTATGTCGCCGGGCAGCTTCCCGAACCAAGCGAACAACCACGGAGCAATTTGCAGCGCCACCCCAACGAGAAGGAGGATGATCCCTGCAACAATCAGCCACTTCGCCATAGGTCCACCAGTGCGGAGAATCTGGATCAGCACCTGTTTCGCCTCTGCTGCCCTCATTATAGCAGACGGCCTCAGGTGGCTGCGCCATGGCCCTTCGTCGCCACCTCTTTGTATGCGACATCTGCTGCAATTCGATTCGTAGATGCATCGTAGGGAACTTGCCCATAAAGGACGTTTTGCCTCCCGCAGCGCAGGATTCGCCGGGCCATTCGTCTCTCCAGTGTAAATTGCCGGATCTCCCCCGCTTTACAGCTCCAACTGGGTTTGTGCCCGGTATCGGGCCCCCTTTGACTTCCGATTCCAGACATAGCAGAATGGCAGATACAGTACGCGGAAAGGCTCTTCGTCTCGCACGTAAGCCCTAATCCAAACAGGAAATACAGATGCACTCTCATTCTTCGCCTCTCGCCCGAATTCGACTTGCGCTACTAATTGCAGTTACGGTTGCGCTGCTGTTGGCCTTGTTGCCGCAGAGAATAGGCGCCGGCTCCGTCGAAACGATTGAGCAGGCGCCGGGAAGCAACTGCGCCAGCACTCATACGGTGCAGGTCGGGGATATGCTCTCGGCCATCGCCGAAGGCGCGGGCGTTTCGGTCGCGGCCCTTACGCAAGCCAATGACATTACCGATCCCAACCACATCTATGTGGGACAGGTGCTCTGTATCCCCCATTCCCAGATCATTGCGGCCCAGGCGGCGCCCTCCACGCCTGACCCTGCACCGACCACGCCTGCCGCATCGCAGCCCACCGGCACTTCCGCTAGTTGGACGGGGAAATATTACAGCGGCCAAGCGTTGAGCGGCGACCCGCTCCTTACCCGCCAGGACGCAGCCATCGATTTCGACTGGGGGTCGGGCAGCCCGGATACTGCTGTCGCCAGCGACAGCTTCAGCGTCTCATGGACCGCCACCGTCGATTTTGAGGCGGGGACCTACCGCTTCTCCGCACGATCCGATGACGGCGTACGCATCTACGTTGACGACACTGCCATCCTCGAAGACTGGAACGTTCACCCAGCCACCACGACCGTCAGCGATACCACGCTGACCGCAGGCAATCACACGGTGCGGGTCGAGTACTTTGAGGCGGACGGGGATGCCTCCGTGACAGTCTGGTGGGAGCTGCAGGAAGAGGAGGCACCCGACTGCGACATTCAGCCCCACGACGACCTGAAACCGCACTGGTCCCATTCCGCAGTCGGCTGCGCGACTGCTGCGGCTGAGACGATCTGGTCAGCCTGGCAACGCTTCGAAAAGGGACACATGATCTGGCACATGGGCGACGGTTCCCTCTATGTGTATGTCGAAGACGGGAGCTGGAGCACACACACCGACAGCTGGGACGAACAGGAGCTGACCGGTCGCGGGACGCCGCCTTCAGGGCTGCATGCCCCCGTGCGCGGCTTCGGCTACCTGTGGGAAACAAATGACGATGTCTATGCCGACCTTGGATGGGCAAAGAACGAGGAAAAGGGCTTTTGCGTTCTTGTACAGGAATTCGATCGTGGCAAAATGCTCGTTGCAAACACGGTCGATGTCTGCCAAGACGGCCAGCACAATTTTGCCAGAGAAACCCCGTTCTACCGGAGTTTACTTCAGGCGGTGACTGCCGGCACGTGGCAACGAATCTGCAAGACCAGCCCCGACAACGCAATCGACAACTTCTGGGACCAGCCCGCACATGGATGCGCCACAGGTGCGGCCTCCGTCAGGTGGCTCTCCTTGCAAGCCTTCCAGCAGGGACACATGTTATGGCAATCCGGCCAGGATTCCATCTACGTCTTTGTCAACGACGGAGCGTGGACCGAGTTCTCAGATGACTGGGACGAACAGGACCTCACCGACGTCCGCGGCACGCCGCCAGACGGCCTCCAGTCCCCCGTGCGCGGCTTCGGTTACCTGTGGGAGACGGACGACGATGTCTACGACGACCTGGGCTGGGCCACGGATGAAGAAAGAGGCATGTGCGCTTCCGTGCAGGTGTTTGAGAACGGTACAATCCTGGCAGAAGAACCCGGCGGCGATTGCTCCCACGTGGGAGACGATCTTGAATCCGAGAAAACACTCATCGACGACAACGCCCTCTTGATGGGAAGTGGCGCGGCCTGGAGTATCCTCTGTCCTTACGCAACCCACGACAAGTTGGATCACCTCTGGAGCTTTGCCGAGCACGGTTGCCCGACGGCAGAGGGCGGCATCATTTGGGCAGCATGGCAGCCGTTCCAGACCGGCCACATGATTTGGAAACAACACGATGATGCCCTTTTCGTCTTTGTCAACGACGGAGACTGGACCCGGTACGACGACGACTGGGACAGCCAGGAACTCACAGGCGACCGCGGCGACGCGCCCGAAGGCATGCAGACCCCCGTACGCGGCTTCGGCTATCTCTGGGAGAACGATGACGACGTTTACGGCGACCTGGGCTGGGCGACCGCCGGAGAACGGGGCTTCTGTGCCGTGCACCAAGAATACGACAAAGGCTTCCTGCTCTTGAGCGATCCCGTCGACTCGTGCCTGGAAGGCCACCACAATGAGGCCACCGAGCTCGACTTTGCCCTGCATTCGCTGGAAGCGTTGGACGGAGGTGACTGGACCCTCAAGTAGACTGATTCGAACCGTGGCAAAGGGTCGGGGTATCGACCCCCGACCCTGCCATGGCCGCTCCTCCGGCCCTCCCGGCGATTCTCTGGGCGCTTCGATGTCCCGCACACCGCACCTGGTTCGCTCCTCTTTCCTCGTCTTCTTCATCTTCGGGCTGGACAAAATCACGGGCTTTGTAAAGCTGTTGGTCACGACCCGGCTCTTCGGGACTGGCCCCGAAATAGACGCCTTCGCCACCGCCAATCAGTTGCCCGAGCTTCTGTTGGCATTGCTGGCAGCCGGCGCGCTCTCCGCAGCGTTCATACCCGTTTACTCCGGTTACCTAACGCAGTCCCGCGGCCAAGAGGCCGCATCGCTCGCCAGTACCGTTTTCACCCTGACGATGCTCGTCATGGGCGCGGCCTGTCTACTCGCTATTGCAGCCGCGCCCTGGCTCATCCGCGTGCTGCTGGCGCCCCACTTTCCGGCCGAGACGCAGCAGCTCAGCGCACAGATGATGCGCATCTTCCTGCTCGCCGCGCTGCTGATCAGCGTTTCAGGCGTCTTTGGCAGCCTGCTCCACTCCCACCAGCACTTTCTGACGCCGGCGTTGGGACGCGTCCTGATCGACACCGGCCAGATCTTCGGCCTCTTTGCGCTGGTCCCTCTCTGGGGCGTCTACGGTATGGCCTGGGGCAGCGTGCTGGGCGCCCTGTTGACCGTCCTCGTACAGCTTCCCGCGCTGGCGCGTCACCGAATCCGCCTTCGCCTGCAGATCGACTTGCACCTGCGGGGCGTGCGCGAGATTATCCGGCTAATGGGGCCGCGCATCGTAACACTTGGCGCGTTCCAGGCCGTCGACCTGGTCTTCATCCGTCTGGCATCGCACCTGCCGGCCGGCAGCATCGCCGCCTTCTACTACGCCATGCTCGCGATGCTGTCGATGCCCAAGTCCCTTTTTGCCGCCGCGGTCTCGCAGGTCATCTTCCCAACGATGGCAGAGCAGCACAATGCCGGAGACGGCCGGCAGCTACGCCTGACCGTCACGCAGGGACTGCGCGCAACCTGGCTGCTCCTGCTGCCGGCTGCGGTCGGCCTGCTGGCGCTGGGGCGGCCGGCGGTCTCCTTCCTTTTCGAACGCGGCGCGTTCGGGCCGGAATCCAGCGCGTTGGTCTTTCTGCTGATGGCGATCATTTCGGTGCGACTGCTCGGCGAGGCCTCTTACGACGTGCTGGCCCTGACGTTCTTTGCCAGGCATAACACACACGTGCCGATGTGTGCGACACTGGGCTGGATGATAGTCAACGTTGGGTTGAGCCTACTGCTCGTGGGGCCGTTCGGAATTGCGGGGTTGGCCTGGGCTACGTCGATCGCGGCTTTGGCACTCGGATCAGCGATGCTGGTGCTCAATCTGCGTGTCGGCGGCGTGGCGTTGCCACTGCTCGGCGCGGCGTTGGTTCGCGCGCTAGTGGGCAGCCTGGGGATGTACGCCGTCGTCCTGCTGCTTCACCAGTTGCGGTTGCCGGCCCCGCTCTTCATCCTCGCCGGCGCGAGCTGCGGCGGGCTGGCGTTCTTCGGCATCTATCTTGCTCTAGGCGGGAACGAGGTACTCACGGCGCTTAAGATTGTGAGGCGCGCTCTTTTTTTCAAATCGGCAAGGCTACACAATTGAATAGACTTAGACAAGCGAAACCTATCCCGTACTACAAAGAATGTCGCTCTTAAGTAGGGTTCTTGGTCGTTGGCAAATGCTTTCCAATGTAACCAATTAGCACCTTTCTTACGTTCGAATCGGCAAAGAAGTGGATGCGCCAAGCGTTTGGGAAGCCTTTAAGGTGCCATTCAAAGGTCCTGCTCTGGCCATCAGGACAATAAAATACACGACTGTCTCCAAATCGACTCATTGTTGACGGGCTCTCTCGACTAGCATTACTGAGCTGCTCGTAATCAAAGGCGCCTACTTGCCACATGTTCGCAAGACTTTCTAACTCAGCCAATCGGTGTAATATTCTTGGCAAGTAAATGGAACTTTCGGTCATGCCCAGAAGCTGAGCTTCTGCCCTCTTACAAATGACAAGATTTGGGAACAAGATCGCAGCTCTTCTCACTAAATCGGAACCAGATCGTATTCCTGTCTTTAGACGATTGTCTATCCAGCTTGCATGGTCCACTAAAACATGCCCGCTACGCGAGACGTGATTCACGATTGTGCTAAAACAGGTTACTTCTAGAGATTCCGGATCCATCTCCTTACATTCGAGTTCGAGCGACCCAGAATTCCAGCAGGACTCGGAGAGTAGGCTTAGCGCTAAGCCATTCAGTAAGTACGTGTAACTAAGCCCCTCGGCTCTCTCGCCTTGGAAACTCCCTTCAAACAACATCTTTTTCGATTGAAATCTTTCATCCCCGCGAAGATCGTCGTCGTACGGGCGGACATATTCATATTGAGTCGCATATGTCAACAAGAACAGTTGCTCTTCCCTCGGAACTAAACTATCGCCAAACCAGGCTTCCATAGGATAATCGAGAGCTAGTACAAGATCCTTGAAGTCTTCTCGCATTCGTAGTCTTGTGACACTATGTTCAACAGCTGTCTTCAATGTGCCAGTTAACTCCTCCATCCAAACCCGTGCAGTATGTCTGTCGGGCGCAAGCCGCCGCAGAGAGAGTTCATTGAATACAAGCGATATGGTCATAGCGTTTAAAGTCTCGAAAGCTAAAGCAGGTTGCGTAGGCTCTTTGCGTACTCGTCAAAGAAGCCATCGGGCCATGCGTCCAAACGGCCGTCCCTGTCAATTTGGGGTGATACGATCTCGATGCCGCTCGATTCGATATCGTTCGCAGGACGTTGGAAAAAGTGAAATGCGACATCTGTTGGTTTGGTAAGGCCTCTCTTAACGGCGACTCGTATGCCGTTCAAAATGTGGTCGCTGTGTGTCTCAACTATGACCTGAACACCAACGTCTGCTGCACGAGCGATCAACTCGCCAATTTGAGCCTGGCCTCTGGGATGCAAATGGGCCTCAGGGTTTTCCAAGAGAACCAGCGCCCCTGCCGGACTGGCGAGCAGCGCCACCAAAACGGGCAAGGTATAGGTCAGACCAAAGCCAACATTGGTTGAGCGATAGTATCTAACGTCACCGGCGGTATCGGCACGTGCGAAACCAAAGGTCAGTCTCATCAAGTCCATTTCCTCATAACCTACGACTCGAATCACCGTTCCGGGACTGACATCTCCCATCCAAGCAGTCACCTGATCGGTCAGAGTGGCCGACTGGCCCTCGGAATGGTGCATCTTTTCCGGAATCTCACTCCCACCGTATTGGTCTAAGAAGTGGGCAGTGTACTGGCCTCTAGTTCCTATCTGCCCGTGCTGGCGTACTGAAAAGTCGGCCATTTCGAAGGATGTGCGCGGGCCGATTCGCTCCGCCTCAAGATAGTGAAAATTGTCTGTGAAAAGGCTAGCCGAGAAAATAGTCCTCGGTACTTCACTCTCGGACTTATACCGGAGGACGTCAGCCTGCCAGTCGTATTCAAAACGCCATCGCGCTACTTCTCCCTTCGACTTCATAGTAAGCCCTATTTCGTCCGTTTGGGCTCCGTCAAAGAGAACATCGCGGCCAGTCCCAAGTTGCACAAGCTCCCCATTGAGTACTAAACCCGAGCCGTCCAATGTAGCTAATACCCTCTGCTGAAAGGACTGACGCAAGAGAAGCAAGGACTGTAGCACGGACGACTTTCCCATTCCATTGAGACCTGTGAGCAGAGTAAGGGGTCGTAGCACGATATCTTTGCATTGGAATGCCTTGAAATTGCTAAGGGTCAGTAACTCAAGCACGCAACGTCTCCTTTATGATCTCGCTAACTCTTCTGAATCGGCAGCGGACACGTCTGTAGTCCCCGGTGCTATAAGAAATCGCATTCATAAACTCAGTATCATACATCAACATAGAAAACTCCCTTAAGAGGCGGCTCCTTCGAGAGACCAAAAGGTTGACGTCTTTGTCACTCAGTTTATCTAAGTTTACAGACCATACTTCGAATAACGCCTTGCTGACGGGCGACCGTCGGTTGTTTTCTGGAAAATACTTGCGGAATGCTTCACCGCCAAGTATCCGTCTAGCTGCCACCATGGTCTTCTTGAAGTCGTGCTTAAGTTCAGCGAGAGCCTTCGGATCCTCACTTCCTATTTTGTTGATGTGTTGCATTTGATCATTGAGAAATGAATCCAAATCGTCGCCTGAGGTGTACTCTTCAGGGCTACGAAGCTTGAAGGCGAGAAAACGAAGTACACATTCACGATCTGTCATGCGCATCGGGCTAACACCATAGTCGATAGCTAACTGGAATTCTTCGGACTTGGCCAGTTCCTCTAACAAGCGGGTGGAGGGTCCTTGATTCAATGCGTGACGTATTTCTTGACCTGAGAGCGGCATTCCGCCCGTGTTTATTCGCTTGAAAATGTTGAATTTTACTTTGTGGGGGGTTCCCTGTTGGACCGAATAAAGCATCAATTGGGTTTCTTCCAACCTCCTCTGTAACGCACGCGGCAACTCATCAAAAGTCTTGCCATTATGCTCCTGCAAGAATTCAAGGTCCCGCAATTTGAGTGCCTTCAAATTCACAAATCTGTTCAATGCCGTAAGGCGTTGTAATCCGTCAATCACAAGCCACTTATTTTCGTCTGAGGCATCAATATAGAACGCTGGCAACGGAATACGCAACAACATTGATTCTATGAGCCGACTTTGTTTTCCGTCATCCCAAATACCACCCATGCGTTGGAAATCAGGCTGAAGATCGACCTCCCCCTCTGAGATTCGTCTTAGAATGAGGTGGACGTTAATGTGTTTGGGTTCGATGCGGATTAGAGTCGGATCGAAGGGTTCGATTTCACGTGCCTCTCCGTCACTCTCTGTCTCATGCTCAATGCCCGCCTTCTCATCAAGCGTGCTCTCCAAGACGCTGATTGTGAGTTCGGAAGGCGGGGGCGACTCGTGCTCCAGAACGTCAACCGATTCTTGCTGAGAATTAGCCATTACGGTTTGTTTCCTTGTCGAGGTCATACTTGAGAAATAGCACGTCTTACTCGCCCCATGTCCCCTCTATACATCCAGAACTGTTCGCTGCGCCGCACTAAGGCGCGCGGCCGTCTCCGGTCGGAAAAGGGCCCGCTGGTCGGTCTGCTGCGGTACATTGCGCCAGCAGTAGTAGCAGTGGACCGCACGGCGGGGTTCGCTTGAACGGTTGAGCGTACCGCCGTGCCAAGTCTGCGCGTTGAAGACGAAGACCGTCCCCGCCTTGCCCAGGACCAGTATCTCGTCCGGATGCGGCGCTTGCGCGTCGTCCAGATGCTTGCGCGGGTCCAGCCCCAGTTTGTGCGAACCTGGCACCAACCGAGTGGCGCCGTTCTCGGGCGTGAAATCGTTCAGGAGCCAGATCGAGTTGCAGGCATAGTACCGCTTGCTGCTGTCCGCAGGCGAGGGCGCGACGCCGGGAATCTGATACGCCCCGTCCGTGTGCAGCGCCTGCAGGCCTTCACCCGGCAATGCCGCCCGCGAATTGAGCGAAGAGAGGCGCAGGTCGCCGCGCAGCACATGGGACATCGCCGCCAACACTTTGGGATGCGTCCAGACCAGATCAAAGATCGGACCCTTATTGACCAGGTCGGCCAGCCGGGCCGTGCCGGCCTCCTGATGGACCTCCTTGCCCGCTTCCTCGCCCTCCTCCTCTTCCAGAGACTGCAGTCTCGCCCGCAACGCATCTACCTGTTCCGCCGTCAGAATACCGGGCAGCGGTAGGTAGCCGTTCTCGTCGAGCGCTTCCTTCTCTGCAGCCGACAGCGTGTCCTCGCGCACGCCCAGGGTGCGCAGCGCACTCCCAATTTCCATCGTTTTCACCATTTTCCCCGCTCACGTCCGGCCCTAACGCCAGGCCTCGGTGTCGACCAGCTCCAACTTTCCACTCTCCGTCGAGCGCAAACCGGCGTCGAGGATCGCCATCACCTCCAGGTTGAACCCCAGCGCAAGCGTCTCGTGGAGAGGGTCGCCCGTCTCCAGCCGGTGGATGAACTCCTGCGCAATATCAGTGCGGCCCGGCGGCAACGGACTGCACTCGTGGTACTCCCTGTCTCCCCCGCCCCTTTCGATCCGCACGCGGACCGGCTGATCGGCCGTCTCCTTGTCCACGACCAATGTACCCTCTGTGCCGTAGACGATCGGCCCGGGAGACACGCCGTGATCGTAGGTCGTCCAGGACGCCTCGCATAGTGCCATCGCCTGCGGAAAGCGGATAAGCATGGCCGCGTTGTCCTCGGCATCGCCCCAGTGGCTGTTCAGGTTGGCCCGCATCCCCATCACCGCAGTGGCCGGCCCGCCCACCAGCCAGCGCGCCACGAGCGAGCCGTAACAGCAGTAGTCAAGCATCGCGCCCCCTCCGGCCGCGCGCTGATGCCACCAAGTGGAACCCCTCTCTACGCCGCTCAGTTTGCGCGGGCGGCTTTGACCGCCATCGTCGCCGCCGGGGTGGGAGACGCCCGCACCCAGAGGTCCCAGATGGCCGCCCCGCCACTTGACTGTCAGTACACGCCCGATCGCGCCGCCGTCTATCAGCTGCTTGGCCTTGTGTGAGGCAGGCTGCCACGTGATCGGCCAGTTGACGACCAGCTCGATGCCTGCTGCCCGCGCCGAACGGGCCATGTGCAGTCCATCTTCCAGCGAGGAGGCCATCGGCTTCTCGATCATTACGTGAACGCCATGCTGCGCGCAGGCATCCACAACCGCCGGATGTTGCCCGTTCTCAGAACAGCAGACGACGATATCGAGACGCTCCTGCGCCAGCATCGCGCGGTAGTCTTCGTAAGCCCTTGGCATTCCCAGGTCGTCGAGCGCGTGACGCAGATTCCAGGCGCGCGTATAGTGTGCCGCGCGCAGTTCCGGCACCAGCGGCAACGTGTCGGCGCAGGCGGCCAGCTCCGCTTGTGGATGCGCGGCAAAGCGCTCCAGCAGATAGTTGATGTGCATGTGGGCAAAGCCGATGGCGCCAATGCGGTAGGTCTTTGTCATACGGCTTCTTCTGCCAAAGCTCTTTTCCCGATTCCCTGTCGACCCCGACGGCTAGAACGTCGTCCTCAACTGCTGCGCCTGCCCCGACTCCGCCGAACGGTACGCGGCGTCGAAGATCTCGATGACGTGACGCGCATGTTCCGCGGTCGACGTAGTCGGAATATCCTCGCGAATCCAATTGACCAACTGCATCACATCCTCGTAGACGTGCGCCTCTTCCATATCGCGGTGCGCGCCGACCGCGTGCGGCAGCGCGGTCTGCGTGCCGTAGGCTTCATCGATCTCCCGGCCCGGGTAGTCGAACGGTTCGCCGTTCAACAAGCCGCCGTTGATGACCCCCTTGGTGCCGAAAATCAGGGGACGGTCCATGCCGGGAAGTCCGCCAGCGGCGACCCCGTAGACAAAGGCGAATAGGTTATCGCCAAAGTCCAGGACCATCAACGTATTGTCGTCCATGTCGGTAGGCAGCATCTGGCCGTAGAACTCCCGCTCCTTGATGCGCACACCTGAAAAGGCGGTGACCGCCTTTGCCGGCCCGAGGATTCCCGTCATTGCATGCAGGCCGTAGACCGTCATGTCATAGAGCGGACCGCCGCCCGGTTTGCGGAAATACCAGGCCGGGTTGACGTTGGTGAGCGGGTCGTCTCCGCCGCGCACCCGTTCCTCCTCATGGTAGCGGCCGAAGGCCGCCCCCGTAACAGCCCACGTCAACGTCCCCAGCACGCCCTCTTCGATCATCTCCTTGATGCGTTGATGGCGCGGCCGCAACATCTCCCCGGGGCAGGAGACCAGCTTGACCCCTTTGGCCGCGGCCGCCGCGATCAGGGCATCGGCCTCGTCCACGGTCGTCGTCATCGACTTGTTGAAATGGACGTGCATGCCGGCTTCCACGGACTGCATTCCCTGTTCGAAGTGAAAGCCGATAGGGGAAGCGATCGAGACCGCGTCGACCGTGCCGGAGTCCAGGAGCTCCTCCGCGCTGGCGTAAAAGTTTGGCACGCCGAACCTGGACGCGGCCGCCTCCGCCCGCTCCACGACCGGGTCGCACACGGCGGTGACATTGACCCGGTCCTGCACGTCCTCCAACGTCAGGTGCGGAAGCAGCCCTCGAATCGAAATGCTGCCCGTGCCGATGATGCCCAGCCGTACGATATCGCTCATTGCAGATTTCCCGTGTGAATTTGTAACGTCAGGCCTTTGCGTCCACGGGTCACGGCATTCGATCGGCGGCACAGTCTGCATCTGCCCTTTCCTCGTGCAGATGCAAAGCCAAACTTGGCCGCCTGAACCTCAGCAGGACCCCATTACGCGATTGTATCATGGCGCCATTTGGCGAACAACAGGGCCCTCGTGCTCAGGAAAGGCCCATTTTCGCCAGGTTGCGGTAGCTGATGGCCAGGCTCTCAAAGGGATCGCCCGGGCAAATGTCCTGTTCGACTGCGTACCATTCAACGTTGGCTTCGCGGCAGGCCTCGATAATGCCCGGCCAGTAAAGATTGCCCTCGCCAACCTCCTTCATCACCTGCTCCCGCCAGCTGACAGTTGCCATATCCTTCAGATGCACGACCGGCATGCGGTCCTTGACCCGCAGAATCCAGTCGCGCACGTCGCCGCCCCCGAACTGGATCCAGTAGGTATCCAGCTCCGCCTGCACGTAACGGGGATCGGTCTCATCGAACAGGATCTCCAACCCGCACCTGTCGCCGTAGCGAATGAACTCAAAGCTGTGGTTGTGGTAGCTGAAGGTCAGGCCGGCCTCGTGAAGCGTCCGGCCCACCTCGTTCGCCTCAGCCGCGAACTGGCGGATGCCCGCCTCTCCTGCCTCGATGAAATGGCGCGGCATACTGCCCACTGCCACGTGCCTGCATTCCCACTGGTGATGCTCCTCAATGACCGCGTCGATCTCCTCTTGCAGGCGCGGCCACGCGATGTGCGTGTTTACAATCGTAATGCCGTGTTCGTCGCAGATCCGCTTGACGTCCGCCGGCGCTATCGGGCCGATCGCCGACACCTGGGCCGCCCTATATCCGATCGCGCTGATCCTGGCCATTGACTCAGCGAATCCTTCCACGGTTTGCGTATGGTCCCGCACGGTAAACAGCTGCGCGGCAAGCACGGATCGTTCCATTCCTCTTCTCCTCTTTTCGTTTGAACAGTAGACAATATCTTGCAATGCCGTTTCAGCGGTCTAGTAAACAATGGACTTCGCCGCGCGCGCAAGTTTCCGGGTCGGCGCCGGTGGACAAGCGTGCATCCCAAATCAGGGGAAAGGGATGTCAGAAAGTGTTTGCGCGCAAGCGTTCACTGGGTCGCCGGGCGCGGCGGGCGAGCATCGCATGGGCGCCATCACAAGACCGGCAGATACCCTTTTGTTTCATCCGCTGCTTAACGCGTGTTCCGGCCTCGGATTGGGCGGTGGCAGGGATGGGTGCACCCGGCCTTTCGGGTGAGTAGAGGACCTCGTTGCGGGTCGTTGCGTCTGCGCGAGCCGAAATCAGGGCCGAAGTCGACGGTGGCGTCAGTCTCCTTGTCGGTGAAGCCGCGCATGTGCGCAGAAATGGGGCCGATTCTGTCCAGAATTGACCCAAGAGCGTCGTATTGTGTCGTAAAGTGGCTGCGAATTTTTGGGCAATCGGGTATCGACAGGGGATCGAAAGGGTATCGAATGCGCTGTTGTGACCAGTTTAGGCCTGTTTTGAGAATTTTTTCTTCGCTTTTCGTGACAGGATATCGACATGGACTCTCGTAGCAGGATACGGCCGCTGTCGGTTCCCTGTCGTTCTTGTCGTGAAAACGCGTAAAAGATGTCGTTTTGAGTGCCGAGAGTGCTTATAACAGCGACAGCTGCGTGCTTTTCGTGACAGGATACAGAGCCGGGTGCCAGCGACGCCGGCATGGGCTGCATGGCGGGTGTCATTACACTGTGGGTGGGCAGCACGGCGGACGGCAATTCTGTGCATTTCGAGTTGTTACCGACAGAGCCCGGTGCGAAGTTCGCTTGGGGCAGGATTCGGAGGTTCGTTTCGGAGCAGGTCGACATGGTTGGCGGCTTGGGCATGGTGGGCAGGCAGGTGTGTGTATGCAGCTTGTTCGGGTCCAGCCTGGTTGTGTCCTGGCTCGACCCTGCAGTATAGCACGTTTCGGAGTCTCTTGCAGGGGACGGCGGGACCGGATTACAGCACTGCAGTGGATTGTGGATAGAGGATAGTGGTCGGGAACTGCCGTAACTCGAAACGTCGAAACTCGAACGGCGGAATTGGCGACACGCACGCACGGCAGCATCGTGTCCGCGGCGCGTTGACTACAGGCAGGAACCGCGCACACACGGTGGCATCCTCTCGCGGTCGCCGACACGTCAGCTGGGGACGCGCACGCACGGTGGCATTACAAAGGGGGGCGTTGCGGGGGGAGTCCCCCCGCACAAGGGAGGGCCGGAACGGCCCGACCGTCCAAGGGCAGTGACCAGTTGCCAGCAGATGGTGGCCAGTGGTCAGGAGTTGCGGGGGCTGGGAATGACTTGGTTGCTACCCGAGGTAGAGGAGCTAGCATCCCCGTTTTGGACTGCACGCAAGGACAACATTGTCTGGCGCGAAATCCGTGCTGTGGTAAAATTGTTCAGATACCTCTGCGAACACGAAGTCTTGCATTCGAAAGGGTTGAAACGCTGAGATGACCGACAAATCGGTTGACGAGACGCTCGAGGCGGTTCGTCAACGGCAGATGCTCCTGCCCGCGCTTCTTTTCCTCGATGGACATCGACCTCTCGCCTTCCTCCTGGGCCAAACACTCTTGCTGATACAGCCGCTGGCAGCGCTTCTTGGCCTCGACCGGCTCGGCCCCTGGGCCGAACTGCTTTCGGAGCCGGACGGGCCTTCAAGCCTAACCGCTCGCCTGGCTGCCCTGCAGGAGGAGGAAGTGCGGCCGGGCCGCCGCCAGGAGGCAGAGGCATGACCTTCTACGAGGAGCCAAGACGTCTGGCCGCGGCGTGGCGCCGGCTGGCGGATACGGCCGTCGAGCATGGTCAGACGCCTTCGCTTTCACTTGGCCTCGGCACACGATTCCGCCACAGCGGCCTTGCACTGCTCGCCCTGGGCCGGGTCGCCCGTCAACACCTGGGCCCGCGAAACCCGGTTGTGCTCGCCGGCGGCGACGGCTGGCTGTGGCTGCTGGCGACGCTCGTATGGCGGCCCGCCGCCGGTCATGGCACTGCCATCGGGCAAGCAGCCGGCGAGCAGAAGACCCAAGGTGACGACGACGCCTCCCGCCTGGTCCTGTATGCCGGGGCAGACAGCGCCCTCTACGCCGCATCGCAAAACATTGCGGCCTTCGACAGCGACGCCGCCGCTCTGCCGCCGGGACTGGATTGGACAGCCTCACCCACGGCAATTCCCGGGGCCGAAGGAACCGAGAGCGAACTGCTGGCGCAGGCCTTTGTCCCGGAAAGCCATGCGCCCGCCGGCTCTGAACCTGGTGCGCACGACTGGCTGCAGAAGGCAGGTGGATGGGCGGGCGGACTGTTGGCACTCGGCCTGCTGGCAGCCGCGTTTTTCGGATAGCCGATAGTGTTCTCTTCTCGCTCAGGCTGGTCGAACCGAATCGGCCTGCTGTTCGCGCTGGCATGCGCGTTGGTGGTGATCTTCGCACGCTTCGAGCTGGCGGTGACGCCTGCTGCGCTGGCAACGACCCTGTACAGCTGGGCGCTACTATTGGGGGCGTTCGCGCTGCTCTTGGGCGTTCTCAACGCCCTCTGGTATCACCTGCTGCGCGTGCAGCGCGGGCAGAAGGAATGGCTTCTCAGCCTCCTGCTGCTTGTAGCCTTCGCGCTCGTGTTTGGGGCCGGCGTCACTTCAACGCAGGGGTCGGCCGCGCCGCTGGCCGAATGGGTATTCGACGCTGTCCTGGCTCCGGGGCAGGCGACCCTTTATGCCCTGACCGGCTTCTTCCTGCTGACCGCGGCCTTTCACTACCTGCGCATCACCCGTCCCGGAGGTCTATGGTTAGTTGCCGGCGTCCTCCTGATGCTGCTCGTGCAGACGCCGGCCTCCCATCAACTCATGCCAGAAGCATTGGTCGGTCTCTTCGACTGGCTGCTGAACTGGCCCATAACGGCCGCCATGCGCGGCGTGCTGCTTGGAGGCGTTCTCGGCCTGCTTTTGATCAGCATCCGCCTCATTTTACGAAGCGCAAATTAGTCTGCAAATTCAAAGGGGGCCGGCCACGCAGCGGCCGGCCACGCCGATCGCCCGCATCATCCTGACCTGGAGTCTGCTGCGCCGATGCCGACGTTCGACTGTCCACATTGCGGATACAGCAACACGGACGCTGCCCATTTCTGCGAGCAATGCGGCGCTATCCTGGCGCGCACACCGCCGCCCGATCCTTCAGCCCCTGCGCCCACCGGGCCGGACACAACGGCCGGCGAGCGCGCCGACCTGGAAGGGGGCCAGGGGTCGGACGAACCAGTATTCGGGCACAGTTGGCCCGGTCCGCTGGCAGCAGGCGGCGAAGCCGGTGAAGACTCCGAATCTGACGCGCCGGTTCCGCGGGATGACGGGCAGCCGGAGCCCCTCCTAGGTGAATTCCCGGGCCTGCTCGAACCGGCAGACCCGCTTGAGTTCGCCACAGCCGGCTCCAGGATTTCAGAGCTCGGGAAAGAGGGGCAACAGCCGCCTTCCGAGGCTGCGGATGAAGAGGACCGTCGCAGTCTGCGCGAGCTCTTCTCGGGAGAGTTCCCTCTCGAGGCACGGGCGGTGACGGAGACGCCCCGCGATGCCGGCGCGAACGGACAGGTCGGTCGCGGCATGCCGAGGCGCTTTCAGCTCGAATGGCTCCTGCTGCTTGTCCTGATCGTGGCCTATCTGCGCGCAACGCAGGCGCCGCCAGGTGGACCGGGGCCGCATGCCCTGCCAGGCCTTCCGCAGGCCCACCGACAGATCGCAACACTGCCGCCCGACAGTCTCGTGCTCGTGAACTGGGCCTACGACCCTGCCACAGCCGGCGAAATGGACCGCGTCGCTCAACCGGTCATCGAACATCTGCTGCTGCGAGGTGCAAAGCTGATCGTCGTCAGCCAGCTGCCCGCGGGCATGGCATCAGCGCGCCGGCTGATCGCGCAGGCCGAGGATGCCGTCCGCCAGCCGGGCCGCTCACAGGTTGCGTCCAATGTCGCTATAGAAGCGGGCTTTCTTCCCGGCGGGCCCGCCTCCTTGCCGCTGCTGGGCGTCGCCCCGGCCCAGACCCTGCCGCTCGACCCCGGCTGGCTCGACCTCAAGGACCGCTTTACTGTCGCCGGCTTAGACACGGCCGACACTTTCCTGAACCTAGTTGTCGCCGCCCGCAGCGAGGACGTTCGGGACTGGCTGGAGCAGGTCCAGCCCCTGAACGAAGGGGCTGTGGTTGCCGTCACCAGCGCCGCGGCCGATATTCCCTTGCGCCCGTACCTGCAGAGCGAGCAGCTCTCCGGCCTGGTCAGCGGCTGGGACGGCGGCAGCGCGTACCGGCTCCGGTCGGAGCGGGCCGCCAGCCCCGTGGAAAGGACGGTCGCAGGACGTCTGATCAGCGGTCAGAATTGGGGCTTCGCCATCCTGATCGTTGCCATCCTCCTTGGCAATCTGTCCGGCATCGCCGAACGGAGGCAGCGTTGAGTTCCTTCAGCGGAGGTCTGCCCGGTTCAATGCACGATGCCGGCCTGTTACTCGGTCTTCTCATCTCGCTGGCCATCGGCAGCTGCCTGATTCGCGACAACTTCCTCGCCCGCCTCGCCCAGTACGTCCTCGTGGGCGCCGGTCTCGGCTACATGGCAGTGGTCGTGTGGAGCAATGTCCTCTGGCCGCGGCTGTTCGCGCCGTTCCTGGCCGACCCGGCGTCGTGGCTCACCGCGTCCGAGCCGGATGCGCTGCAGAACCACCTGCCGCTCCTGCTGGGTGTGGTGATGTGGCTGGGGGGCCTGGACCTGCTGTTCAAGCCGCCAGGAAAGTGGAGCGGACGGCGGCTGCTGCGGCTGCTTGCCGTCATCCCGGCCGCCATTCTTGCCGGCGCCGGCCTGGGCGTCGGCCTGAGCGGCGCCCTACAGGGCACGTTTTGGCCCCAGCTCGCCGCCGCGGCGGAACTCCGCCAGGCCGACCTCTTCATTGTGCCCGAGGTTTCGTCCGCCGGCGGGCAGTCGATATGGCTGCTTAGGCTCCTCACGCTGGTGATCACGGGCGGCGTCCTGGTCCATCTTCGGCTGGGCCGCTCGGACGGAGCCAGGCGAGGGCGCCCCACTTCCGCTCCAGGGTCGCGCGGAATTGTCTCATTCGACCCCGCAGCCGGGCCGACTCCCGTGGCAAGAGCCGTCTTTGACAGAATCCTGTCCGTCTGGGAAGGCATTGGGCGCCGGGCCTTGTGGCTGGCCGCTGGCATGATCTTTGCCCGCCTGATCGCGGCCCGCTTCACCCTCATCCTGGCCCGGCTGGAGTACTTCCTGTTCGAACTGCCCCGCAGCGAGCTGTGGCAGCTCCTGTGGGCGGCGGCTCGAGGAGCCGGACAATGAGCCAATCCGGCATGCAGCCGGCGACCGCGCCTGGTCGGAGAGGCGCGGCCGCCTCGCTGGCAGACTTCGCGCCCAAAAACATCCTTGTCCTGGGCGCAGAGCCCCAACGCGCAACAGCAGCGCTGATCGAACCTGTTGAAGAAATCTACCGCCTGATAGGATGGCAGTCTGCGGACCTGCCGGCGGAGGCAAGCCCAGGTCAAAGCGCCGCCGCGCTTGTGCAAGCGGTCAACCGACTGGAGACCCAGTTCAACATCTCTCTTTGGAACGAGGAGGAAGACCGTCCGCGGCTGCACACCTACGACCCGGCTCTCGTCGAGGGCGTCGGCCAGGCGGTTGCGGTGGCCGATCTGCTCCCGCCGCTGCGCGTTTGGATGGCGGGGCTTTCCGGCGGCACAAGTCTGATCGCGGGAAAGGAAGCGCTCGCGGGCGCCCTCTGCAACTGCGTCGCCACATACCGCTCCACTCCCTGGCGCAGCACGGATGAGCTCGCGGCGGAGCTGGAACAGCTGCGTCCAGACGTGATTCTGGCCGTGGGCGGTTACGAAGATACAGACAGGCGCGGCCAGGAGCAGGTCCTGGCCTTGTGCCGCCACGTAATCGACGCGGCAGTGCGGCTGCCATCCGAAGACCGGCCTCTCTTCTGCTTTGCCGGCAACCGTCAATCCGCCCAGCCTGCGCTTGCCTATTGGGATGGGCGGTCGGCAGGGAGTGCGGCTGCGCTGGCCGCTAATGTACTCGCGCCGGACGCAGGACAGCGCGATGGAGCGCTGGCCAGAGTGCTGGAACAGCACCACTGGCAGCGCTCCCAGCAGATGCCCGCCATGCGCAGAATCGCCGGCTGGATCAACCATACGGCCGAACTGCGCAGCACGCAGTGGGCGTTTGTTCAGGCGGTCCGGCTCTGGGCGCGACACCATCGACTCCCCTCTTTGCACGGCCTGTACGCGGCTACAGACCGCTGGCTGCACGTATGGACGTCCGACCCTCCCGGTGACGGAGAGCGGGGCGATCAACGCCAGGCAATAGAGTCGTACCCGCCGGGGGACGTGGGACTGCGACTCTGTTGCGTCCGCCCCGGCGAGCGCCCGGACTTTCTGGACGGCTGGCCGCCGCTCCGCCTGGTGAGTGGTCCGTGGCCCGAGCGTTGGCCGCGCCCCGCCAGCCACTGGTGGGACCCACTGGGCCTCGTGCCCGTCGTCGCAGGCGCAGGCCAGGTCGCGCCGGAAGCCTCTTTGCAGGTGCTATCGGCTGACATTCTGGAAGAGACCGGCCCGCGATTAACCAGGGCTTGACGGTAAGGGGCTAGATGGCGAAAATGGTGTCAGTTCCACGCAGAAAGACCTGGCTGGCCAAAAGCAAGGCATCGACCTTGGGGGTACCATGTCAGTTGCGTTACGTCTGTCCGACGGCGGATACATGCGACAGGCAGACATTGAACATATCATCCGGATGCTCTGCGGCGCTCGTTGCGTGGAGGTAACTGGCTTCAGTAACGTTGGCAAGTCCTCCCTGATGCGCTTGCTCGCCCAAGCCGACGTCTGGCTGCACCATCTGGGCGAGGAGGGCGGCTCCTTTCTACCTGTCTACATCGACTGCAACCGTATTCTAGACATGTCCGACCAGGGCTTCTATGAGCTTGTGCTGCGCTGTCTGCGCGAGAGCAGCCCCGCGCTGGCCGCAGACGCGGCGCTGCAGACCGCCTACGAAGGCCTTGTCGCACCTACGAACGATTTTCAGGTGCCTCTCAACTTCAGCAACGGCCTGACTGCCGCACTCCAGAACAGCCACTTCAATCTCATCCTGCTCTTTGACGAGTTCGACGAACCATTCCAGGAAATCGATCCGCGCGTCTTCCTCAACTTGCGCGCCAAAAAGGACCTTTTCGGCAACCGGCTCGTATACGTTACGGCAACGGTTTGGCCGCTCGCCGAGCTTTGGCCCGGCGAGCACAGCGGGGAATTCGGCGAGCTTTTTTCCCATCAGCCCTGGCATCTCGGCCCCCTCCCGCACCATGACGTAGAACACTACATTCGCAGTTTCGCCGAGCACAACGACGTTGAACTCTCCCCGCAGGATGTAGACTTTGCCTTCCAGTGGACCGGCGGTCATCCCGGCTATCTGGAAGGGGTCAGCAAACTGCTGGGCGGCGCGGCCGCCGAACTTGGACGCCAGCGCGACGATGAGAAGGGGCGCTGGGCGCTGCACCGCGATCTGGCCGACCAACTGCGCCAGGACCCCACACTGCATACCGAGAGCGAGAAGATCTGGTACAGCTGCATGCCGGAGCACCAGGATGTCCTGCGGAGCCTCTTCTCGGGTAGGGATACCGACAGCGCCGGCACGGCCCTCTTGATGAAACACCATATCCTGGTGACAGTGAAGGAGGAACTTCGGGTCTTCAGCCGTCTCTTCGCCGAGTACGTCCTGGCATTTCAGACCGACACCGGTTCCTCCGAACGGCCCCATGTTGAATTCAAGGGCGGCGAGTTTTGCGTCGAGGGTCGCCAGGTCGAGCTCTCCCGGCTCGAAATCCGACTCATGACCCTGCTCTACGAAAAGAGGAACCGGACAGTCGAAAAGTTCGAAATTGTCATGGAGGTCTGGGGCGAGAACTACCTGAACGACGTGGATGATGCCCGCATTGAGAAGCTGGTCAGCCGCCTGCGGCAGAAAATCGAGCCGGATCCGGCCAACCCGGTGCTGATCGTCACTATGCGCGGTCGAGGGTACAGGCTGCAGGTCGAATCCGGGGGACCTTGAGGCCCTTCGTCAAGAACGGTCCTGGCCTTTGGCCGCAAAATCCGATTCGTGGCTCAGATATTTTGTTCGCTTCACGCTTCAGTCTATACTATACGCGAACTTGCGGGCGCAGTATGGCTGCAGACGCCGGGTACAACATCGCACAAAGTAGAGTTGCACAATGGCTGAATCCACCCACGCAGGCGAAGCACAGGAACGGCTAGTCTACAGAGGTCGACCAAAATCGATGGTGTCGGCGGCCGCACTGCTGATCGCCGGCATCCTTACCTTCTCGATGGGCATCAACCGCCTTTTTTTTGTCGAAGCCATCGCCTATACCTTCCTGATCTGGGGTGCACTTCTCATGTACGGCCATATGATAGACATCGGAACGGTCTTCGAGGTCACCGATGACGCCTTCGAGTTGAGGAGCCCGCTGCGCTTCTGGGCGATTTCCCGCAAGTGGGACTGGGGCCACATTACCCGCATCGATCTGCTTGTGGGCAGAACTGAGGCGGCCGAAGGCGACGTCGAGATGCGGGTACACTACACGCCCGAAGGCTCGACCGTTCTCTATCGTGAGGATCTTCCCTTCATTCCCGCCCTCGCCGAAGAGATTGCGTCCCGCGCCGGCCTGACACCCGAAAGGCAGCAGGCGATGCAGTCCTTCGACTCAGTTCCCCAGGAAGAAAAAGGGACCTACACCTGGAACTAGCGTTCAGGTTTCTCGCCCCCGGTTTGCAGTAGATTTAGGAGAGTCCAGCCCAGGCGCTACCCCTGCTGGTGGGATGAAATGTCGAGCAGGTAGATCTGGCGGCCGTCCCTGCCGTGGACGGAGTCGATCGAGACCAGATTCCCATCCGGGCTTGACCGCGGGTGCAGGTCGCAGCGCCACTCGCCTGCGTAAGCAGGAAAAGCGTCAAACTCGCCCAGCTCGATGCGTTCGCCCCGCACTGCATTGTATAGATACAACTCTTGCACCGTCCCATCGCCGCGCGGGACCGGATAGGTGTCGTTCAGAATCCATTTCGTGTCGGCAAGATAGGTGCAGTGCCCGTTGAGCTTCATCACCCCTTTACCGATTACCTCCACCTCCTGCGTGCCGTCCCGGTACACGTAGAAGGCGTCGCCGTGGGAAGGATGTCTCGCCCAGGCCAGAATATGCTCGGGGTCGCGCCAGATGAAGTGGGATGTATGGCCGTACTCGTCCACCGCGTAGAGCTCCGAGCCGTCGACCGCGGCCGTCATCATGCGCGTTTGAAACCCCGCGCCGCCGCTGCGCCAGCGGTGTAGAAAGATGAAGCGCGAGCCGTCGGTATTGAAGAGCAGATGGTTGAAGTAGTGCTTGGCCTCGCTGATATCCCCGTATTGATAGGGGATCGCCGCCACCTGTGCGATCGAAATGAGAAACTTTGCCTCGCCCGTCTCCAGGTCCACACTGTAGATGCCGGCGTCGTCCGGCGCGAGCTTGTCGAAGTTCGGGTCAGGGATGCCGGCGTAACCATAGCCCGGACGCATGTGGTTTATGCGGCGAAAGTCGACGCCGATGGCGGTGCGTCCGTTGGGTGAGAGCGCATAGATGGGGTAGCCGATTGTGCGTTTCTTGCCCGATTGCAGGTCCATGATGTGACAGACGAAACGGTCGCCCTCGCGGTCGTTCCAGATGATCTCACTGTCGGACCCCGGTATCCACTGCAGCATGCAGCCCTGCTGCCAGCACCACGCCCGCGACTCGCCCACGTCGTGCCAGCGGTCGCCGTCGGCCAGGTCAACGCCTCCGACCCGGATTGTGTCCCCGGCTGCAGGCGATCGGTGCTCGAAATCCACCTCCATACCCAGCACGTAGCGCCCTGCCGGATCGAACTGCAGCTTGTCGTAATAGCCGAACCAGTGATGCTTGGGGCCGGACGTGATGGGCCGCGCTTTCGTCATCGTTCTCTCCCGGTTTTGATCGTTCTCGTTCAGACCGCTTCCGCGCCTGTCAGGTCGAACTCATCGGCAAAGTGGCAGGCGACAAAGCGCCCGTCGGCGACGCCCCGCAGGTCCGGCGTCTCCTCGCGGCAGCGTTCCTGGACGTAACGACAGCGGGGATGGAAATAGCAGCCGGACGGCGGATTGGACGGATCGGCGACCTCGCCCTCCAGCACAATGCGCTCGCGCCGGCTGTGGGTGGGGCCGGCGGTGTGGACGGCGGAAAGAAGCGCTTCAGTGTAGGGATGAAGCGGTTTCCGGTATAGGTCGTCGGCCTCGGCCATCTCGACCAGCTTGCCCACGTACATCACCGCCACCCGGTCGCTGATGTGCTTGACAACGCCCAGGTCATGGGCAATGAAAAGATAGGTCAAGTCCAGCTCCCGTTGAAGAAACTTCAACAGGTTCAGGATCTGTGCCTGCACCGACACGTCGAGCGCCGAGACCGGCTCATCCGCGATCACCAGCGTCGGGTTGAGGATGAGCGCGCGGGCAATGCCGATACGCTGGCGCTGCCCACCGCTGAAAGCGTGCGGATAGCGCGTGACGTACTCGGGACGCAGGCCGACCAGCCGCAGCATCTCCACTACCCTGTCTTCCAGCTCAGAGCCCTTGGCCATTCCATTCAGCCGCAGCGGCTCGCCGACGGTATCCAGGATCGTCTTGCGCGGGTTCAGCGACGAATAGGGGTCCTGGAAGATCATCTGCAGGTGGGAACGCACCGGCCGCAGCGCCGCGTGGTCCATTGCCGCCAGTTCGTAGTTCTCGCCCTCTTCGCCGTGCGGACGAAAATGGACCGCCCCGGCCGTCGGCGCGTAGAGGCGCATGATCAGCCTGCCCACAGTCGTCTTGCCGCAGCCGCTCTCGCCGACAAGGCCCAGCGTTTCCCCCTTATGCAAGGTGAAGTCGACCCCGTCAACCGCCTTGATGTGGCTGACCACTTTCGAAAACAGTCCCGACGAGATCGGAAAATGCTTCTTCAGCCCGCTGACTTCGAGCAGCGGCAAACCTTCGCCTGCGCTATTGATTGCTGGTTTCCTTTGCGGCTAAAGGGGCCTGACCTTCTGCGGCCGGCGCCGGCTTGGCGTGCTCCGTGTATAGCAGACAGCGAACCTCGCGCCCGTCCTCGAGCGCGATCGGCTGCGGGACGATCTCATCGCAGACGCCGGGCATGAAGTCGGCGCAGCGAGGATGGAATGGGCAACCGCTAAGCGTGCTGTACGGGTCCGGCACAACGCCCCGGATCGTCTGCAACCACTCCCGCTTCTGGTCCATGAGCGGCAGCGATTCCAGCAGGGCGACCGTGTACGGGTGCTTGGGATCGCGGAAAATATCGGCAGCCGCGCCCGCCTCCACCACCTTGCCCAAGTACATCACCGCCACTTCGTCCGCCATATCCGCCACCACGCCCAGGTCATGCGTAATGAACATGATAGCCATGCCCAACTCGGCCTGCAGCCCTTGCATTAGCTCCAGGATCTGCGCCTCGGTGGTCACGTCGAGTGCGGTTGTCGGCTCGTCTGCGATCAGCAGACTGGGGTGACAGGAGAGAGCCATCGCGATCATAACCCGCTGGCACATTCCGCCGCTCAACTGGTGGGCGAAGGCCTGCATCCGCTGCTCGGCCAGGGGTATATGCACCTGCTGCAGCATCTCGACAGCGATATCCTCTGCCTGGGACGGGGAGACGTCCTGGTGCAGCAGGATGTTTTCGGAGATCTGATCGCCGATGCGGTGAACGGGGCTGAGTGAGGCGCGCGGCTCCTGGAAGATCATGGCGATCTCGCCGCCGCGAATCATGCGCATTTCGGTGCCGGTAGCGGGCAGCTGAAGCAGGTCCACCTCCGTGCTCTGGCCGCCGTCGCTGGCACGCGTATAGAGGATCTCGCCGTCGACCGTGTGCCCGGGCGGGCGCACCATGCGCATAATCGAACGCGCCGTAACGCTCTTGCCACAGCCGCTCTCTCCCACGACGCCCAGTACCTGCCCGCGACCGATCGTAAAGGTCGTGCCGTCGACCGCCTTTGCCACGCCTTCGGCCATGAAGAAATGTGTTTGCAGGTTGTTCACTTCGAGAAGCGTGTCCATCGCTTGAGCCGCGGCCGGAGACCTGTATTGAACAGCTGGTTTGGGCGCCGGTCTCCAGGCGAAACCGGCTACAGATCCGCGTAGGGGTCGGCCGCGTCGCGCAGGCCGTCACCGATAAAGTTGAAGGCCAGTACCGTGGCAATGACAAACAGCGCCGGCGTCAGAATCCAGGGCCGGATCGCAATCTCGATGACCTGCTGCGCGTCCTTCAGCATCACGCCCCAACTCACGGTCGGCGACACGAGGCCAAGACCGAGGAAACTCAGCGCCGTTTCTCCCAGGATCATGCCAGGTATGGCCAGTGTTAGTGCCACCAGAACGTAACTCATGAAGGAGGGAATCAGATGTTGCCAGATCAGATACCATTGGTTGGCGCCCGCCGACTGGGCGGCCAGGACGAAATCCTCCTCGCGCAACGAAAGGAATTTTCCGCGGATCACACGCGCCAGCGTCGTCCAACCCAGCAAGGAGAGAATGATGGTGATGCCGAAGTAGATGCGAAGCTGGGGCCAGTCTCCCGGCAGCGCCGCCGCCAGCCCCATCCACAGCGGGATCGTCGGGATCGATCGCAGGAACTCGATCAGCCGTTGGATCAGATTGTCGATCACGCCGCCGTACAGCCCCGACAACCCGCCCATCAGCAGGCCAATAAACAGGCTGATTGTGACGCCGACGAGCCCGATCGTCAGCGAAATGCGGCCGCCGAAGAGTATTCGTCCAAATACGTCGCGACCGAATTTGTCGCCTCCCAAAAGAAAGACAGGCCCGACTTCTTCGGCGTTTTCGACGCCGTACAGGTGCCAGTCCAATTTGAACAGGCCCCAGAGCTTGTACGGGTCTCCTCGGACGAAAAACTTGATCGGATACTTTTGGGTGCGATCTTCGACGAACTCGCGCGTGAAAGTCTCCTTGTTCGTCTTCATCGTTACCGTGTAGACGAACGGGCGCTGCCAGCTGCCGTCCTCCCCTCGAAATTGAATCGATCGCGGCGGCATGTAGAGGTGGCCATTGAATCGGTGCGCCTTGTCATACGGCGCAACCATCGGTGCAAACAGGGCGGCCAGGTAGAGCAAAGCCAAGAACCAGAATCCCACGATTGCGAGCTTATTGCGGCAGAAGCGCATGTACATCAGCTGACGCGGCGTCAGGTATTGTGTGCGGCTCTCGCCAATTGTCCCCTCTGCATCCAAGAGGTCGTCGAAGAACCCGCTCCCGTAAGGGGACGCGGCGGTGCCCGCGTCCCCGGCCCGCCGCCCGCCGGCAGTTGCGGTCATGTCGAACCTCTCTCACCATAGCGAATGCGCGGATCGACCCACGCCAGCAGAATATCCGAAAGCAGCGTGCCGATCAGCGTCAGCGTGCTCAGAATCATGATAAAGCTCGCCGCCAAGTAAAGGTCC
Organism: Caldilineaceae bacterium; assembly: GCA_034428395.1. Lineage (GTDB taxonomy): Bacteria > Chloroflexota > Anaerolineae > Caldilineales > Caldilineaceae > Bin5. The sequence goes on from DAOUHX010000135.1 coordinate 41,962, forward strand.
TGCGCCATCAACGCCCGCCACAGCAGGGGACCTGTCGTGGGCAGATTGAGCACCAGTGCCACGAGCACCGTGCCGGAGACGATCTCGGGCAGCAGCCAGCCGATCGTGCTCAAAATTGGATTCAGCGCGACGCGCACCGGGTACTTCATCGTCAGGGGGCCCTCGCGCAGGCCCTTCGCGCGCGCCGTCTCCACGTATGGCCGGCCCAGCTCGTCCAACGTCGTCGCCCGCATCACCCGAATCGTCGCCGCCGTGCCCGCAGTGCCCACGATGACCACCGGCAGCCCCATGTGCTTCAGCATGTCCCAGACGCGCCCCACACTCCAGGGCGCGTCCAGGTATTCCGCCGAGAACAGCCCGCCCGCGCTCGAGCCGAAATACTTGATGCCGATGTACATGAAGATCAGGGCCAGCAGGAAGTTCGGCGTCGCCAGGCCAATGAACCCGATAAAGGTGAACAGATAGTCAAACGAGCTGTATTGCCGCACCGCAGAATAGATGCCGATCGGAATCGCCATCGCGTAGACAAATAGCAGCGAAAGCAGCGACATGATCATCGTCAACATCAGCCGTTCGCCTATCAGCTTGTTGACCGGGCGATCCCAGTAGAAGGACAGCCCCATGTCCCCCTGGACGAAGTTCGTGATCCACTTGACGTATTGAATGTAGCCGGGCTGGTTCAGCCCGTACTGCAGCTCCAGCGCATATATCTCCTCGTCGCTCAGGATCTCGCCCGCCGCGGTCATGTTGGCAACATAGTTCGTCACGTAGTCACCGGGCGGGAGTTGAATGATCGTGAAGCTCACGATCGATATGAGAAAGAGCGTAGGGATCAGTTGCAGGACGCGCCGCAGGATGTACTCGCGCATGAATTCAGTGGTCAGTAACCAGTGGCCAGTGGCCAGTGGCCAGTGATTTGCAGCGGCTTCCTACGCTTGCCGCCGGTCACCGGCCACTGGCGTTGACTAGCTCTGCTTATAGAAGAACTGCTCGGGATGCACCGGGACCGCCCGGATCACCGAGAAGCCCCACACACCGTCGTCGGGGAAGTTGGTCAGATTCTTCTTCATCACCACCGGCTTCGGAATGCCGACCGTGCCGAAACCGGGCAGGAAGTCGTAGAACCATTCCCACAGCTCGCGCGCGATCGCGACGTGCTCCTCTTCGGTTACCGCGTCGATCATCTCCTGCCAGCGCGTGTGGACCCAGGCGACCTCCTCCGGCGGCTCCATCGCCAGCTCATTCTCGGTGTCGCCGTCCAGCCAGATGTCCCACGCTTTGCCCCAGGGGACATTGCACTGGCCAGGGTGATTCAGCCGCGAACACCAGACCCAGGTAATGTCGGAGATATCGCCCTCCCAGCCCGACATACCCGTGTCATTCGCATTCACCAGTTCGACCAGATGTGAGCGATTGATTGGGCGGATCACGGGATCGAGACCGACCGTGCGCCACTGCTCAACCACAAGCTCGAAGACATCGACAATGTCGGCCTGCTCTGTATCAAGCTGGATCACCCAACTGATGCGGGAGCCGTCCGGGAATAGGCGGAAACCGTCGGCGTCCTTCTCCGAATAACCCGCGGCGTCCAGCAGCCCCATCGCCATGTCAGGGTCGAACTGCGCCCAGTGGCCCTCGTCGCCCTCCTGGTAGTACTTCGAATTCGGCCACGCCGCCCATTGCCGCGGCTCGCCCAAACCGAAGTAGACCACGTCGTTGATCTCCTCTCGGTTGACCGCCACCGACATGGCGTGACGGACGTCCTTGCTGCCGAAGAACTCGCGCACCTGCGGGTCCTTATGCGTAAGGTTGGGCACGATGATCGTGCGCCCCGGGAAGGTCGACTTCCACATCTTGACCTTCAGCTCCGCCGACTCCAGGTTGGCCATGTACAGCTCCATGTTGGCCAGGTCGGCCTGCCGACCCGAGAACTCCAGCTCACCCGCGATCAGCTTCGCATTGGCCACCTCGCGGTCGCCGATAACAAAGACGATCGTCTTGTCGATGTAGGGCAGCTGGTTGCCCGCCGTGTCCACCTTCCAGTAGTACGGATTGCGCTCGTAGGTGTGGTGGTCGGGCGCATCGTCTACGCGGATGAACGCCGTCATACCCGGCAACCCGACCTGCGCCGGGATCGTGGAACCGACGCGGCCCTTGTCGGAAAGCAGTTGCCGCCACTCTTCGAAGCCGGCATCCTCGGTCATCTTGGCGATCTCGTCGGCGTCGCCGTAGTCGGGATGGAACTGCTTCAGATAGTGCGCCGGCTGCCACAACCCGCCCTGCGAACCGGCGTAGAAGGTCTCGTGCAGCACGATTAGCGGATAGGGCTTGGCAAACGAGAGCCTTAGCGTGTGGTCGTCGATCTTCTCCATCTGCAGCGGCTCGCCCGTCGGCGACGCGCCTGCCTTCCACTGCGAAGAAGGACCGCCGGGCCTAAACTCTTCGTTCATTTGCAGGTCGTGCCAGGCAAACATGAAGTCGTCTGCGCTGAACGGCGCGCCGTCGGACCACATCAGGCCCTCGCGCAGGTACAGAATTTGCTCGGTGGCGTCTTCGTTGAACTCCCAACTCTCGGCCAGCCCGCTCGTGATCGACGAGAAGTCCGAGTCAATGCGCAGGATCAGCTCCGTGCCCATCACCGCCTGCGGGTCGCCGAACAGGTGATTCGGGTTGCCGATGGCGACGCGTGTCGTCCCGCCGTACTGCCCGACCTCCTCCAGCGGCTCGATCACCACCGGATTGGCCGGAAGCCGCTCATCGACCGGCGGCAGCTGCCCAGCCGCCACCCGCTCCGACAGCAACGGAGACTCATTGTACTTGGAAGGCGGCCCCGTCTCAGCAGCGGGCGCCTCAGCGGCCGGGGCTTCGTCGGCCGCCTCCGGCTCAGCCTCCCCGCCCGGCGCGCCGCACGCCGCCGCCACCGCGGCCGCTGCGGTCAGACCGCTCATGCGCAGGAAAGTTCTACGATCCATTCGGTCCGTCATTGTCTAAAGCTCCTCTCTCTCATGTGGATTGATCGGTGGTCGTTCACGCTGAATGTCGAAATAATCGCAACGCCCGGCGGAAATCGATCTGGGCGGCTGCATGAAGCGATAGTGACGGAGGTAGCCGGCGGCACTGTCCGGAAACTGGCGAGCAGCGCCCATCTTATTCCTGCTGCTCTCCGGACAATTCAACCGCGGAGTTCAGGACGGTCAACATGACCCACTCCATCATGCCGCGCCAGTACTCGTATCGGTCCTCGGTGGCGCCCTGCAAAACGACCGAATAGAGATACTGGCCCGCGCAAAAGAGCCGCGCGCGCCGACGGCGGGTGGTCCCATCCTGCAGGAAGGTACAGATCCACTCCTGACACCAATCGCCTGCGTCCTCCAGCGTCTCTAGCCGTTCTATCTGGCAGGCCTCGAGATTCTCCAGCCCCTCGCGCACGCCCTCTGCCAGCAGCTCGCTCTCCTCCGCCGCCAGCGGCTCGCCCATGTCCTGGACCGTGATCGAGACAAATGTCGCCTCTTCCGCCGGCTCAGGGTAGAGGCTGACCGCGGGGTCGGGTTCTTCCGCCTCAAGTATCCGCCACTCGGGCGGATACCAGAAGGAAAGGTTTATGGAAGGGTGTTTGTACAGCTTGACGCTGGTGAATCGCGGCCTGATGGGCGGCTCTGTGCTTGACATTGGTCGCTCCGACCTCTTCACTCAGGCTGGTCTAAATTCGCTGCCGCCGCTATCGCCCCGAGCAGGGACAGCGCAGCAGACTGCTTCATCCAGAATGCTGCACCGCCCGGCGCGAGTGTCTCCAGGGCCCCCAGGCGGACCTGGCAGCGGTCGTGTCTACATGTGGTCCTCGGAGTTGTCCCAAGCGAGCAGTTGCGGATTGAGGAAGTGTTCATCCTCCAACCCGTCGTTCACTGGCTGCCAGTTGATATAGTTGGACATCCCGTTCTTCATGATGATCAGCGCCGGCGACTGCCCGAGATAGCCGACGATTGGGATCTCCTCGGCCCAGGCTTCCAGAATCTGGTTGACCAGCTCGTCGCGCTTGGCCGGATCCGGTTCGGAGCTGACCAGGTCCCAACTCTCCCAGATGTCCCAAAGGAAGTGGCCGTCTAGCGGAGGCTCGCCGTTGGCGTCATTCGCGTCGACCTTCCTGCGGCCGTAGGCGCCTGCCCAGGGCCTGTCCGGCTCGGTGCCGATCCACGGCGAAGGGGTCAGGATCGGCAGCAGTTCGCGGTAGCCGCCAGCGGACATACGCGGAATGTGGCAGTCGCGCGCCTGGAAAAAGACGGCCTCCAGTTCACCGTCGCCGTCAAGGTCGCCCAGGAGCATACCGGTGTCGCCGAATCCGGTTGTGTCGACCTCATTGGCAAGGCGAAAAGGTGCTGTCATGTCAAAGGCGTTCCTTTGCGGCGTCGGGCTTGGTGGCCGCCGATGGTCCTTGCTATTACCAAAAGAGGCAACCGGAGGTGTGTTTTTCAGAGCCGCTCGGTCTGAACCGTAGGGCAGAAGTCCGGAGCGCTTGCAGCATTCTAAAGGGAAAGACACGCCAGTCAAAATTGAATCGAGAAAGATGCACAAGTACTGGAGGCGCCTGGCCCTGGCCGGTTGATTCGCTGAAGCAGGAACGGAGTATCAGGTTGGTGAGGAAAATGCAACCACTAAATCGGAATCACAGAAACGATTCGTCGACCGTATCCAGGGACCAACCCCGCCAGCCTCGCGTCCAGAGTGGCAAGCTCCCCGCCCCTGTGCATGGCAGTAGCTACAAGGACGGCATCTGTGATCTGGCGGTAACCTTGAAGACGGGCGACAATCTCCCCAGGAAGATTCCCGACCGGCTGATCAAGCGGCCAAAATGAGTGGCTTCCCTCCCGTTTGAGCGGTTCGAGTAAGTCGATCGCGGCATTTCGAGTCACCTTGTATTGAACGGCCCGCGGGTTGCAGGAAACACGGACGAAACCCGCCTCCGTCAGCAGGCAGGTTGCCCAGCCGCTCTGACTGCGCCCTGAGAACCACTTTCGCGCCGCCGCGTGGTGAACATGATTCGGCCAAGCCAGCGCGATCAGGACGTTTGTTTCCAGCAGCGCTGTCATGGCCAGTCATCAAGCGCGCCGTTCACATCCTCGCTGGTGATGGGCGCAGCGTCTGAATCGACGTTGAAACCCGGTAAGCCCCTGTCTTCCTCGACAGCACCCATCCCTTTGAAACCGCGCCGCGCCAACTCGGAAACTACGCTGCCCAGGCTGCAACCGTTGCGCTCCGCCAAGGCCCTCGCCACTGCGAGCACATCATCATCTATGTTCAGTGTAGTACGCATAGGAACGTCATAGCATCACAGCATCAACATGTCAAAGGCCGAAATCCGAATTGTTCATTCCGCAATCATCTTCCCCACCTCGAACAGATACATCTGTCGCCCATTCCCACCGTGCGCCGAATCGATCGCGATCTTGCTGCCGTCCGGGCTAGAGCGTGGGTGGAGGTCGCAGCGAAGCGTGTCGGTGTAGGCTGGCGGCGCATGGAACCGGCCGAGGTCGACCCGCCGGTCGCTGGGCACATGGTAAAGGTAGAGGTCCTGCAGCCGCTCGTCCCCCTGGGGATAGGTGTCGTTGAGGACCCAATTGTTGTTCGGCAGGTAGGTGCAGTGTCCGTTTAGCGGCATCCGCTCCTTGCCCACGACCCTGTCAGGCCCACAGGTGCCGTCCGCGGCGTTCTGGAAAAGATAGAACGCGTCGCCATGCGACGGCCGCCTCGACCACGCCAGGATCTGTGAGTCGTCGCGCCAGATCAGATGGGAGGTTAAGCCGGAATGGTCCACAACCGTAAGCTCCGATCCGTCGGCGGCAGCGGTGAGCATGCGGGTGTGGAAGCCGCCTGCGCCAAAGCGCCAGCGATGCAGGAAGAGAAAGTGTGTGCCGCCGGGATTGAAAATGAGGACGTTGAAGTAGTGCTTGGCCGCGCTGATGTCGCCCTGCGGATAGGGAATCGCCGCCACTTCGGCCAGGCTGACGATCAGCTCGCGCCGGCCGGTCCGCAGGTCCAGCGCGTGAATACCCGTCTCGCGCGGCGCCATCGTATCGTGCCACGGGTCGCGAATCCCCATGTAGCCGTAGCCGGGCCGCATATCCTCCAGGCGGTGAAAGTCGATCGTCAACGCTCTGACGCCGTCGGGGCTGAGCGTGAAGACCGGGTGCGGCAGCGTGCGCCGCTGACCCGTCACAATGTTCAGGATGTGGCTGACGAAACGGTCGCCCTCCCGGTCATTCCAGATGACTTCACTATCTGATCGCGGCAGCCATTGCAGCATGCAGCCCGCCTGCCAGCCCCACGCGCGGCTCTCGCCCAGCTCGATCCAGCGGTCGCCGTCGCACAGGTCGACCATCCCTACGCGGACCTGGTCCTCCGGCGTCGGCGGGCGGTGCTCAAATCCGACCTCCATGCCCAGCGCGTAGCGCGCGGACGGATCAAACTGGAGCTTGTCGTAGTAGCCGAACCAGTGATGTTTCGGCCCGGCTGTGATCGGTCGCGACTCTATCACGGGTCCTTCTCCCTATTTGGCACAGCTCACGCGTTAGCCGCCTTTTTGGCCGTGCTGTGCGCGGTTTCCGTTTGCAAGCTCCTCGCGCCGCTCCTCACTTCTCGGCCTGACACTGTTCGGCGGGCCGTCCGGCGCGTAAACCCACTCGCATACATCGGCCGCGCCGGAAAAGAAGAGCGGAAATCGGAATGCCAGCGCCCTTTCGTAGAACCGTTGCTCTCCGGAACGCAGCCGCAGGCCGCCGTTATCGGCTGCGGAGAACTCAGGGTCGACCGCCAGATGCCGGCGCCTGCCCAGGTAGTCGACGATTCGCTGCCACTCTTCGCTGTAGATTATGTAGGCGCCAAGTTGCCGCCGCCAGCCCGTGGTGAACGTGCGCAGCCAGTTCGCAATCTCCCTTCCGAATGAGTCCCTTTAGCCCTCATTCTCTAGTGTGAAAGGTATGTCCCGGCCCCGTTCGGGAAACAAGATGTTGCGCCATGTGCCGATGTAAAGAAAGGGCAGCCCATAGAAGCGTCCATGCCGGACGCTTTCCATCGTCCCCTTGGCAGTCGCGGCGCGCCCTCCCGCGCTCGTAATCCCGAAACGCTACTGAAAACGCGTGTGCAGGCGGCTGAAATCCGAACCGAGCGCACGTTGGTAGCTCGAAGTCAAGTCCTGGTCACCTCCGCCTGCTCTTCGGGCAGACGGCGCAGGCAGCGCCTCGCCGATGGCAGGTTGCGCAGCGACGTCAGGCCGATGACAGAGAGTGCCGCCATCGAGAGATTGAGAACGAGAGGGCTGAACGGTCCCAGGATGAGATCGGGCGCGGCGAAAAGCACGACGAGCAGTCCCCCCGCCATCGACCCGACGGTCAGCAGCCACGGCCAGCGGCGGCGGGCGAAAAAGGGAAAAGCAACACCAAGGACAACCTCGGCCGCTCCCAGAATACGCAGGAACGAAGGCGCCATGGACTCCGGTATGCCCGATGCGAGCGACAGTTCGACTTCGGCGGGATGCAGAGCCCAAAACTTGGGCACCAACCCCTGCCATATCCAGAGAAGCGCGAGCGCCGCGGCCGCGACCGCATGGATGAGCACCTGCCGGGCGGCCTGTTGCGGCTCCTTCTCCTGCTCAATCCACAGCCTCAGCCGGTCGAAGCTCCAGGCCGTTGCCCAACCGAGCAGAGGACGAAATAAGATGCGGTCGAAAATCCGTCCGAACAGACCCCACCGAACGTCGTAGTTGTAGCCGGTGACGAACCGCACTTCGTCACCGATCTGCTCGTATTTCCAGTAGCCGGAACCCGCCCTGATCAGCGACCGCCAATCATCGGAGCCAAACTTGAACGCTGAGGTACGCGTATTTGCTTCCAGGCGCTCGCCGACCGTTTCACCCCAGCCCTCAGTCTCCCTGCCGAACCCGATGCGCGTGGCATAGCGAAACAGCTGGACAGGGGAGTCGTCTGCCCTTTCCAGATACTCAAGAGACGTGAAGCGCAGGTCCCAGCGTTCGTGCAGCTCGGGATCCTGCGTTCTCCGCCACAGTTCGTCAAGGGCGCCGCGAATTGAAATTTCGACGTAGATGGACAAGAGCGCTGCTGGCTGGGCGTTAGGGACCTTGTATGGGCAGGTGCCTGGTCGGGGTAAGCGGCCTGCGTTCCGCTCGCGACCCATACGGACGGGTTTCGCATGCGGGGCAGCGACTGCGTAGAGACGTGGTACCGCGACGGCCGCGGTGCGAGCAGAATTGGTTGCCGCCAACAACATCCTATCGTCGGTCGGCGGCAACCAAACTGCCATCCGCCCCAGATGCGAGCAGGGCGCACTCGGGCGGATCCCAATCCCTCAAACCAAAGCGTATCACATTCTTGGACGTGGAACAAGCAACCTTTTTTTGGCTCCGGCGGCGAGCTGCGCGCTGCGGCCGTATCACCAGGAGCGGCCCGAAGGGTCCTGGCACTTCACAACCAAGGCAGGCCCCAACTGTTCGATCTCAAGCCGGATCGTGTCGCCGTCCTGGACCGGCTCAAGGCCAAAGTGATGCGTCCCGGTCGAGACGACATCGCCCGGCTCGAGCGGCAGCACATTGGTCACCTCGGCCAGCAGCTCCGGGATATGGCGGTCCATGTCGGCCGTCGTGATATCGTGACGCTGCTCGTCGTTTACCCAGAGCCGCACGCCCAGGTCGTTGGCGTTGGGGACCTCGTCGCGCGTCACCAGCAGCGGGCCTATCGGCGCAAACGTATGCCACGACTTTCCCAGGAAAAAGCCGCCGGGCAGCCCCCTCGCCGACACATCAATGAATTGGGTGTAGCCGAAGACGTGGTCCATCGCATCCTCGGCCGCAATGCGGCTGGCCCGCTTGCCGATGACCAGCGCCAGCTCAGGCTCGAAGTGGAAGACGCTCGCTTCGGCATCGGGCAGGACGACCGTCCCGCCGTGGCCGAGCGCCGCGTTGGGTGACTTGAGAAAAGCGTTGAACAGGCCTCTCTCCGGCTTCTGGGGTTCCAGGTAGTTCCCGGCCAGGCAGACCAGTTGACCCGGCCGGGGAAGCGGCGGCTGGCATTGCACGTCCTCCAATGCGATGCCTTGTGCGGAACTGATCGCCTCGCGAATGCGCGGCTCTGCGTTGGCCCAGTCGCCGATCACCATCTCCATCATCTCTTGAGGAGAATGATGGCCGCCGTCGGCGACCGCAGCCGACGCATCCAGGACCTGTTGGCCGTCCCAAACACCCAATTTGTAGTCGTCGAAAAGCAGAAGTCGCATTGTAGCAGTCCTCGTATTTTGTGCTGGCTGTCTTGACGGCGCAGACCGGCCCCAATCGGCCGATGCTTCGCTGCCCGGTTACCTGCGTAGCGCAAGGTAGTTGGCCGGTTGACTGAGTCACAACGAAGACTATCGCGCCGCCCACGGTGGTGACCATTGTACCAAATGGGACAAGGGTCGAAAATAATCCCGTGTCACGCGAGGAGAGATCTCAGGACGCCCATTGCTGGCATTTGGAACCAAAACGCAGTACAATTTTGCAATGATTGCGACAACTCTGCTCTTGAATCAGGCAGCGCCGGGCTTGTTCGAAGCCCTCGATACTTATTCTCGAATTTGGACGTCACCACGCGGACCGCTTCCATGATAATTACCGATCTCAAGTGCGCCATCCTCGGTGGCAACCCGGTCGTGCGCATCGCGACCGACGCGGGCATTGAGGGCTACGGCCAGGCCGAACAGTTCAAGTCCTATCTGAAACCGCACGTGCTCTTCTACCGCGACTATATCGTCGGTCAGGACCCGACCGACGTCGAGCGCGTGATGCTGCGCATTCGCCGTCTCGGCAGCTTCAAGCCCTGGGGCAGCGCGGTCAGCGCGATCGAAATGGCGCTCTGGGATATCGCGGGCCAGGCCGCGGGCCTGCCGGTCTACAAGCTGCTCGGCGGCAAAGTGCGCGACAAGGTCCGCGTCTACAACGGCGCCATCCGCTTCCCGCTGGCCGGCCAGGAGCCTCAGCACTACGCAGAGAACATGGCGCGCATGGCCGAGCTGCCTGAAGGCTTCTCGATCATCAAGCAGGGAATCGGCTTTCACAGTGCCATGCCCGATGAATTGGACGGCTACTTCTACGGCGAACGGCTGGGCGCCCACCACCAGACCGAGCGTGGCCTGCTCACGCCCAAGGGCCTGAAACACACCGTGGCCTGCGTCGAAGCGATGCAGGAAGTGCTGGGCGACGAAATCGGCCTCGCACTCGACTGCGGTCCCGGCTGGACCGTCCCCGACGCCGTCCGCCTTGCCAAAACTTTTGAGGGAACGAACGTCCTCTGGCTCGAAGACATGATCACAGGCGACTATATGCCCTATGTGCTCGCCGAACTCTACCGCGAGGTCACGCGCAGCACATCCACACCTATTCACACCGGCGAGCAGATCTATCTGCGGCAGAACTTCAAGGCGCTGTTCGAGATGCAGGCCGTCAACATCGTCGGACCGGACCCTGCCGACATCGGCGGCATCGCCGAGCTCAAATGGGTGGCCGAGTACGCCGACCTTCACGGCATCCTGATGGCGCCGCACGGAACGGGCGACGGACTGATCGGCCTCGCCGCGCTCGTGCAGGTCGCCGCGGCCCTGCCCCGCAACTACATCGCCTTCGAGTATCCGGTCGGACGGCCGGACTGGTGGTATGATATTGTCGACGGCCTGCCGGACCCCATCGTCGAGAACAGCTATATCACCGTCTGGGACCGGCCCGGCCTTGGCGTAAGATTGAACAAGAAGGCCGCCAGCAAGTTTCTGGCGGGGGACGACAAGGACTTTTTCAACTGAAACAAGGAGCGAAGCGCAATGTCCAGTTCCGACATCTATGAAACGCTCGGAATCAAGCCGATTATCAATGCCGCCGGCCACATGACAATTCTGGGCGGCTCGATGCTCTCGCAGGAGGTGCGGGACGCGATGGAGTCGGCCAATACGGCTTACACCTTGATGGAGGACGTCTTCGACGGCGCCAGCCGGGCGATTGGCGGGATGCTCGGCACCGGCGGCGGGTTGGTCACCTCCGGTTGCTACGCCGCGCTCGTGCAAGGAGCCGCCGCAATTCTGGCCGGCACCGACCCCGAACGCATCCGCAGCCTGCCCGATACGACCGGCATCCCGAACGAGTTCCTCATCCAGAAGGCGACCCGATACCGTTACGATCGCAGCGTAACAACGCCGGGCGGCAAACTGGTCGAGGTCGGCGACGACGACAGTTGCACACCTCAGCAGTTGCGCGACGCCATCGGTCCGCAGACAGCCGGCCTGCTTTATTTCGCCGCAGGCGAACGCTTCCCCAACACCGTTTCCTTGCCGGACGCCATCGAGATTGCGCACGCCGCCGGCATCCCTGTCCTGGTCGACGCCGCCGCCGAGATCTACCCTCTCGAACGGATGCGCCGCGTCGCCACCAGCGGCGCCGACCTCGTCTGCTTCGGCGGCAAATACCTCGGCTCGGGCAATTCGACCGGCATTCTGTGCGGAGATGGCGACATGGTCAGCGCCGCCCGCCTCAACGGATTCACCGGCTTCGAGACCGGCAACAACAGCGTCGGCCGCGGTTACAAGGTCGACCGCCAGGAGGTTATGGGAACAACAATCGCCCTGCGCCACTGGTTGGAGGCCGACCACGAACAGCGTCTCCAGGTCCAGTCCGAGCGCATCGCCCAGATCTCTGCCGGGCTGTCCGGCCTCTCCCACGTCAATACGGAGAATATGTGGGAGCAGGATGGCTCCGGCCCCTGGATGCGGCTGCGCGTCCACTGGGACGAAGAGGCCAGCGGTCGGACTGCCGAACAGGTAGCCGAGGCACTGGGAGCTGGCTCGCCTGCAATCTTCTGTCGCGCTGAGGGCGGCGGTCTCAATCTTGCGGTTCACACTTTGCGCGAAGGCGAGACCGAACTCCTGCTACGCCGCCTGCAAGAAGAACTGGCATAGCGGCCCCGAACCCCCGAGGATGCATTCCATGCCAACCTATACTGCGGGACGCCACTTTCTCCAGATTCCAGGGCCGACAAATCTGCCGGAGCGCGTCGCACGCGCCCTCTCCCGCTCCACCATCGACCACCGCGGCCCCGCCTTCGCCAGACTCACGCTGGAAATCCTGGACCGGCTGCAACTGGTCTTCCAGACACAGGGCCCCGTAGTCATCTTTCCCTCATCAGGCACGGGCGCATGGGAGGGGGCCCTGGTGAATACGCTGTCGCCGGGCAATCGCGTTCTGTTCGGCGACAACGGCCAGTTCGCGGTCAACTGGCAGAAAGTTGCCGTCGGACTCGGACTCAAAGTCGAGACACTTCCGGGTGACTGGCGCTGCCCGCTCGACGTCGCCGCCCTCGAAAGCCGTCTCGCCTCCGACCGCGATCGCGACATCCGCGCCGTTGCCATTGTCCACAATGAGACGTCGACTGGTGTTGTCAACGACGTCGCCTCGGCGCGCGCCGCGCTCGACCGCACCGGCCATGACGCGCTGCTCCTCGTCGACGTGATCTCGTCTCTCGGCGCAATCGACTACCGCCATGAAGAATGGGGGGTCGACGTGACGGTGGCCGGTTCGCAGAAGGGGCTGATGATTCCGCCGGGCCTTGGCTTCAACGCGCTCAGCCCCAAGGCGCTCGAAGCGGCCGGCTCCGCCTGTCTGCCCCGCTCCTACTGGGACTGGAATCCGATACTGGAGTTCAACCAACGCGGCTTTTTCCCCTACACACCGGCGATAAACCTCCTGTTCGCCCTCGATGAGGCGCTTTCGATGCTGCTCGAAGAAGGGTTGCCGCATGTCTTTGCCCGCCACGCGCGCCTGGGCGAGGCGACCCGGCGAGCCGTGCGCGGCTGGGGCCTGGATGTATTCTGTCAGGACCCGTGCGCCTACTCGCAGGCCCTCACCGCCGTGTCCATGCCAGCAGGCTATGACGCCGACGAACTGAGGCGAGTCATTCTCGAACGCTTCGACATGTCGCTGGGGACCGGGCTGGGCAAGGTAAAGGGCAAGGTCTTCCGCATCGGCCATCTCGGCGATCTCAACGAACTGACGCTGGCGGGCACGCTGTGCGGTATCGAGATGGGGTTGGCGGCTAGCCGCGTACCCCACACCAGCGGGGGCGTCGGCCGCGCGCTCGAATTCCTGGCGGACAGCCCGGCGGATGACCTCAACCACCTGTGAGACCGGTCCCGCATTCGACTGTGCGCAGAGGAGTCAATTATAGACAGCAGCCCTGACCTGCAGAGTCTCGCGCAAGAGTTGCGCGCCGCACTCGGCGGCGACGTGAGCTTCGACGGCGCCAGCCGCGCCATGCACGCCACCGACGCCAGCGTCTACCAGATCCTTCCCCTCGGCGTCGTGACGCCCCGCACCCGCGAAGATGTGGTCCACGTCGTCAACATCTGCCGGCGGCACGGCGTATCGATAACCGCGCGCGGGGGCGGCACATCGCAGGCTGGTCAGGCAATCGGCGCCGGAATCTCGCTCGACTTTTCCCGCTACATGAATCGGGTCCTCGTCCTCGACGCTGGCGGCGGCAAAATAACGGTCGAGCCGGGCATGGTTCTGGACGAGCTGAACGCCCTGCTAAAGCCGCACGGCCTCCAACTGCCGCTCGATCTCTCCACCTCCAATCGCGCCACCATCGGCGGAATGATTGCCAACAACTCGGCCGGAACGCGTTCGGTCATCTACGGCAAGACGCTGGACTACGTGGAATCGCTGGAGGTCGTCCTGTCCGACGGCAACACGGTCCGATTCGGGCCGCTTACCGACTCCGAACTTCGCGCCAAGATGGAGCAGGAAAGCGTCGAGGGCTCTGCCTATCGCACGGTTCAACGGCTCGGCAGGGAGCTGGAAGACGAGATCAGGCTGCGTTACCCCCGCATCCTGCGCCGCGTCGGCGGCTACAACCTGGACGAATTCAGGCCGCACAGTTGGGAGGACCCAGGCGCGCCCATCACTGCTCCGTTCAACCTGGCGCGCATCCTGGTCGGCTCCGAAGGCACGCTAGGCCTGACCGTTGCGGCCACTTTGCGCCTGGTCCCTCTGCCGCCAGACCGCGTCCTCTGCAGCGTCCAGTTCGATGACCTGTCCGAGGCGATGAGCGCCACACCGGCGATTCTCGAACACGGACCGTCCGCCGTGGAGCTGATTGACCGCTTCATGCTCGACAAAACGCGCGGCCGCGTCGAATTCGAGCCGCTGCGCGACTTCATCCACGGCGATCCTGGCGCGGTCCTGCTGGTCGAGTTCTTCGGCCAGGCGCCCGATGAGCTGCGCGCCAAAATCGACCGCCTCGAGGCCGACCTCGACGCCCGCGGCCTCGGCAACTACCTGCACCGTGCATTCGAACCGGACGAACAGGCCCGCATCTGGGAGCTCCGGCGCGCCGCGCTCGGCCTGACGATGTCGCAGACCGGCGACCCCAAGGCGGTCTCCTTCGTCGAGGACACAGCCGTCGCGCCCGAACGGCTACGCGACTACATCGAGAGTTTCCGCGCGATCCTGGCGAAATACGAGACCGAGGCCGGCTTCTACGCACACGCCTCGGTCGGCTTGTTGCATATCCGCCCGGTGGTCAACATGAAATCGGCGCTGGGCGTGCAGCGTTTCGAGGCCATTGCCGCCGAAGTGGCCGACCTCGTGCTCGAATACGGCGGTGCGCTCTCCGGCGAACACGGCGACGGCCTCGTGCGCGCCCCGTTTCAGGAGAAGATGTTCGGACCCGCGCTCTACGATGCCTTCTGCCAGATTAAAGCAGCCTTCGACCCGACAAACCTGCTCAACCCCGGCAAGATCGTCCACGCGCCCGCGCTGACCGCAAACCTGCGCTTTGGGCCGGAATACGAGACGCCCGACCACCCGACCGCTTTTGACTTTTCCGACTTCGGAGGCCTACTGCGGGCCACCGAACAGTGCAGCGGCGTGGGCGCCTGCCGCAAGACGCTCACCGGCACCATGTGCCCCTCCTACATGGCGACGCGCAAGGAGATCGACAGCACGCGCGGCCGTGCCAACGCCCTGCGCATGGCTCTCGCCGGCGGCCTGGAAGCGACCGGTTTCGACGATGAGGAGCTGCTGCCAGTCCTCAACCTCTGCCTCGAATGCAAGGCGTGCAAGCGCGAATGCCCCACCGGGGTGGACATGGCCCGGCTGAAGAGCGAGTTCCTGCACCAGCATCATGCGCGCCGCGGCGCGCCCCTCAAGGACCGCCTGCTTTCCCGGACCGACCGGATCGCGCGCTGGGGGAGCCGCTTCGCGCCGTTTTCGAACAGACTCGTTGGGGCAAAAGCCGTGCGCTGGCTCAATGATCGGCTTCTCGGCCTCGACCGGCGCCGTCCTCTGCCCGCATTTGCCGCCTCACCTTTCAGCCGGCGCTGGCGCGTTGGCAGCAGGCCGGACGCGACGACGCTGGTCGCTCTCTTTGCCGACACATTCAACAACTACTTTGAACCCTTCCATCTCGAAAGCGCCGCCAGCGTGCTGGAGCATTGCGGCGCGGCGGTCACAGTTGCCCCGGAAATCTGCTGCGGACGCCCTCTCATCTCCAAGGGGTTCCTCGACGCAGCCGCGCGCCAGGCAAGAGCCGTAACCGCCGCGCTTCTGCCCCTGGCGCGGGCAGGCACCCCGATTCTCTTCTGTGAACCAAGCTGCTACTCGGCCGTACAGGACGATCACCCGCGCCTGTTGCGCGCCGACGAACAGGCAGACGCCCTGGAGGTCGCCGGAGCCTGCCAGCTCTTCGAAGAATGGGCCGGTCCGCGCATGCCGGCGACACAGGAAGGACCCAGGCGTGTGATGGTCCACGGACACTGCCATCAGAAAGCGCTCGTGGGTATGCAGCCCTTGCAACAGCTTCTACGCGCAATCCCCAACAGCGAATTGACCTTGCTGGACAGCGGCTGCTGCGGGCTTGCCGGTCTGTTCGGCTATGAAAACTATGAAGTTTCCCGCGCCATCGGCGAGCGCCGGCTCCTACCCGCCGCACGCTCTCTGAGCGACGACGAAGTGCTCGTCAGCCCAGGGTTTTCCTGCCGCCAGCAGGTCAAACAGTTCACCGCCGTACAGGCCCATTCCCCGATGTCCCTGCTCGCTGAACTGCTCTGACCATTCACAATTCGCCTGCAGGCAGACCTCCGTCCTAGTTTCCCCTACCCGCGATTCGTCCACGCGGATCATAGACTTTGCGGAAATAGTGGATCAACGCGACTATAGTATACTTACCCCGGCAGACACCGCCGTCTCGCCCAATTCGCCCGCATCTCCCAGTCCAACGCCATATACGGAAGGATGCCCGTGAAGTCCTGGTCTCGTCTCCTCTTGTTTTTTCGACGTACCCCCCACCGCGCTGCGAAGCCAAAACCTGAGAAAAGGCCCCCGCTTCCCTTACTAGCCCCCTTGGGCCCCCGCTGTCGACGGCATGCAACCGCCGTTTTCGCACTTGCCTTGATCGCCCTCCTCTCCACCGGCTGTGATGCCGAGGGCGGGCCCGCTGAGACGCCCACGCCCACCAAGACACCGGCAGCGCAGGCTGCCCCGCCGACCGAAACGCCGGCACAGCTGCCACCCACTGAAACGCCGGTACCTGCGACGCCGCTACCTGCCAATCTTGCACCCTATACCGGTCTTCCCCTGGCCGACCCCTCGCTTCTGCATGAGACGCCGGTCTTCGTCTGCCTCAACAACGATACCGTCAGCCGCACAAGTCACTTCGGCCTGAACGAGGCCGATATAACATACGAGTACATCGTAGATGGCTTCCATCTGACCCGCCTCACCAGCATGTATCAGAGCATCCCTGCCCGGGAAATCGGTCCCGTACGCAGCGCCCGCTGGCCCAACATCCACACGACCTACATGTTTGACGGCCTGCTGGTCTGTTCGGGCGGCAGCGACGAAATTCGCTACATGCTCAGGAATGAAGTCGGATTCCCCTATCTGGACGCCGACATCGAGGACGAGTTCAGCACGACCTACTTCTACAGCGTCGGCGACAACTACCGCACGCGACTGCGCACCAGCGTTGCGCGCGTCCGCCGCTGGGTCGACGACAAGATCCACACCTGCAGCGTGTCGCCGCTTCTGCCCTACTGTCTCGAGATCTTCAACCCGTGGCTGGAGTCGCAGCGGCACAACCCCAGGCCCCCCGAACTGGCGAGCCTCTCTTTCAGCCCGACCCCGCCGGACTTTTCCGCCGCCGATGCCGCGACGATCCACATCCCTTATCCGGATGGCAACAGCGTCGAGTGGCGATTCGACGCTGCCAGTGGACGCTACCTCCGTTACCAGAGCGGCGAACCACACATCGATCAGGCGACCGGCCGGCAGATTGACGCAGAAAACGTGATCGTGCTTTTCGCCGAACACGAGCTGACCAACATCGTCGAAGACAGCCTGGGGACGCGCAGCGTGAAAATCCACCTTTACGGCTTCGGCGACGTGCGCGTTTTCCGCGATGCCAGGGTCTACGAAGGCACTTGGCGCGCCAACGACCAGAGCCCGCCGCGCTGGTTCGGGCCGGGCGAACAACCGATCACACTAAAGCCCGGCCGAACCTGGATTCAGGTCGTGCGCACGAACGACAGGATCAGCTTCAATTGAGTCAGACCACCGCCAGGGCCCCGGATTGGGCTCTGGGCGGCTGCAGTGCGAGTGAGTGGACCAGGCACCATGTCTAACGCCGCCGCACGAGACCCGGAAACCCAGAGGTTACGGGTGAAGATCGTCTGCACTATCGGGCCGTCCAGTTCCGACGGCGATATCCTTGCCCGGATGATCGATGCAGGCATGAATGTCGCCCGCATTAACATGAGCCACGGCGACCACGAATTCCACGCGCGCAACATCCACACAATCCGTGAGATCGCACAGGCCCGCAATCAACCGGTTGCAATTCTCGTCGATCTCCAGGGCCCGAAGCTACGCGTCGGCAGGATGCAGCCCGGTGGCGTGCCCCTGCTGGCAGGAGAAGAACTGGTCCTGACGGTCGAAGAGATCACCGGCGGACCGGGGCGCGTCCCGATCCAGAATCATGAAGTGCCCCCAAGTATGCGCCCGCACGAGCGAATCCTGCTCGATGACGGGCTGCTCGAACTCGAAGTCATCGATGCGACCGAGACAACCGTGCGCACGCGCATCATCGTCGGCGGCGTCCTTCACGACCGCAAGGGCATGAACATGCCCCAGACGAATCTCTTCATCCCTTCGATGACCGAAAAGGACCAGGTCGACGTCGAGTTCGCGTTGCAGCACCAGGCCGATTGGATCGCTCTCAGCTTTGTCCGCGCCGCATCCGATGTCGACGCCCTCCGCAAAGTGGTCCATAGCCGCGCGCCGATGGGGCGCGACACGCCCATCATCTCCAAGATCGAGAAGCCGGAAGCGGTCGAAAACATCGAGGAGATCATCCAGTCATCCGACGGCATCATGGTGGCGCGCGGAGACCTCGGCATCGAGACCAGCCCCGAAGCCGTGCCGATGATTCAGAAGATGATCATCGCCCGCTGCATCGAAACTGACAAACCGGTCATCACTGCCACGCAGATGCTTGACTCGATGATCCGCAACCCGCGCCCCACGCGCGCGGAAGCCAGCGACGTAGCCAACGCCGTTCTCGACGGCAGCGATGCCATCATGCTCTCGGGCGAGACCGCGGCCGGCAGCTACCCGGTCCCTTCCGTGCAAACGATGGTAAAGATCGCCCACGAGGCCGAACGCGTCCGCAGGGCGACGCGCACCGGTTACCCCCCGGCGCAGCGCGCGGCGGCCGGCGTCTACGCGCCGGGCCCGGCGCCTGCATCGGTCACAGATTCCGCCGGCGGCCAGTCGCTTTCGGTCGCCGATGCCGTCAGCCAGGCAACCGTGGAAACGGCCCAGAACGTCGGCGCGGCCGCCATCATCGCGCCAACTGCCCGCGGCGCGACGGCGAAGAAGCTGGCCCGCTTCCGCCCCTTCGTGCCGATCATCGCCGTCACACCTAACCACCTCGTCTATCGCCAGCTCGCCATGTTCTGGGGCGTCTACCCCCTCATGGGACAGCGCATGAATACCATCGACGAGATGTTGGAGGACGCCGTCCGCATCGCCCTGCGCGCCGGCTTCGTCGACCAGGGCGACGTGACGGTCGTAACCGGCGGCGTCGTTGGCGGCGTGCCCGGCGCGACCAACCTGATGACCGTGCGCCGCATCGCCAAAGTCCTGATGAACGGCCAAGGCGTCGGCAACCGCCGCATGAGCGGCCGCGTGGTGCGCCTCAAGCCCGGCCAGGCTCACCTTGACCAATACCGTATCTTGACCACACAGGACATCATCGTGGCGGAAGAACTCGACCAGGCCAGCACCGAGTTGGTCTACCATGCAGGCGGCCTCATAACCGCCGAATCCGCGCCCGACAGCATCGCCGCACTCGCCGCAGTCGAGCTGGGCATCCCCGCCATCCTGCAGGCCAAAGGA
>DAOUHX010000136.1:0-29978 GCA_034428395.1 Caldilineaceae bacterium
GGTGACGTCCGCCGGCGGATCGATGCGCTTGATCTCCACCCGCACCACGCGCACACCCCACTTGTCGGTGGCGTCATCCAACACCTCGCGCAGCTTTGTATTGATGTGGTCGCGGCTGGTCAGCGCAGAGTCAAGCTCCATCTCGCCGACGACGTTACGCAGATTGGTCTGCGCCAGCTTGGTGGCCGCGTTGTAGAAGTCGGCCACGTTGTAGACCAGCTTGACCGGATCGGTCGCCTCAAAGTAGACGATGGCATCGACGGTGACCACCACGTTGTCCTTCGTGATCACCTCCTGCGGCGCTACATCTACCACCTGCTCGCGCATGTCCTCCTTCTTAATTGAATCGATGAAGGGCACGATCAGGGTCAGGCCCGGCTGGGCGGTGCGCTGGTAGCGTCCCAGCCGCTCGACAACGCCCTTCTGGTACGGCTGCACGATGCGGATGCTTGCGACCGCAACGATAAACACGAAGAGGGCGAGAATCCCCAGTAAGATCAGCGGCACGAGTGTCGACATCTCATTTCTCCTTTGTTAAGTGGGGGAATCGGTCTGCTGGTCCGATTCCGCGTCTTCTGCGTGGGCTGCGCTTTTCTTGGCCCGGACCAGTAGGCGCACGCCGTCAACACCCACAATCTCCACAACTTCTCCTGCCTCGAGCTGCACGCCTTCCATCGATTCGGCGCGCCACCTCTCGCTCTCCACGCGCACCATGCCTGTGTTTGTCATCGGGTCCACAGTTTGCAGGACGACGGCCCACTTGCCGATCACGCGGTCTCCAGCGATCTGCTGCACCCCCGGCCGCGAGATCCGGGCCGCGAATGGCCGCGACAGCAGAACGGCAACCGCCGAAACGATTATGAAGACCACGATTTGCAATGCCAGCCCCGCGCCCAGAAAGGCCGCCAATGCCGCGCCGAGCGCACCGACGCCGAAACACATGAGCACGATCCCAGCCGTGAACACCTCTGTCAGGAAAAAGAATACGGCCACGACAATCCAGGCCCAGCGCAGCAACTCTTCGATGTTCTGGTCAAACACGGCACCCTCCGATCCGCCGGGAGACATAGAGAACTCATCGGTGTCCCGGCAAGGGTTGTTCCACACGATTGGGAAGGCGGCTGAACTTCCCCCTGCGTACAATCCTATCTCTGCTTCCCTCACAGTATATGTGATGTAAAGTCCATTACCCAACAGAATGCTGACATTCAGCCGACGCCTACCTGAATTCTCGACCCAACACGCGCAAAAAGACCGGGCAAGCGCCATTGCCTGCCCGGTCTCTCGGTGTGAAAGGTGCGTTGAGAGGGGGGGATCGCCTCCCTCTGCCCGCGCCTGGGTCAGATCCAGTTCTGGTCCTGCAGAAAGCTCGTCAGGCCGGGGATGGCGAACCGCTTGCCCTGGTAGGCCTGGTAGCCGTAGTAGGCCAGGGCAAGGAAGCCCATCAACGCCAGCAGCGGGCTCAGACAGAACACGACGCTCACGACCAGCCAGCCAATGACCGGCACGAGCGCAATTATCGTCGAGCCGATGCCCATGAGCAGCCCGAACAGAATGAAGGTCAGCGAGAGTGCCAGGCTCTGAATCGCGTGAAAGCGCTGGAACGGGCGCTTCTTGCTGCTGGCACTCAGCAGCACGATGACCGGCATAACCAACGGAATCAGCACCTGCGTCACATAGCAAAGCAACGCGATCAGCCTGTCATCGTGGTCTGCCGTCGGGTCGACCGCGGAGTCGTGCATGAACTCGCCGCGGCGCAATGCGCCGGCTGCCGCGCCCGCCTGCGTGCGTGCCGAATCGGCGAACTGTTCGGCAGGGGTCGGTTCGGCTTCCCCGCTGTCTTCGTTCTCTTCCAGAGGAGTCTGCGCGGCTTCCTCGCTCCTGCCCTCGCTCTCTTCCATGGTGCCGCCTGCCTCTGTTTCGGCCATCTCGCCTTCACCCGGCTCCATCTGAGGAGAACTCTTTTCGAACTGCTGCTCGTCTTTTCTGTGTTCCACCACTCTTCTCCCGTTGGCCGCTTCCCCAGTGTCGAGAAGTATCGCCCTGGCCCGGCTGAACCTGCTACCGCTCTCGAAGCACCTGGACACCGGGGGATGCGCCTGAATGCAACTCTGATCACTTTACGCATGGTCCCGCCGAAAGTTTCAGAGAGGCCGCATTGCTTGTGCTACAATGGCGGCCATGGCCGATCAGCCGGCAGACCCTCGCAACAGAACCATGCCCGCGACCCGCATCCTCTTTATGGGCACGCCCGACTTCGCGCTGCCAGCCCTTGAAGCCCTGCACGCTGCGTCTGCCTCTGCCGGCTGGCAACTCGTGGGCGTTGTCACCCAACCTGACCGCCGGGCCGGGCGCGGAAAGAAGCTGATCGCCGGGCCGGTCAAGTCCTTCGCGCTGGATCATTGCCTGCCGGTGATGCAGCCGGAGAGACTGCGCCGCGGGAATTTATCGGAGGATGGGGGGCAAACGGAAATACTGGAGTGCCTGCGCATGTTAACGCCCGACCTGATCGTCGTGGCCGCCTACGGACAGATTCTGCCACCGCGGCTGCTGGAGGTCCCGACGTTCGGCTGCCTGAATGTGCATGCGAGCCTGCTGCCGGTCTACCGCGGCGCCTCACCAATCACTGCGGCGCTGCTCGACGGCCTGAACGCGACCGGCGTGACGATCATGCTGATGGACGAGGGAATGGATACCGGGCCGGTCCTCACCCGAGCGCGGCTTCCGATTCGAGCGAGCGAGACCGCTGACGCACTCAGCCGGCGGCTGGCAGCCCGCGGCGCAGACCTCTTGACTGAGACGGTCCCCCGCTGGCTGGCCGGCGACATTGCCCCAGTTGCCCAGTCCGACCTCGCCGGCGAGCCGTCCATTTGCCGCCTGGTGAAGAAGCAGGACGGACTGATCGACTGGACGCTGCCGGCCGCCCGCATCGAGCGCATGGTCCGCGCCTATGCCCCCTGGCCGGCCGCCTACACAGCCTGGAAGGGGCAGAACTTCAAGTTGTGGCAGAGCGGCGTCATTGCCGGAGAGGCCGAGCCCGGCCTTGTCGTCGAAGTCAATGGACATGTCGCGGTCGGGACCGCCGACGGTCTCCTGGCGCTGCATGAGGTGCAGCCGGCCGGCAAGAAGCGGATGACCCTGGCCGCGTTTCTCAACGGCGCGCCAGATTTCATTGGCTCCCGCCTCGGGGTCTAACCTTCCCGCGGCCGTGCATGCCGCGCTGGCGCCTGCATCTGAGCCGGGCTCTCCCAGGGCGATTGCATCTAAATTGGGTCAGTGCATCGAAATGCTGCCGAAACCACTTCCGGGTCGGGGTCAGGTATTGAAAACTGTACGAATGAGGGCATGCAGCCTAAGAATCTGACAGGTTTCGATACTTGACTTACTCTGTTGCGGCGAGTTTGTGTCGTCTTTCACCAGGCTGGAAGAGACTTCCACTCATTGTCACGTTATTTTGTTCGGAATACCGCCAAAACTGGCTTAACGATTTAGATGCGTTTGCCCTGCGGGCTCTCCGATTTTGCATGCAAATTGCCGCATGGTATACTCAGACCCGTGTCGGGGCGTAGCGCAGCTCGGTAGCGCGCTTCAATGGGGTTGAAGAGGTCGGAGGTTCAAATCCTCTCGCCCCGACCACAAATAGGGGAGGCAACGTCACGATGAATAAGCCGTGATGTTGCCTCCTTTTTTTTGGGGACTATGTACTTAAACGGCCAATTGGAAAATGAGCGACGTCAAAGGGCAGAATCAGACAACCCTGCTTGCCACTCTTGTGGGCTTGTCGTTTCTGTGCCCTACCTGAGTGCGCATTATCCCAGAATTGCGTTCATAGGTACACTTTTTCCGGCTTCACTTCACCTGAATCACAACACCAGAGATGGCAATAGGAAGTCTTACAACTCGAGTGGGTGAGGGCTTCTTCCCAGTTGTCAAGGGGATGGAATGTCTCTTGGAACGACAATGATCTAATCTGTCGTTGGTGAGAACATAAAAGATTTGGAGCGAGATGCTGGTGCCAGCGCCGCGGCTGCTAGACCTGTATTCCCAATGCAGCGGGCTAGCAATTGCCTTGTCTAGATCGACAAGGTAAGAGAACTTAATTCGACCGCAATTGGGACCGAGTTCAGTCCTCCATTACAAACAAGATCGGCATCCATTTGGCTGTTTGAAGGAGTATACAATGCCACTACCCCCCTTACGCCGAGGATTCTCTTTGACGCTTTTGCTGGCACTCCTGCTCACTGGCTGTGCGCAGCCTGTCATGTGGCCTGTTTCAGCAACACCCACGGTTTCGGCTCGGTCGGCGGAAGCGGCCGATCTGGTGAATCTTGTCGACCAACTTGCCGCTGAATACGGTTTGGTACAGGACCTGGGACGGCTAGTTTCGGTGCAACCGGTTGATGACCCTGACAGCGATCAACCTCTATTTGTAGCCCACACCCACGGCTTTCCCCCAAACGTTCCTTCTTTCAGACAAAAGGTTTCGATCCATGCGTTCTTGCCCGCAGGCTGGAAGACTTTGGGACGGGTTGAGTTAGAGTGCGCCGAATACTTGAAGGAATCCTCAGTCAAACAGGTAAAGATAGAGCCTGTCACCGTCTGGCTGACGATTACCGGCGGCGCTGGCGCCCACAGCGGCTGCCTTGAACTTTTGCGTTGGGACGGAGAAGAGTTGACAGTGATCATCAGCAGCTTCAGCAGCAGTCCGGATGCCGGTTGGCTAACTGACCTAAACGAAGACGGCCGGTTGGACCTGCTGTTGAACAACAGCGATCCTTACATCTTCTGCTATGCCTGCGGTGTTCGAAAGTATGGTGCGCGACTTTACCATTGGGACGGCAATTCATTTGTGGAAGTTACGCCAACTCCCGCGGCTGAAGACCTGCCCTCAGAGCTGCGCGCCTTCAACGATCGCGCGGCGGAGTTGGCGGGCGCCAGCCTATTCGCCGACGCACTGGAGCAGATCGAACAGGCAGAGGCGATTGCGCCCGAAAACACAACCATCGCCTGGAATGCAATCTGGATCCGCCACCACCTTGAGGCCAGTCGGGCGGAGGCTTCTTCCAGCTCCTATCCTCTATTGAGTCACATTTTCGCGGGAGACTGGGACTTATCCTTCGAGATCTTGTGGTCGATGGGTCCTTCAAGCTTGTTCAGCGAAACACCGATTTCCGCTAGTTCAGAAGCCTTGGGATTTGAGGAGGAGGTCGGCCAACTCCTGGTCCAATACGGCAACGGCGCTCTGCTCGTTCAGCCTGACAGGGCGGACATTCATGCGTTGAGCGCATGGGGCCGGTTTCTGCTAGACAGAGACGATCCAGCCGTTCTCTCAGGATTGGAGAAGTCGGCGGAACTGGCTCCCCGCGACTCGCGATTCGTCGAATTGGCAGCAGCATATCGGGACTGGCAGGGAGGGGGAAACTGAGGAACCCGGCGGCTAGATAGGCAAGCAAGATGGTGCTCGACGGGCTCAACATTTGCGCCTTCTTTGCCTACAGAAGGGGGGTGATTGCCTTGCCCACAATCGATGTCCATGATGTGAACCAGGCGGTTGGTGAACTCTTACGCCAATCCGCACACATTTTGCCTGAGGATTATCTGGAGGCGATGCGCACGGCTCCCATTCAGGAACACACGCCGACCGGCTAGGAGGTCTTTGAACTTTTGCTGGAGTACGCTGCCAGCGCGGAAGCTCAGACTGTTCCCACATGCCAGGATACGGGTATGGCGATTCTGTTCGTTTACCGTGGTCCGCCCCTGGTCTTGGCTACGAAAGTAAAAAAGTCCTTTTCTTACTCTTTTTCGCACACCCTGCCGGCAGCCTTCTTCCCCACAATAAATCGCGCTATAGCAACAGATTCCTTTCTGATATACTTGGAAGACCGGATTTCCACGCGCCTGCGGCAGATTGTTCACATCCGGCGCTCCACCAGGCTGCCGCCAATGCAATGGCAGAATCCAGTCTGCCTGCCCAGCTCTGCGATAAGGAGTCATCAATGCGTCTGCCACTTTCCGGCCGCCTCATCGCCACCGTCTTGATTGCCGCGATCGCCTGCTTCTTGTACGTAATCGATGCCGGCCTGACCGCCTCCTTCGCCAGTGAAGACGACACCGCGAGCCAGGAGGAAGAGGCGCCCAGCCTCGAATCGTTGACCGAACAGATCGCCGCGCTTGAGGCGAGGGTCATGGAACTGGAGGCCAACCAGGACGAGTTGGCGGCCCAGGAGCTGGCGTATCATGTCTTTGACGCGATTGCAGCGGTCTACCTGATGGACCAGATCGACATTCACGCACTGTATGACCAGCTACACGACGGCGAGGGCATCATGCCGGGAGACGCTGGGCCTATCAAGCGCCTGGTGCCACTGCTCTCGGCGGTTGACTGGCCCGAGGAGCTGGCCGATGAGGCGACCGCACTAGTCGAGACGCTCGCCCAGCTGGCGGAAGCCCTCGCCGACAATGATCTGGAAAGCGCCCTGCCGCTCGCCGAAGCCGCGCATGATGAACAGCATCACTTTTCCCGCAGCGTCTCCGCATGGTTCGACAAGTTGATGATGCCGGAGAAGGAGGCGGAACAGGCAGAGCAAGAGCAGGACGGAGAAACCGAAAGCGTCAGCGACGGCGATTCGGATGACCACGGCCACGACCATGGCCACGACAACGACGACGACAGCGAAGACGACCAGGATACCCACGGCCATGACGACGACGATGACAGCGATGACGACGACGGCCATGGTCACAGCCACTGAGATTAGTACGCGAGGGTGATGCCTATGCTCCGTTCTGTCCCCAAACTCCTATGGCTGCTGACGCTACTGGTCGCAATGCAATTTCCACTTGCCAGCAGGCTGTCGGCCCACGCTGGCTACGAGAGCTCGGTGCCGGCTGCCAGCGAGACCGTTTCTCAGGTCCCGCAGCAGGTGCAGGTGCGGTTCACCCAGGAGCTTTTTCGGCGGGAAGGCAGCAACAGCCTGGAAGTGTACGGCCCAGGAGAGGTCAGGGTCGATCTCGACGATTCAGCCATCGACGATGACGACCGCAAGCTGATGACCGTCTCGCTGCAAGCGGACCTCTCTGACGGCGACTACACCGTACGCTGGCGCACACTTTCCGCCGATGACGGCGACGAGGCCGACGGCGAATTCAGCTTTACGCTGCGCGCCGGCAGTCCGACGGCAGAGACCGACCAGCCCGCGCCGACAGCCACCGTACAGCCGGACGAGCCCGCGCCGGAGGCCACGACCACCGCACAGCCGGAAGGGACCGGGCAGGAAGTCACACCCACCGCCGAAGGCGCGTCATCCGCGGCAGGCGAACCGCCTTCCGAGCAGGCGTCTCCCGGTCCGGTTCTGCCCTGCATGGGCAGTTCCTTTCCAGTTCTCCTGCTTCTCGGCTCCCTGATATTGAGGCGGGGACGCGGCAAAAAGAACTAGCCGAACGATGCTGATTGCTCGGTGGGCCGGCGCGACCAGGTTGATCTGGGCGGCTTTCTGGCGCGTGAAACCGGCGAGTCTACAACTTGTGTGGCTACTGGCGCTGCTGTCCACTACGCTCCTGGCGCCGCGCGCCGCTGAAGCCCACGCACTGCTGGTACGCGCCGAACCGCAGCCGAACGCGGAACTCACGCATCCGCCCTCGGCCATCGAGTTCTGGTTCAGCGAGCCGCTCGAGAAGGCCTTCACCGGCGCCCGCATCCTGAGTAACGACGGGACCGAGGTGCCGACCGCCGCCGCGGTCATCGACCCCGAAGACCCCACCCATCTGACCCTGCCGCTGGAGACGATCGAGCCTGGTATCTACACGGTCGTCTGGCAAACGCTCTCCAGCGTCGATGGCCACGAATGGGTCGGATCGTTTCCCCTCACCGTACTCTACGCGGACGGCACGCGCCCCACCGGCACACCACTGGTCGTCGCCCAAGACCATCCGAACAGGCTGCCCCCACTCGGCGACGCTCTGCTCCGCTGGCTCTCCCTCCTCGGCGCCGCGCTGCTGGTCGGCTCGCTTTCCATGCGCTGGCTGCTGCCGTTGCCAGGCTTGGAGGAGGGCCCAATACACAGCGTCGACAGGCTGATCAGTTCGACCGCAATGGCTGGAACTCTACTCTTGGCAGGCGCCGGCTGGCTGCAATTCCTCCTGCAGGCGCTTCGTCTGGGGGGGACCGGCGAGTTGCTCGATCTGTTGCTGGCCACCCGACCGGGCCGGCTGCTCCTGCTACGGCAAATGCTGCTGGCGGGCGTTTTCCCTCTGCTCTACCCCAACGGCTGGGGCTGCATTCTCCGCCTTAGATCAGGGCAGGCCGGCTTGGCTGGCCACAAGTGGCCTCTTCTCTTCATGCCTTACGTGTTGCTGCTCGGTTTCGGCATGGCCGGCATGTTTTACCACCGTAAGGACCTGTGGATATTCGTCGTCGCGTTCCTGTTTGCAGGCAGCGGATGGTCTGAACTGCTTTTCGGCGGCAAACTCACCTGGCACAAGCCCTTTCCGCAGCGGGCGTGGTCGACAGTACTGACTGCGGCGGCCCTGCTCACGTTTTCCGCCAGCAGCCACGCGGCCGCCGCGCGCGGCAGCGGGTGGGCCGTCGCCGTCGACTATGTTCACCTCGTCGCGGCGGCAGTTTGGGCCGGCGGCCTCCTCTTTCTCGCGCTGCTGCTGCTGCAGCTGCGGCGTCTGGAGACCGTCCCTGACCCGGACCGGCTGGTCCTCCTTCTCCAACGCTACTCTCTCAGCGCACAGGCCGCGGTATTCATATTTGCCCTTACCGGCCTCTTCAGTTCTTTTGTGCAGCTGCCATCGCCTAGCAGCCTCTTCGTGACGACGTATGGCCGAGTTCTCCTCGTGAAACTGGCGTTCGTCGCCGCAATCATGGCGCTGGCTTACTTCAACAATCGCGCCGTGCGCCGGGCGGCAGAGACGGTATCGCACACTCGGCGGCTGCGCTACTTTGTTCGGCGCGTTTTCGTAGAAGCTGGCTTGGCGGTTGGGCTGATACTATCGGTCGCCTTGCTTGTACAGACGCCAACGCCCAATCTGTCCGCGTCGACAACAGCGGCCGGTTCGTCGCTGCCCTTCAACGAGATCACCTACGAGAGCGACCTTGCTATTCATCTGCAGGTAACGCCAAACCGGGTCGGCCACAATCGCTACTGGGTACACCTCTCCCGCCCCGGCGCATCCGAAATCGGCGAAGTGCAGCTGGTGCGTCTCTTCTTTGAGCACGAGTCGGGGCAGATGGGGCAGGCGCGCCTCGACCTGGCCGAATTAGGCGACGACGCATTCGCCGCCGAAGGCGCCTTCCTCAACCGCGACGGCGAATGGCGCGTGTCGGTCTATGTGCGGCGTAGGGGGCTGGACGACCTGCTGGCAGAAGTGACTGTGCCGGTCCCGGCGCCGGATGCAGCACAGGAGAGCAGCCGCTCACCCTGGCTCAACCCGGTTCCACGGCTGCCTGCAGGTGTTCTGGTTGGCGGACTGCTGGTTGCCCTGTCGCTTGTCCCCCTCTTGTGGCGCCGGCTGCTGCTACGCGCCAGCCGTCCACTTTTCTTCGTGCTGGTCATGGGCGCCCTCCTCTTTTTTCTGAGTGGCGCGCTGCTCGGCCTGCTGTCCTACCAACAGATGAATGACAACACTCCGCCGCCCGCGTCGCAGCGCCCTCCTCATCAGACACGTTCAGTCTTCCCCGTTTGACGGCCAGTTAGTGGCGCCGACCGTTCACCGCGCGCCCACTTCGTCCTCCCTGAGGCAGACAGCGGCCCTGCCAGCCCTCTTATCATTCTCTTACACTCCGCAAACGCTCATTTGATACGCGTCATCTATATTGGAACTGGACAGATGCGGCGCAGCCCGTTCCGGCAGGGCCCGGCTACGGCCTCTACGCAGCTCGCGTTATCGAGTTGGACCAAAAAAAGGGGAATTCAATGAGATTAGACCGATTGACCGAGAAGGCAAGAGACGCAATTATCGAGGCCCAGAGCGAGGCCCAGGAATACAGGCACGCCAGTATCGACCCGGAGCACCTTCTCCTGACGCTGCTTCGCCAGCAGGGAGGCGTCGTACCGGCGGTTATCGATCGTATGGGGGCGGACGACGCCAGCCTGGCCGCCGGCGTCGAAAAGCTGCTGGCCGCGAAGTCCCGCGTCAGCGGCAGCGCGGTCGAGTTGCGCATCGGCCGCGACTTGGCCCAGCTCCTGGCAGAGGCCGAGACGATCGCAGCCAACATGAAGGACGAGTACACGTCGACCGAGCACCTGCTGATGGCGATGGCGTCGGCCCGCAACGGCAACATCCGCCAGCTGCTCGAACGGCACGGCATCGACTACAACGGCATAATGCAGGGACTGGCCCAGGTGCGCGGCAGCCAGCGCGTCACCAACCAGACGCCCGAAGCCCAGTACGAAGCCCTCGTCAAATACGGTCGCGACCTGACCGCCGAGGCGGAAAAGGGCAACCTGGACCCGATCATCGGGCGCGATCAGGAGATCCGCCGCGTCGTGCAGATTCTCAGCCGCCGCACCAAGAATAACCCGGTGCTGATCGGCGAGCCCGGCGTCGGCAAGACCGCCATCGCAGAGGGGCTGGCGCAGCGCATCGTCAACGGCGACGTGCCCACCACCTTGAAGAACAAGCGCCTGGTCGCGCTGGACCTGGGCGCGCTGGTGGCCGGGGCCAAGTACCGCGGCGAATTCGAGGAGCGGCTCAAAGCGGTTCTGAACGAGATTGAGAGTGCCGAGGGCAAGATCCTGCTCTTCATCGACGAGATGCACACGCTGGTCGGCGCGGGCGCGGCCGAAGGCTCGATGGACGCCTCCAATATGCTCAAGCCGATGCTGGCGCGCGGCGAGCTTCATGCCATTGGCGCAACGACACTCGATGAGTACCGCAAGCATATCGAAAAAGACGCCGCCTTGGAACGGCGCTTTCAGCCGGTCTTCGTCGGTGAGCCGTCCGTGGAGGATACGGTGTCGATCCTGCGCGGGCTGAAGGAGCGCTACGAGGTCCACCACGGTGTGCGCGTGACCGACGCCGCCGTCATCGCCGCCGCCAGGCTGAGCCACCGCTACATCAGCGATCGTCAGTTGCCGGACAAAGCGATCGATCTGGTCGATGAGGCCGCTAGCAGGCTGCGCATGCAGATCGACTCCAAGCCCAAGGCGCTGGATGAACTGGAACGGCACGTGATGCAGCTGGAAATCGAGCGTGAGGCCCTGCGCAAAGAGTCGGACGAGGCCAGCAAACAGCGCCTGGAGGCGCTCGAAAAGGAGCTGGCCGACCTGCGCGAGTCCAGCGCAGAACTTTCAATCCGCTGGCAGGCGGAACGCTCCGCCATCCAGGCGCTGCGCACGCTGAAGGAGGAGAGCGAGCAGCTGCGCACCGATATCGAGCAGGCCGAGCGCGATTACGACCTCCAGCGCGCCGCCGAGCTGCGCTACGGGCGCATGAACGAGCTGAAGCAACAGATTGCAGCAGCCGCGCAGGGCGTGGCCTCTCTACAGGCCAATGGCGCGCTCCTAAAGGAAGAAGTCGACGATGACGAGATCGCCACCGTCGTCAGCGAGTGGACCGGCATCCCTGTCAGGAAATTGATGGAAGGCGAGCGCGAGCGGCTGGTGCGCATGGACGAGGAGCTGCACCGCCGCGTCGTCGGCCAGGAGAAGGCTGTCGCCGCGGTCGCGGCCGCGATTCGCCGCAGCCGCGCCGGCCTGCAAGACCCAAACCGACCGATAGGCAGCTTTATCTTCCTCGGCCCCACCGGTGTGGGCAAGACCGAACTGGCGCGGGCGCTGGCCGAATACCTCTTCGACGACGAACACAACCTCGTTCGCATCGATATGAGCGAGTACCAGGAGCGGCATACCGTCGCCCGCCTGCTCGGCGCGCCGCCTGGCTACGTCGGCTACGACGAGGGCGGACAGTTGACCGAGGCCGTGCGCCGGCGCCCCTACTCCGTCGTCCTCTTCGACGAAATCGAAAAGGCCCATGTCGAGGTCTTCAACGTGCTGCTGCAGGCGCTCGACGACGGCCGCCTCACCGATGGGCAGGGCCGCACAGTCGACTTCCGCAACACGGTAATCATCATGACCAGCAATATCGGCAGCCAGTTCATCCTCGATGTCGCCGGGCTGGATGAAGAGGTTGAACGCCGCGTGCTGGCGGCCATGCGCCAGCAGTTCCGCCCGGAGTTTCTTAACCGCGTCGATGATGTCGTGATTTTCCACAGCCTGACGGCCGAGCACCTGCAGGGGATTGCCGAGATCCAGTTGGACCGGCTGCGCGCCCTGCTGGCCGAGCGTGAGATCACCCTCGAACTGACCGACGACGCCAAGGCGCTGATCGTGCAGGACGGCTACGACGCGGCCTATGGTGCGCGGCCGCTCAAACGGGCGATTCAACACCTGGTGGCGGACCCGCTGGCGCTGGAAATCCTGGACGGACGGGTGAACGCCGGCGACCACATCGTCGCCGGCGCAGGAAGAGGCGGGATCGCCTTCTCCGTAGCCGCCCCGGCCGAGCTTGTCTCTGCCGTCGAGGCCGGCTAGAGGTCTTTACGTCCGGGGCGGGCCACTTGACCGGACTGCCGCAACTGAAGCGTTGACTTTCGGGCGCGTCTTTCTTACTGAAGAAAGGCGCGCCTGAGCTTTTCGGTTGTGCAACAGAAGAGGATCGGGTACAATCTCCCCACTTCGCTGCCCCGGCAATTTCCCGTTCACCGGGACAGTTGGACAGTCCTGGATCGCCCAACGCAAAGGACCAGCGGCCATGACGTACGGACCCGTGCAATCGAAGATCAACTGGTATCGATCGCCGATCGATCGCGCGACCCTGGCCGAGCTGAATCAACGCAGCGATCTGCTCGGCCTGGCGCAGACGCTCGGCCACCTAGGTCTGCTGGCGTTAACCGGCGCGGCGGCTTGGCTCGCCGTTCAGGCAGAAATCTGGTGGGCGCTGGTCCCCGTCCTTTTCCTCCACGGCACCTTCTACGCCTTTCTGCTGAACGGCTTCCATGAGCTGTGTCACCGTTCGGTCTTCCGTTCCAAATTCCTCAACGAGTTTTTCCTGCGGGTCTTCAGCTTCCTGGGTTGGTACAACCATGTCCACTTCTGGACAAGCCACCAGGAACACCACAAATACACGCTCCATCCTCCGGATGATCTCGAAGTCGTGCTTCCCGTCGAAATTACCCGCAAGAGCTTCTACAAAGCCGCTGTAATCAATCCATGGGGCCTTGCCCAGCGCATCAAGGGCGTAGTCGGTCTGTCGTTCGGGCGGCTGGAGGGCGAATGGGAAAATTTTCTGTTTCCACCCGATGAGAAGGAGAAACGCATGCGCCTCTTCAATTGGGCCCGTGTTCTCCTATTTGGCCATCTACTGCTGACCGTCGCTTCACTCGCACTCAGCTACATGTTGGCCATCGACCTCTGGCTGCTGCCGGTCCTGGTCTCCCTGGCCCCCTTCTACGGCGGCTGGCTGCTCTTCCTCTGCAACAACACCCAGCATGTCGGCCTGATGGACAATATCCCCGATTACCGCCTGTGTACGCGTACGATCATTCTGAACCCCTTCGTACGCTTCCTCTACTGGCACATGAACTTTCACATCGAACACCACATGTACGCAGCTGTGCCCTGCTACAAGCTGGGCAGGCTGCACAATGCCATCAAGGATGATTTGCCGACCAGCACAGTCGGCCTCGTCGCCTCATGGCGGGAAATTGGCGCTATCCTTGAAAAGCAGAAAGAGGATCCCGGCTACCAACACCTGCCCGACGCCCCCAATCCGGTCCTGGCCTGAATCTGCTCGCTCGGTCTACTCGGCCCAATCGCATAGCTGC
The DNA here is from genome assembly GCA_034428395.1 of Caldilineaceae bacterium. Taxonomy (GTDB): domain Bacteria; phylum Chloroflexota; class Anaerolineae; order Caldilineales; family Caldilineaceae; genus Bin5. The sequence continues at coordinate 13,832 of DAOUHX010000136.1, forward strand.
TCCACATAGCCGGCCGACCCGTCCCGCAGCCAGCCGTCCAGCTGTGCAACCTCCTTCAGCTGCTGCCCGCGCCGCCGCGGCACGACCGCGTAGCCGCAATCCATCTCCGGCAGCGCCGTCATATCCCCCCACAGCTTCTCGAACTGGCAAACGGGGAAGATGTCCTCCTGGCCCCGTCCCCAGCGCTTCTTTACCTCCTTGAGCGTCACGTAGGTGGGCATGCGCGCCGCCATGCGCCGCAGCGCGTCGGCCACCGCGTCTTCGTTCTCGAGGGAGGCGCGGTCCAGCCCCAGCACGGCCAGTAGACGGTCGATTGTAATCCAGAAAGTGTTGGCGTTGTAGAAGGTCAGCCGGAATTCGATCTCTTCACGCGGCAGGGCCAGTCCTTCAATCAGACGCAGCCTGCCGTTGACTCGCGCCAAGCCGCCGCCTCGGTCCTCCAGGTGCCGGCTGATCAGCTCCGCCGTCATCGCTTTTTGCCCGCTTATGTGCAGCCCCAACAGCGCCGAATCGACGTCGGTGCCCACCGTGTCGATGTTGTGCATCATCAGATATTGGAGCTGCGGACGCTCCTCCAACAACTGACGCAGCACGCCGTTGCGCAGCAGATTCGGCAGCTCGTACCAGTGGCCAACCGGGTGAATGCATTGGGCGGGCACGTTGTCCACGTAGTCGCTGCCCTCACCTTCGGCGCGCGCCCATTCGATCAGCGCACCATGCAGGCTCTCCTGCACTTTCTGCGCCTGTACATCGAGCACCTGGCGGGACGTTTCCTCCCAAGCGAACCGCAGGTCCCGCACCATCGGCACCATCCGCATGCCGATACTGCGCCCGGGCGAAAGCCGCAGCGGCCCCCCGTAGCCAAAACTGTCGGCCTCGTGCAGCGCGTCGGCGATGGCGCCGTGCGTAAGATAGCTGGTGGTGAAGACCTGGGGCAGAGGCGTGCCGTAGAGTCGACTGCTGCGGCGGCTTTTGGACAAGTGTATCTCAATGAAGCTGCGGTGCCTGCCCGACAGCCGCACGAACGGGCTCAGCGCCTTGACCACGCCCGCCCCCTGGCTCCAACGACTGCCCGCGCCCCCAGCCAGCGTCACGACCGCGACCTCCCCGGCCCTGAGCGCAGCCGCGCCCAACTCGCCCATCTGCTCCGGCAACTCTGCGCTGGCGTCTGCTATCTCTGACGGGTCGACCTCTTCGATCAGTGCGCGCGTCGGCAGCCGGTTCTGGGCGAGGCCGATTCGCCCGCTGCGCAGGTCGCCGCGGATCTGCTCATGCTGCGCGCGGTCAAACGCGTTCTCCTCCAGTAGCGCGGCCAGCGAAGCCCCGTCCGCGCCCGTCTCCTGCTTCTGCGGCAACATACGCTGGAGGAGAGACGGAAGGACGTCGACCAGGGCGGGGTCGGTGCGGCTGTCGGCGCCGAAAGCGTCAAGCTCCGCGCGCTGATTGGCGGAAAGCTGCCAACGGTCCCGGCGCAATATGTCCGGCACCGTCAACCGGTAGTATTCCGGCGGCATCAGGGCCTTGCCTTCGCCCTGCAGTTCTGCCCAGGTTCCCAGCTCGTTTATCGCAAAGTCATACACGACCGGCTCCATGGCAAACGGGACAGCCCGCTCCAGGCCCTTCTTTGTGTCGCGCATAATCGCCTGCAGCCGGGCCATGCCGGCCGCCTTGTGCCGCGGATCAAAGATGAACCCCATCCCGCCGCCGGACATCCCGCCCAACATCCAGAAGCCCCAGAAGTTGGCGCCGAACTCCGCCCGCGCCTGCCGGATCAGCCTGTCGGTGTAGAGGTTGCCCGCCCAGGGGATGATCGTCTGAATCGGCCCGTTGAAGTTGCGCTCCGTCGCCGCGCCGATCGCCTTCACTTCCCCCGACTTCAACCGCGCCAGTATCTCGTCCAGCGCGCCAACGGCCTGCCGGCGCCCTGCCCATTCCCCTTCCGAACGCAGCAGATACTTTTCGGTTACCATCTCAAGAATCGGGCCCACGTCCTGGGCCATACCGCCGTGCACGAGCACAAGACTTGCCTGAAGTGCCTGTCGCGTCTCTTCGCTGACCTCGTCGCGCCCGAAAATATAATGGCTGGGCAAGAGCCTGCCCCTGCTGATGCCGAATTCGGGGTCTCCTTGCGCGCTCAGCTCGCCCTGGATCAGCTTCATGCCCGGCCAGATGCCGCCCGAGTCCTGCCAGCCGCCGCCTGAGCCGCCCAGCCACTCCCCCAGGATCGCTCGCGCCGCCACCAGCCGGCGCTCCACTTCGCTGAGGCCGCCCGTGAGCGAACGCACTTGACCAGTGGCCCGCATGCAAACCGAAATGAGGCACGCCAGCAGACTGGTGGAGACCGCCAATCGCGACCCTTTCGGGATCCCGTTCACCTTGCTCACAAGCTCGATGCCGTGCCCGTTGCCGACCAGTTGGGCCAGCAGATCGGCGAGCGGCTGATACGCCCCTTCCATACCAGGCGGGACGATTCCGGCTGCGATCAGCGCCGCCTTCAGCAGGCCGAGATGGTCGCGGGCAAAGTCGAAGAGTTCGGCAAAACTGCTGATCTCCGCACTCGTCTCCAGATCGACGCTGACCAGCCGCAAAACAGGCCGGTCGATGACGCGGAAAAAGCCCTCCACAGGCGGCCTCGGCCCGCTGCCCCGGGCCTGGCCCGCGCCACGCACGCTCAAGTCAATCGAGACGTTCAGCACGCGTGCGCCTTCGGGGTAGTCCATGCCCAGAAAGAAGATGTCGCTCCAACCGCTATGTGTAAGGTCCATCCGCACTGGCGTCGCTTCACGCAAGAGAGGAAAGAGACCGTCGCTCAGAGGGCGGCGCAATCCCGCGGCCACACGCAGTGGATGGTCGCTCGGGTGGCCGACACGGAACATCCACTGATTGCCCGCCAGCGAACGCACGCTGCGCCTTACCTGGTCGGCCAGCGTCTGAAAGCCAAGCTGGCGGTAAGCCGCGGCCAGCGCGCTCGAAAGGGCCTGACTGGGTCCCGCCTGCGCCTGCCGCTTGAGGAAACTCTCAATCGCCTCCTCAAATCGGCGGTTGAGCAGGTCCTCGTAGCCATCAAAGGGGATCACACCCCTGGCGGCATAACCGGGCTTGTCCGGCAGGTGAAATCTATGGATGGCGTGCAGAAAGAAGAGTGCCCGCACCCGTTCATACAGGTTGTCATTCTCGCGCCGCAGACGGTCCAACGCCTCGCACTCTCGTAAAAGCGTCTCAGGCGACGCCGAACCTGCGAACCCTTCAAGAGAGCGGTTGCGCGCATCCTGGTCTTTTGCCGTGATGATTCCGGCCAGCGTGCTCATCTTGTCTCAAATCTGCCAGTTACCGACTTCGTCCGAATTCGAGTCAGCCAATAGCCGAAAACGACGAGCTGAAAACGAAAAACTCAAAACTAGCAACTCTTTCCATCCTGCATCGAACGGGTCATCAGCAGGTCCAGCAGCCGGGTCAGCATCTCGTCCCGGTCCCGCCCGTTCAGTGCCAGCGCGATCTGGGCCGTTAACAGGCCGTACTTTACGCCGATATCGAGGCGCATGCCCTCCTGCTCAAGTGCCAGGAACTGCTCACGCTGGGCGAGAATATGCAGCGCAGCGGAAAGCGAAAGACCCGGTTCCGGCTTGGCGAACCATTCAGTACCATCCTGCGGCCCTGCCGCATCCTGAACGGAACGGGAGGGCAACAGCAGCTCGTCCAGTATCCCCATAACCTTCGCGGTGAGCACGTGGATGCCGAAGAAGCAGAGATAGTGACCGGCTCGCAGCCCGGAAGCCACCAGCCGTTGCTCAGCTTCGGTGGGCGTGGGCTTCTCGATCACCGTCTCGACCTGGTACAACCCGGTTTGGCCGGCCAGACGGTGCCCGCCCACCGCGCCAAAGTAGGGCAGGAGGGTCTCACGTGTCGCCTGCACGGCGGAGACGGAGCACGCGTGCGCACGCGCAACTTCCACCACGTCCGCTGTGCATCGCCCGCCGCTCGGCCGAACGTAGAGGTGGTCCCCCACCAGGTGCAGGAACGGTTCGTCGCCGACGAATTCACGCGCACAGTAGACCGCGTGCGCGTAGCCAAGCTGCTCAGCCTGCTGCACGAACTGGAGCCGCCCCGCATGCTCACCGACTGTGGCGGCATAGGCAGCCTCATCTCCGGGATGTACAACGACGCAGATCTCGTCGATGCCGGCGTCGATCGCCTCCTCAACAAGGATGCGCAGCACCGACTTTTCCACGCCGTCCCGGTCGATGATCATCTGCAAGGGCAGATTTCTCTGCGTGCGCCTGGCTGCGGTGACGACCGCTTTGGTGATTTCCATCTTTCATTCTCCGGCGCGGAAGATTCGCAAACGGGTGCGAATTTCCGGCAGAAACTTGGTCTGACCAGGAGACTATGCTAAAATTCTGGCCGAAGTCCGCCAATCTGAAAAACCTTCCACCGGTCCACAATCAGGAGAAATCTCCATGACAGTGCGTAACGCCTCCGCCACTTGGAATGGCACACTCAACGAAGGCTCCGGCTCCATGAAACTGGGCAGCGGCCTCTACGAAGGGCCTTTCAGCTTCGTCTCCCGTTTCGAGTCCGGCGACGGCACCAACCCGGAAGAGTTGATCGGCGCGGCCCACGCCGGCTGCTACTCGATGTTTATCTCCGCCCTGATGAGCGGCGACGGCTTCACACCCACCAGTGTTACTACCACCGCCGCCGTACACCTGACCGACGGACCGGCAATCAGCAAAATCGAGTTGACCTGCAGAGCGGAAGTACCCGGCCTCTCGGCCGATAAGTTCGCCGAATACGCCGCCCAGGCAAAGGACGGCTGCCCCGTCTCGAAGGCGCTCGCCGCGGTCGACGAAATTGTACTCGATGCCGCCCTGGTCGGCTGACAGGGCGCGCCACTCATTTTAGCAGGACAACCGACTGGTATAGAAACAGTCCATCGCAATCGATGGACTGTTTTGCTCCCGTCGTTTTCTTTTCTGGCGGACAGCCCCGCATGGGACGGCCGCTGCGAACGGCTGCTGCCGACTGAGTCCGTCCGCCCGGAAAGCCCCGGAGTCGCCCCCGGCCGCGCGCGGCGCCCTCGTCAGGCGCAGAACGGCGCGGCCACCTCTTTCATCTTTGACAGATTGTCCCACTCGGAATTGTTTCCGTGCAGCGCCGTGTCGAAGATGAGCGACATCGGGCCATCGAACCCCGCCTGCGCCAACATCTTCAGCGTGTGGCGGAACTCATCCTCATCCGGCTGGCCGCCGTCGTCATAGAGTGCCTTCACATGCGCCGAATCTGCCCAGGGAAAGAGCGCGGCCAGCTCGTCATAACGGTCCGCTCCGCTGTAATTGCCAAAATCGGCGCATAGGCCGACCTGCCCTTCGCATAGCTCCAGAATTGCCAGCACCTGGTCGGCCCGGCTGGTCGTCTCGCGAAAGTTTTCCGTGATCACCTGCACACCGATTGAAGTCCCGTAGCCGGCCAGTTCGCGCAGGCTGCGCGCACTGCGCCTGATAACCGGATGATCTAGCAGAGAGGCGCCGTCGGGTGAGCGCGTCGGTTCTACGGGCCGGCAGCCTGCCACCACGCGCGCGTGCGTCGCCCCCAAGTGGGCGGCAACATCCAGCCAGGAACGGATCCAGGCCATTTCGTCGGCCCGTGCCGCGTCTTCGGGATCAGTCACGTCGCCCGCGTCGATCAGTACGCTGAACAGCTCGATGTCCGCCTGCCCAATTGCGCTTTTCAACTCATCAAGGTAGGGCGTGTCCGACGTGGGAAAATGGAAGTGGACGATCTCCAAAGTGCCGATTCCTGCCTGGGCAAGCGCGGCCGGCAGTTCAAGCAAGGCGATGGCACCGTTGCCAGAACTGTTTTGCGGAAAGGGCTGGCCCGGCCCGAAAAGAGGGGGGGATCCGAGCGTCCTGTGCAGACTCCAGGAAGATGTGGAAATCCGTGACATTGGCGTTCTCCGGTTGGCTTGCGGTGGCTGCCGGCGTACAATGCCGCCTCGGCGATGGGCATGGTGCCCCACGGCTGGCAGGTCAGAATGGAAACAGGGGTCACGATATTCTCAGGCGATGCCGGTGACGTCCAGTTTCTCAGCCGCTTCGACGATCTGCTCCCACGTGGTATCGTCCAGCGGAATCCCGCTATGCTGCCTGGTCTGGGCCGAACGCGCCTCCGGCTCACCCGGCAGAAGCACCTCATCAAAGCCCGGCGCCGGTCGGGTAGACTTGATCCGGTCGGCCATGATCGTGCCGTCGGCAAAGAACTCGGCCAGCGGACGGAAGGCTTCGATGTTGAGCAGCACAAAGAGCACGCCGTTGCCCAGGATAGTGCCCGGCAGGGCCGGCCCGCCCGCCCCCGTCAGCACACCACCCAGAAAGTCGGTCAGGAGGGCAAGGCTGTAGCCCTTGTGTCCGGCTGCGGGCAAAAGCATCCCATCTTCGTAGAGGTCCGCAGGGTTCCGGGTGGGCCGGCCGTGCTTGTCCAACACAAGGCCTTCAGCGATCGATTTGCCGCCGTTCATGGCCACCCTCACCTTGCCTTCTGCTACCGCGCTGGTGGCAAAATCCAGCAGCAGCGAAGGACGGTCCTGCAGAGGGATGGCAGCCGCTACGGGATTTGTGCCCATGCGTCTTTCGGCGCCGCCGAAGGGCGCGACCAAGCCGCCGGAACGACCGCCGTTGGCGTAGGCCAGCGCGATCAGACCCTCCTCGGCTGCCAACTCCACCCACTCACCGAGCCGCCCGACATGGCCGGAGTGCTTCAGCGCAATCGCCGCCACAGCGTCCCCGCGCGCCTTGCCGATACCGGTCTCGATCGCCGTCTTGGCGGCCAGCTGTCCAAAGCAACGATGCCCGTTGAGCAGCGCCATGACAGCCGTCTCGCGCTCCACCTCCGGCCTCGCCAAGGGACGAATCTCGTCTTCATCGATCTGGCGCAGATACTGCATGATGCGAATCACGCCGTGGGAGTCGTGACCGGCCAGGTTCGCCGAAACCAGCGACTGCCCGACGAGGTCGGCTGTCATCTTGGGCGTGCCCGCAGCCTGAAAGATGCGGCTGGTGTAATCTGCAAGGGGCATCGGTTCCAATACCGGCATGAAGCGTACTCCATTTCTCCTTGGATTGGGAAAAGATGGGGGGGCAGCGGGTTCCTCAATCCTACTCTTCTGCCTGCGCTCGCTCGGGAAAAGAGGTGGGCAAATTTGTAGATGTGATCTGTCCCGACGCGCAAAGCGTATCCGATTTTCACTGAACACGCAACCGCCGCGGCCGCCATTTCCGCCTTCGCTTGACCTCCCATGCAGTTTTCAGTACGATTGCTGCATGAGGCCAAATCAGGATTCCCCGCTGTACGTTTTCCATTCCCGGCCCTTCCTTGCCGGGGCGATGCCGGGAACCGCAGAGCGGACCGCGGCGGCAGTGGGCTGGACGAGGAAGAACGGGGCATGAATTCGGAAACCCGCTGCGCGGACCGATGCCCGGTAATCTCCGTCATTGTGCCGATTTTTAACGAGGAGGCGGTGATCCCCGAACTCCAGCGGCGTATGACCGCGGTCCTGGATGAGGTCGGCGAACCGTGGGAGTTGGTCTGCGTCAACGACGGCAGCCGCGACGCCTCTTTGTCGATGCTGCTTGAACAGCACGAACGGGACGGGCGCGTCAAAGTGTTAGATTTTTCGCGCAATTTCGGCCAGCAGCTCGCTATCACCGCCGGCATGGACTTCGCGCAGGGAGACGCTGTGGTGGTCATCGACGCCGACCTGCAGGACCCGCCCGAGCTGATCGAAGAGATGCTCGCTAAGTGGCGCGAGGGATACCAGGTCGTCTATGCGGTGCGCGCGGGCAGGGAGGGCGAGTCCCGCTTCAAACTGTGGACGGCCAGCGCATTTTATCGGCTCCTGCATCGCATCACCGATGTGGAGATCCCCGTGAATGCAGGCGAATTCCGCCTGATGGACCGCCAGGTCGTTTTGGCAATGCGCCGCTTGCGCGAGAAACATCGCTTTATGCGCGGCCTCAGCAGCTGGGTCGGCTTCCGTCAGATCGGCATCGAATACCAGCGGGCCGAGCGCTTCGCCGGCGACACCAAGTATCCGCTCAGCAAGATGCTGCGCCTGACGCTGGATGCGATAACCAGCTTCAGCTACATCCCGCTCCGGCTCAGCACCTACTTTGGTTTTTTCCTGGCGGCGCTCAGCCTGCTGGGCATCGTCGTTACGGTAATTTCGCGTCTTTCAGGCAACAACGCGTTCTTCGGTCAGGCGTCGACTCTGGTTGCCGTCCTCTTCCTGGGAGGAATTCAGTTAATCTTTCTTGGCATCTTCGGCGAATATCTGGCTCGCATATACGATGACGTTAAGTCTCGCCCGCTCTACATCGTCTCCCGTGCCTATGGTTTCGCCGAACTCGCTGATCACGGGGATTCATCCTCCAAACCGGAGAACCCGAGCGGTCCCCACCCGCCGTCCGACTGAAGGAAACCGCGCCGGGAGGTAGCCCAATAGGCGGCAAAAGCGCCGCCGATCGAGCCGGAAATGCTGCGCACAGGTGTCGACATCGTCAGAATCGAGCGCATCCGCCGGGCCATCTCCCGCTATGAAACGTCGGCGCATGCGCGCAAGCGGTTTCTGGCGCGCCTCTATACCAAGGCAGAGTTGAGCTATTGCGGCGCGCGCGTCGAGTCGCTGGCCGCCCGTTTCGCAGCCAAGGAGGCCATCGCCAAGGCGCTGGGCACGGGCGCTTGGCGCGATGGCATCCGCTGGGTTGACCTTGAAATCGTCTCCGACGCCCGCGGAGCCCCCACCGTTCAGCTCCACGGCGCTGCCGCGCGGCGCGCTGAAGCGATGGGCCTCAACGAGTGGTCGGTCAGCCTCAGCCATGATGATGAGCGCGCAGTCGCCTTTGTCGTCGCCCTGGGGGAATCGCAGCGCTCCTCCGCGGACGGCTGACTTCCGCATGGGCCACTTGAATTGCCGGTGTCGCGCGTATGTCGGTACGGGCCCGGCATCTGCGCGTTTCCTTTGACAGGCGTAACGCCACTATGCTACGATTGATGGCGAGTTGAATCAGGGGCTTACGTCGGCTTTTTTTTGGGTCGAAATGCCTTTGAAACGAGTTTCTGCCGCCTTCATTTCGCAAGATACTTGACTTCGGTCCGAGTCGGCCGTACCAGAATGGATCGATCGCGGATGGGCACGGAGAAGCTTTTCCGTGTCCTTTCTACGTTCAAGTGCGCCGCTCGCCGCTTGCATTTCTAGCCTGAAATGTTCGTCCGCCTCCAGATAGCAGTGCAGGTGGACTCGATCGCGAGGCGGCTTAGTTCATTTTGAACAGAGTTCCAACACTTCCCTGCGGGGGAATTGGCACATGACCAAATATATCTTTGTTACCGGCGGCGTGGTTTCGGGCTTGGGCAAAGGCGTAACCGTTGCCTCCATCGGCCTGCTCCTCAAGAATTGGGGCATCCGTGTCGCAGCGATGAAGCTTGACCCCTACCTGAATGTCGACCCCGGCACGATGTCGCCCTTTCAGCACGGGGAAGTCTTTGTCACCGAAGACGGCGCCGAGACCGATCTCGACCTGGGCCATTACGAGCGGTTCATCGACGAAAACCTCAATCAGCTCAGCAATGTGACGACCGGACAGATATACAATGACGTGATCACAAAAGAGAGGCGGGGAGACTATCTGGGCGGCACGATTCAGGTGATTCCTCATGTGACCAACGAGATCAAACGGCACATCGGCCAGATGGCACGCCTGAGCGAGGCCGATGTCGTTCTCGTAGAAATCGGCGGCACGGTCGGAGATATCGAGGGGCTGCCCTTCCTCGAAGCGATCCGGCAAATGCGGAAGGATGTCGGCACCGAAAATGCGCTCTATGTACACCTCACCTGGCTGCCCTTTCTGGCCGCTAGCAAAGAGTTGAAGACCAAGCCGACCCAGCACAGTGTGCGTGAGCTGCGCGACATCGGCATCCAACCGGACGTCATCATTGTTCGCTCCGACTATCCGGTCGATTCCGACGCCCAGGAGAAGATCGCTTTGTTCTGTGATGTCGATCAAAACGCGGTTATTCCCATTGTCACTGTGGACACGATCTACAAAGTGCCGCTGAGTCTGCAGGAGGCCGGCCTGGACGAGCTTCTGGTCGAGCGGCTGCGACTGACCGCGACCGAGTCCTCCCCGATAGGTTTGGGCGCCTGGCGGCGATTCGTTGACGAATTGGGCCGACCCAAAGATCGCATCAAGGTCGGCATCGTCGGAAAATACGTGGAGCTGGAGGACGCCTATCTGAGCGTCAAAGAGGCGCTGATCCACGCTGTGCTGGCAGAGGGTTATGACCTCGACATTGAATGGATAAGCTCGGAGTCCCTGGAGAAGGGACGCGAGTTGGAGCGGCTGGAGCGGCTTGACGGCATCGTCGTGCCCGGCGGCTTTGGCTATCGTGGCATCGAAGGCAAGATCGTTGCCGCCAACTTCGCCCGCACGCGCAGGATCCCCTATCTTGGCCTCTGCCTCGGCATGCAGGTACTCTGCATCGAGTTTGCGCGCGCCGCGTTTGGAAGCGAAGAACCCAACAGCACCGAGTTCAACATCAGTACAGATTTCCCCGTCATCGATCTGATGCCCGAGCAGAGGGACATCGCGGATATGGGCGGAACCATGCGGCTGGGTATCTACCCCTGCCAGTTGCAACCGGATACACATGCGGGCGTCGCCTATGCCGCCGCGGGGTACCCGGAAGAGGTCAACGAGCGCCACCGCCACCGGTTCGAATTCAACAACGCCTATCGGGAAGCCTTGGAGGCGCGCGGCCTCGTGCTCAGCGGACTCTCGCCCGAAGGCCGCCTGGTCGAAATCGTAGAGGTGGAGGGTCACCCCTTCATGCTGGGAACGCAGTTCCACCCTGAGTTCAAGAGCCGCCCGACCAGCCCGCATCCCCTCTTCGGCGCCTTCGTCCGCGCCTCTATCCAGCATCGCGGCCAGTCCACAAACAGAGCTCAGGGTGTCCTGCGAGAAGCCAGCAGCTTTCAGCAGCCGTCTACAATCGGCCGACTTCAGCCCCGCTGACACCGGGATCCAGGTCGTATCGGGCAACGGAAAGGTGCGTTTCAATCCGACTGTCGGCCGTTACGCGGGGTAAGCGAGCTCCCGTTGAACTGCACTAAGGGACAGAGTAGGAGCAAAGATGTCCGGTCATTCCAAATGGTCTACGATCAAGCGCAAGAAGGGTGCCAATGACAACGCCCGCGGCAAGCTCTTTACCAAGCTCGCGCGCGAATTGCAGGTGGCGGCCAGAGAAGGCGGTCCCGACGGCGAAACCAATGTGCGGCTGCGGCTGGCGATCGAGAAGGCGCGCGCCGAGAATATGCCCAAAGACCGCATCGAATCGTCAATTCGCCGCGGCGCCGGATTGGACAAGGATGCCGCCGACATCGAAGAGATCCAATACGAGGGCTACGCTCCGCACGGCGTCGCGATCCTGCTCGAATGTCTGACCGACAACCGCAACCGCACGATTGCCGAAGTGCGGCGCTGTTTCTCGCGCGGGAACGGCAACCTGAGCGAGCCCGGGTCGGTCGCCTGGCAGTTTACCGCCAAGGGATACGTGGCGATCAATCTCCAGGATAGTGACGGCAGTGACAGCGACCTGGACGCGGAAGAGATCTTCATGGAGGCGCTCGAAGCCGGCGCCGAAGACGTTGAGGTGAGCGACGACGCGGTCGAGATCTTCACCGAGAGAACCGAACTCGCCAGCGTGGACAGGACCCTGCGCGAATCGGGCATCCAGCCCGACGCTTCCGAACTGATCATGCAGCCCAACCAGACCCTGTCGCTTGAACCCCGCGCCGGCCTGACCGTCCTGCACCTTCTCGAGTCCCTCGAAGAACTTGACGACGTGAACAAGGTCTACCACAACCTTGAACTGACCGACGAGCTGGTCGCACAGGTGGCATAAACAGGTGGCACAAACAGGTGGCATAGAATTGACACGCGCCACTGATGCGCCGCAAGCGCAGGCCGGGCTGCACACGAACACGGACGAAGCGGAATGGTGCGTGCTCGGCATAGACCCTGGCACCGCCTCAACAGGCTACGGGGTCGTTGCCGAGACCCACACCGGCGACTACGCCCTGCTTGCCTATGGCGTGATCAGCACAGCGCCGGCGCAGCCGATGCCTCTCCGGCTGCGTGAGATCTTCCTCGATATCCGGACCCTGATCGATGAGTTCCAGCCGCATGAGGTTGCGATCGAAGAACTGTTCTTCGGCCGCAACGTTACAAACGCCATCTCCGTTGGCCAGGCGCGCGGCGCGGCTCTTCTGGCCGCGGCCCTCTCCGACCGCCCCGTCGTTGAGTATACGCCGGCCGCGGTCAAACAGGCGCTTACCGGCTACGGCAACGCTGATAAGCAGCAGATGCAGGCCATGGTCAGAACTCTGCTGGAGTTGGACGAGGCCCCACGACCGGACGACGCCGCTGACGGCGTCGCGGTTGCCCTCTGCCATCTGCAGACCGGCCGCTACCGAAGGGTCGTTGGCGAAGCCTGAGCACCCACGGCAAGACCGCCCGTTCGCACAAGAGGACAAGAGATGATCCGGCAAGTACGCGGCAGCGTCGTAGCCGCGGGAGACAACTATCTGATCGTCGAGGCAGGCCACGCCGGGGCGGGCATCGGACTTCGCGTCTTTACGCCCGAACCGACAGCCGCCCGCTGTCTGGTCGGCGACCCGATTGGGCTGCATACACATCTGCACGTGCGGGAAAATGAGCTAAGCCTGTACGGCTTCGAGCAGCAGGACGAACTCGCGATCTTCGAGGCGCTGCTGGGGGTCAGCGGCGTCGGCCCGAAGGTGGCGCTCGCCGCGTTGGGCGCGCTGACGCCGGAATCGCTGCGCCTCGCGGTCTCAAGCCAGGAGCCGGGTATTTTGGCGCGCGTTCCGGGGATCGGAAAGAGGACCGCGGAGAAAGTTGTGGTCGAACTCAAGGACAAGCTGGCGCCGGCCGAAGGAGAACTGGCCACGCTCGCAACCGCGCTCGATGCCGACGCCGAAGTGATGGAGGCGCTCACCGGCCTGGGCTACAGCGTTGTCGAAGCGCAGCGCGCGCTGCAGCATATTCCCGCCGACGTAATCGAGGTCGAAGAGCGCCTGCGCCTGGCGCTGAGCCAGTTTGGCGAGTAGGGCTCGCACGCCGCGTCCCGTTTGTTTTGACACCCGTGACTATCTTTTCTATAATTGGACGCGGTTCCGGATCCAGTCTTGCAGTCACGGGGAAATCGACAAGAGATGGCCGAAGTTCAGCAGTTGCGCAGGGGCAATATCTACGAAGAGGAAAACCAGTTGTGGCGCGTGCTTGACTATCAGCACATCAAAATGGCGCGCGGCGGCGCGACCATCCGGCTCAAGGTGCGCAACCTGCGCAGCGGCGCGACGATAGAAAAGACCTATAACAGCGGCGCACGCGTTGACGACATTCGCCTCGATTCACGCGCGGTCGAGTATCTCTACACCGACGGCGACCTCTACCACTTCATGGATACCGAGTCATTCGAACAGGTCGCGCTGTCAGAGGATACCCTGGAGGGCGTCGTCCAGTTTTTGAAGGACAATACAGTCGTCGAGTTGGAGACGTTCGAAGGCGAGCCGATCAACGTCACACTGCCGACCACGATCGATCTCGAAGTTGTGTGGGCGGAACTGGCCGTCGCCGGAGACACAGCGAACAGCCCAACCAAAGAGGTCGAATTGGAAACCGGCTTCCGGCTGCACGTTCCAATGTTCGTGAAGGAAGGCGACACTGTCCGCATCGACACGCGCGACGGCCGCTATGTCACTCGGGTGCAATAGGTGTAGGATCAGGCTCGCCGCCGGATTTGCCGAGCGGGCGGGCACTGCACTATAATCAATCGTTGATGCGCCGTTGTAGCTCAGTCGGTAGAGCGACGCTCTCGTAAAGCGTAGGTCGTCGGTTCGAGTCCGACCAACGGCTCAGACGGAAAGCCCTAGCCGCTGCCCCACCGCCAGGCACTCGCGTTGGGGCACCAGGCCGGGGCTTTTTGCTACGCCTGTGCTCCCGCCGGAATCCCGGCCTGAGCTGCTTCCCGTTTCGCCGGATCGACACCTGCCATCAGCAGCCCTAACTCCTCTGCGGTCGTCTCGTTGCGGTCCAGGATATCCATGATGCTGCCTTCGAAGATCACGGCGATCCTGTCGCATAGCGCCAGCAGTTCGTCCAGGTCTTCGGAGATGAGCAGGATGGCAGCTCCCCTGTCCCGCTGCTCCAAAATCTGGGAATAGATATATTCGATGGCCCCGATATCGATACCGCGCGTCGGCTGGGCCGCGACCAGGACCTTTGGCTGCCGTGAGAGTTCGCGCGCCACGATCAGCCTCTGAATATTACCTCCCGACAGATTCCTGGTCATGGTGCGGATGTCAGGCGTTTTGATGTAGAAATCCTGTATCAGTTTGCGGCTGTAGCGAGCGATGTATTCGAAGGCCAGAAAAATGCCGTGGCTGAACGGCTCCCGAGTATGCTCCTGCAGGACGAGATTCTCCGACACGGCAAAGTCCCTTACAATTCCGTCGTGCATCCGTTCTTCGGGAATGTATGCCAGTCCGTTCTCGGTACGCCGCGCGGTCGTCCAATCATTGATGGCGTCGCCGTCCATCTCCACGGTGCCGCCGCTGAGCGGGCGCAGGCCGGCCACGACTTCGGCCAGCTCCCTCTGCCCGTTCCCGCTGATTCCGGCCACACCCAGAATCTCTCCCGACTTCACCGACAGCGACACATCTCGCAGGGCCTGCTGGCCGGTGACGCCGCGGGCGCTGACATCCTGCAGGCGCAACCGCACGTCGCCGACTTGCACCTCGTCGCGTGTCTGCTCCAAAATGACATCCCGTCCCACCATCATGCGCGCCAGCTCGCTGCGCGTCATCTCCTGGGTGGAAACTGTTCCGACGCGGCGGCCCTCCCGCATCACTGTGATACGGTCGCTGATTGCCAGCACCTCCTGCAGCTTATGGCTGATGAAGACGAGGCTATAGCCGTTCTCCTTCATATAGCGCAGGGTAACGAAGAGCTCTTCGACCTCCTGCGGCGTCAGGACAGCGGTTGGTTCATCCAGGATCAGCAGGGCGGCCCCGCGGTAGAGGGCCTTCATGATTTCCACGCGCTGCCGTTCCCCCACTGACAGCGTCCAGACCGGTGCGTTCGGATCGAGCTGCAGGCCGTAGGCCTCGCTCAATTCGCGAATGCCCTCCTCCACACGGTCCAGGTCGAGAAGCAACCCGCGGCTGGACTTCAAACCCAAGGCCACATTCTCGGTGACGGTGAGCGTATCCACCAGCATGAAGTGCTGATGGATCATGCCGATGCCCTGGTGGATGGCGTCGGTCGGCGAATGAATCGTCACTTCGGCGCCATCCCGCAGGATACGGCCCTCCTCCGGTTGGTAAAGGCCGTAGAGGACCTTCATCAGCGTGGATTTGCCGGCGCCGTTTTCTCCCAGCAGCGCGTGCACCTCGCCGCGACGCACGTCGAAATCGACATGGTCGCAGGCCAGAACGCCCGGAAACCGTTTGACGATGTCGTACATCTGTACGTAGGGCGCGTTCAAACGGAAATTGACCGCCCTGTGGCCCGCGGTTGGCCTGGAAATGCCGTGGGCAAACAGATCCTCGATCGAGCGCTGGCCGGTGGAGATGAAGGTTGGAG
The DNA here is from genome assembly GCA_034428395.1 of Caldilineaceae bacterium. GTDB lineage: Bacteria > Chloroflexota > Anaerolineae > Caldilineales > Caldilineaceae > Bin5. Next base: position 29,548 of record DAOUHX010000136.1, read on the forward strand.
TCGAATTCACGATAGACCTCGGTTGCGGGCGGAAGGCCCGCCAATATAAGGCCGCCTGATTCCTCAATGCCCGGCAGGGAGGCGGCTGGAAAAAAGGGCGCTATTCCTCGTTCTCTAACTGTTCCGCCGCGCCGCTCTTGATGTCCTCGATCGCGGCGCGGGCGGCATCCTTTACATCGTCAGCGATGTCGATCTCCTCGTTGAACTCCAGGCGCAGACCGCCGTTCTCAAAAGTGAGCGTGTAGGCGGTACCTCCAAACTCGCCAGAATTGATCTTTGCGATCATATCGTTTATGACGTTTGCCCAGTCGTACACCTGATTCGTAACCACGACCTCCGGTCCCAGTGAGATCTGGTCGCTCTGCGTCCCCAGCCAGGGGATGCCGTTTTCGCTGGCGACGCCAATCGCGCCGACGACCTGCTGTGCGGAG
>DAOUHX010000137.1:0-13887 GCA_034428395.1 Caldilineaceae bacterium
ATCGCCCATCACCTGACCGAGGTCTGCCTCGCGCTCGCCGAAAGCCATCGCCAGGGACGGCGTATCAGCCTTCCGCTTGAGAATCGATCGCTCTACATCTTCCATCGTTAATTGGAATAGGGCGGGAGGTAAAGATCGGGGCCTAATGTGCATCTTTGACCTTTCCTTGGAGATTGGAGGACTTCCATGACGCATGTCAAAATCGACGACCGCGACTGGTCGAAGCTGAGCTTTGGCCAGCATGTCTATCAGATCGAAGTCGAAGGCTATACTGTCATTCCCGAACTGCTTTCCCAGCAGCATCTGGAAGAGCTGCGATCCGCCACCGCCCGCCTGGACACATTCGCCGTCGATTACAGCGTGAAACAGCAGGTGAGCCCGCGCGCCCAGTTTGCCGGCGGCGCCGTCACCGAGCTCATCGCCCATCCGCCAACCGTTCAGTTTCTCGAACGGCTGTTTGGCGATGAAATCGTCTTTATGTCCTACGCCTATGCCCGCTCCGAACCCGGTCACCCCGGCATCAGCATCCACACCGACGGCCAGCCCTACGGCTCCGAGATTTTCGGCTACGAGGGCAGTTGCCCTTGCACGGTGCGCGTACTCTACTATCTCCAGGACCTGACGGAGGAGGTCTCCCCCTTTCGCGTGGTCCCCCGCTCCCACCTGGCGATGCACGCCCACGCCAACCCCTACTTGCGCTACGAGTCCCACCCGGAAGAGGTCATGGTAACTGCTGAAGCCGGCTCAGCCGTGATGATCAATCACCGTGTCTTTCACGGCAACTTTCCCAACGCCGGCGACTATGCACGCGAACTGCTGGCAATCGCCTACCGTCCCGCCTGGGCCGGGCCTGTCGCACAGGAGGTCGAGCAATGGCCCCAAGATGAGTTGGAAAAGCTTCCCGACGCGGTCAAGCCCTTCTTCATCGACCGCAATATCCGGCGCTGGAACTACGGCGGCGGAAATAAGCCCGACAATATGGCCAGCGAAGCACCGGGCATCAACCCCAGCCGCTGGGAACTGGCGTAGCAGCCGGGAGACTGTGCTGACCTGAGCTGATTTGTGGCTGGACTGCCGGTGAACGCTGCAGAGGCTGTCCACATTCCACAGGCCTATGTCGAAGGAGGACAGGATGGAGACGCCCGGCCAAACTGTCGAAGTCCCCGAAATTCCCTGGCAGACACGCGTCGAGCTGCCCGCGCGGAGCAGCGCGGTTATCGTCGTTGATATGCAGAACGACTTTGTCAAAGAGGGCGGCTCTCTGGTCGTGCCGGCCGCCGCCGCCACGCTTGAAAATGTGCAGACCCTCCTGGCCGGCGCCCGCCGCGCCGGAGTGCATATCGCCTACACCCAGGACAGCCACGCAGAAGGCGATCCCGAGTGGGACATCTGGCCGCGCCACTGTGAAGTCAACAGCTGGGGCTGGCAAATCGTCGCCGAGTTAGCCCCACAGAAGGAGGACCTTGTCTGTCAGAAAAGCCGTTACGACGGTTTCTACGGTACGCCGCTAGAGCACTTCCTTACCAATGTCTGGCAAGTCCGTCACCTCGTGATTGTCGGAACCGTTTCGAGCATCTGCGTACTGCACACGGCCGCTTCCGCCGGCCTGCGTTGGTTTTCCGTAGTCCTCCCCAATGATTGCATCTCCGCGCTGACCGAGTTTGACCAGGCTCTCACGCTTCGGCAAGTCTCCTGGCTCTACACCGGCAGCGTTACCAGGACAGCCGCCGACATCTCTTTCGTAGACGGAAATGTCGAACAGCCGTGAGCCGCTGAAAGATGTCCTCGCGCACGTTTGTCGCTTTTGACCTCGAGACAACCGGGCTCAGACCCAAAAGGGACAAGATCATCGAGTTCGGCGCGGTACGATTTCAGCAAAGCCGCCCCCGTGAGCGATTCTCTACCTTCGTCAACCCCGGACGCTCCATCCCGCCGCGCATTCAACAGCTCACCGGCATCCGTCCTTCCCACGTGGCCGATGCACCCCCAATCCAGGCGCTGGTTCCCGAAATCCTGGCCTTCATCGGCGCACGCGCCGACGCCGTAGTCGCCCACAGCGCCGGATTTGATGTCTCCTTCCTGCGCGCCGCCGGCGTCAAGATCAATGCGCCCGTTATCGACACCCACGAGCTGGCGACAATTCTGCTGCCGGGGCAGTTCAGTTACAGCCTCGGAGAGCTGTGTCGGGCACTGCAAATCTCTTTGCCAAACGCCCACCGCGCCGGCCACGACGCCGAAGCCACCGCCGACCTTCTGCTCCACCTGCTCGCCCGCATTGAGACTTTGCCCAACGCTACCTTGGAGGTGCTGTGCGCGGCGGGACTCGAAAGCGATTGGGACCCTCTGCTCCTCTTCCAGGACGCGCTGTCCTGCCGCAAGCAACAGGGCACAATGAGGGACGCGGCCACAAGGCTCCAGCCGGGCACGGTACGTGTTCCTCCCCCCCTCCGCCCTCGTGCAGCCCCACAGGAAGTAGAGGATGGATTCCTCACTCTTGCCTTCGATGCAGGTGGGCCGCTTGCAGAAGCGTTCGACGGCAAGGAAGAGCCGCGATTCGAGCGCCGTGATGGCCAGGTGGACATGGCGCGACAGGTGCTGGACGCGCTGAACCGCGGCGATCACAAGATCATCGAGGCAGGTACCGGAATCGGCAAGAGTCTATCCTACCTCCTGCCCGCTGCCGCATGGGCCAGGGTCAACGACAGCCGCGTCGTGATCGCCACCAACACGATTCCCCTCCAGCACCAGCTTCTCGACCAGGAGTTGCCCCGCGTATTTCGAGTTCTGAAGGCGTCAGGCCTGGCCCCCAGCGACGAAGAACAACCGCCCGTACGGGCGATGGTGTTGAAGGGCCGTTCACACTATCTCTGCACGCGGCGGCTGGCCCGCTGGCTGGAAAGACCTCGCCCGCGCAACGGCCTTCTGCCAACCGGCCTCTCCCCCCTGGAATTGCGCTTCCTGGCCAAAATCCTTGCCTGGCTGCCCACCACGAAGACAGGAGACCTCAGCGAGCTTCCCGTGCACGACCGGCAGGAGAGGGCGCTGGTCCCTCAGGTCTCCTCACGTGCTGACGAATGCAGCCCCGCGCGCTGTTTGGTGAGCGCAGTTCCTGGTAAACATGACTACCTGGGTGCGCGCTTCCGCGACTTCTATCTCGAAGCCCATCGCCGCGCCGTTTCAGCACATCTGCTCGTCATCAACCACGCTCTGCTCGTGGCTGATGTCGAGGCCGGCGGCCAGGTCCTGCCCGAATACGACAATCTCATCGTTGACGAAGCCCATCACCTCGAGAACGCCGCCACCGATCAGTTTACGCGCCAGGTCGATCTCCGCGTCCTGGCCTCCCTGCTTGACAGCGTGGCCGAGGCCGTCTCTCACCTCCCGCCGCGCATCTTCGACGAAGCTGCAGGCCGCCTGGTCAGCCAGCTTGAGGCCGGCCGCCGCTCGCTGCAAGCGACTATCCCCGGATTCTTTGACCTCTTACTCGATTTCGCTCTGCGCCACCGCGAAGAGAAACCAGAGGCCCGCAGGTTGTCCTCATCGGCAAGCAACTATCCCCACCTCCTGGCCCTTGACAACCGAATGCGCGCCCAACCCGAGTGGAGCGAAATCGAAATCCAGTGGGATGAGGTCAGCGCTCAACTCAATCAAATCTTGGAACGGCTGACCGCGCTTGCCGCGCTTCTGGAGGGCCCTTCCCCCGGACAGGACGCCGGTTCATCCGGCAGTTCCGGTGCCGCTCCACCACTCGAATCGCAGCACGTTTCCTGGAGCCACGCCGCGGAACTGCTCTATCTTGTCCAGTCCGGTCTGGCTGACCTGAAGCAGGTGGCCGACGACGTAATTCTGCGTCCCCTTCACCTGGAGAAAACGTCGGTCGCCTGGCTGGAGCTGGCGGAAAGCGGCCCGTCAGCTGCCTCCACCTCCGCCCGCCCTCGCCGCGGCTCCCCTTCGGTAACGCTGCGAAGCGCGCCAATTCAGGTAGATGAGAAACTGGCTGCCGACCTGTTCGGCCCCCGGCGCACGGTCGTGCTGACCGGCGCTACCCTTCAGGCCGGCGATGGATTCAACTTCCTGCGCGATCGCTTGGGCTGCTGGGATGCCGGCGGCACCGTAATGGGCAGCCCCTTTGACTACAAGCAGAACGCCTTGCTCTACACACCCAGCGACATGCCGACACCCGACCATAACGGCTACCAGCGCTCGCTTGAGCAGGCCGTCCAGCAGGCTGCCTTGGCCGCCGAAGGCCGGACTCTCGTCCTCTTCACAAGCCACAGCCACCTGCGCACGACCGCGGAAGCAATCCGCGCGCCCCTCGCTGCAGCCGGCCTTACCGTTCTCCAACAGGGCGAGGGCAGCCGGCGCCGTAACCTGAGCGACTTTCGTGCCAACCCGCGTTCTCTTCTCCTCGGCACAAGCAGCTATTGGGAAGGGATCGATCTCCCAGGCGAGCAGCTCGTCTGCCTCCTCATCGCACGCCTCCCCTTCGCCGTTCCAACCGACCCGCTCTACGCTGCCCGCAGCCGCCTCTACGAGGACCCCTTTCACGAATACGCAGTGCCGGAGGCGGTCCTCCGGCTGCGCCAGGGTTTTGGGCGCTTGATTCGAACGGCAACCGATCGCGGTATAGTCGTACTGCTCGACAGCCGCCTGTGGCAACGCAGTTACGGCGATTTCTTTCTCGACGCCTTGCCCGATTGCACCACGCGCCACAGCCCCATCTCCCACCTGGGCGAAGCCGTGCGGGAGTGGCTGCCAAGCCGCACCGCGCCGCCGGCGGCCCCCGCTCGCCGCTTGATGTCCAGTGCCTAGCCGCAGCCCCGGCCGCGGCCAATCGCCGCTGCCTGTCGTCCTTGACGCCGGCCCTGCTGTCCACCAGCGCGCCGGCCTGGCTCGCTATACCGAGCGCCTTGCCTCCGCACTGTGGCAGAACTGCCGCCGCGACGTCGAACTGAACCTCTTTTACAACAGCCACAGCGGCCATCAGCTGCCTGCCCCTATCGCGTCTATTCCTGCCCGTACGGTTCGGTTGCGTCAACACCCCTGGCGGCTCGGCGCGCTTGCCTGTCAGCTCCTGCGCGCGCCTTTAGTCGAACGCCGGCTTCCCGCCAGCCGTGTCTTCCATGCCACCGAGCACCTGCTCCCATGGATGACCCGCCCCGCTGTCATGACAGTGCACGATCTCATTTTCGAGCGGTTCCCCCAACATCACACCCTCGCAAATCGCGCCTTCCTGCGCATCGCAATGCCCTTGTTCGTGCGCAGGGCCGATGCGATTATTGCCGTCAGTCAACATACCAGGGGCGATTTACTTGACCTCTACGCCACGCCGTCGCAAAAAGTGCACGTTGTTGACGAAGGAATCGACGAGCATTTTCGGCAAGCAGACGAAAGTGAGGTCCGGCGCGCAAGAGAGAACCATTCTATTCGACGACCTTACCTCCTGATGGTGGGTACGCTCGAGCCCCGCAAAAACCACGCCCTCGCCTTTCAAGCCCTGGCGCGTCTCAAAGCGGAAGGATTGCCCCACTCTCTCGTGGTCGTGGGCGGCCGCGGCTGGCTCTTCGAAGCCGTACAGCGCCAGGTTGAAGCGCTTGACCTGACCGGCGACGTCATCTTCGCCGGCGCTGTTCCCGATGCCGACCTGCCCGCCCTCTATAGCGGAGCCGACTGTTTTCTGATGCCCAGCCTGTATGAAGGATTCGGTATCCCTGTGCTCGAAGCCATGGCCTGCGGCTCGCCCGTCGTCTCTAGCAAGGCGAGCAGCCTCCCCTACGTGGCGGGTGACGCCGCCCTATTCATAGAACCACTGACGGCACAAGCCCTGGCCGAAGCTGTGCGGCAGGTGCTGACGAACCCGGACCTGGCGGCCGCAATGCGCGCCAATGGTGTGCGCCGGGCTTCCCGATTCTGCTGGCAGCGTACCGCACAAGAGACAGTCAACGTTTACAGGGCTGCCGCCGCAGGAGGTTCGTGACATAGATGCGTATCTGCCTGGTTAGCCAACAGTATCCCCCATCAGGATCTGGCGGAATCGCCACATATGTACATCGCCTCGCTCACGGCTTGGCGGCAGCGGGACATGATGTCTCCGTCATTTCGGGTGCTTCGTATCAGAGAGAGGTCGACGGCAGTCACCGATCGGGGCCGGTTCAGCCGGCCGGCGAAGTCAAACGTTACGCCGTGCAAAACGCCCGGCTTCGGCTTCCCTCACCGCTTCGCCGCAAGGGACTCGGAATATGGAGAACGATTGAGAGAAGTATTGCCGTGGACCGCGAAATAGCCAGCCTGGAACGGTCGCAAGGGCCGTTTGACGTCGTCGAGATGCCCAACTGGGGCTCGGAATCCCTCGTCTACTCCTTTCACCCCCGCGCCCCGCTCGTGGTCCGTCTCTCCACCCCGCTCGCGCAGGTCAATCACCTCAGAGGCAATCTTCCACCCCGCCCGGGCATGCGGCTCCTCTGCTACCTGGAAGCGCTGTGCGCCCGCCGCGCGGCCTGCCTCATTGCCCACAGCGAGTTCATCGCTAAGGCCTGTTCCAAGCTCTATCGCATCCCGACGTCAAGGTGTTCCCTGGTGCCGCTCGGCCTCCCTATCCCGCTCTCCCGACCGGCTCTACGAGTTGCAGAAGATGAAAGAGTTACCGTTCTCTATGTCGGCCGTCTTGAGAGACGAAAAGGGATAGACCTCCTGCTCCATGCCATACCCGAAGTGATTCGTTGTGCGCCCCTAACCAGGTTCGTGATCGCCGGCGCCGACAGCGGAGACGCGCCCCATTCGGGGAGCTACCGCGACTATTTTGCTACCTTTGCCTCCCCCCAAGCCCGCGCCGCCGCGACCTTCCTTGGCCATGTCGATGCGAGCGCCCTCTGCGAACTCTATGCCGGCTGCGACCTATTCGTCGCGCCGTCGCTGACCGAGTCGTTTGGTCTCATCTATCTCGAAGCCATGGCCCACGCCAAGCCGATCGTCGCCTTCCACACAGGCGCCGTGCCCGAGATTGTGGCGCAAGGCGAAACCGGCATTCTGGCCGAGCCGGGAAACGCCAGCGATCTGGCAAGTGCCCTGGTCCGTATCGCCAGCGACGCCCAGCTACGACATGAAATGGGTACGCGCGGCTATCTGCGCGCCCTTTCGGATTTCACGCTTGACCGCACGGTCGAAAAGACGGTCGCCTGCTATAACAGTGTCGCAGCCAGCCATTCGCGGCCTGCAGCTTCACCAGCTACCGGCAGCGGAGAGACGTAATGAGCGTCGATTCCAAGGTAGTCAGCAATACCTGGTGGAACGCCCTGAACACGTTTGGGGGCCTCCTCTTCGGCCTGATTACAAGTATCGCCCTCGCCCGTATGCTTGGCCCCACTCTGTTCGGCCAGTTCCACTACTGGATCTGGCTGTCCGGCCTGCTGATCCTGGTCTCCTCTCCAGGGCTGGGCCAGGCCATGACCAAGTTTGGCGCGGAACTGCTGGGAAAGCAGGACAGACAGACAGCCTCCGCACTTTTCGCGTGGCTCCTTTTCGCCGAGCTCGCGCTCGGCGGCCTGGTAGGCGGCGCAACCCTGCTATTCGCTTGGGCGCCGTGGGCATCGGCACCGCCCTCAGATCCAGTCGCCCTGATTCTGATCGCGATCACGGTTGTGCCCGGCGTCCTGGAGCGGCTCTTCCTCGCCGCCGCCAAGGGTACGCAGGAGTTCCGCTCGCTCAGCCAATCCAGCCTCATTGGCAACCTCTTCTACGCCTTCTGCGCCATCACTGTCGCCTCGCTTGGTCTTGGCATTCATGCGCTCCTCCTCTCTATCCTCGCCAGGAGAATCGTGACGCTTGCCCTGATCGGCAGGAATTTGCCTTCCCACTACACAATGCAGCGCGCGCCGGCAATACCACTCCCGCCTGAAGTGAGCCGCCGAGTTCTCCTTTACTGTCGCGACGTATCCTTGATTCTTGTCATCGACACAATCCTTTACGAACGCTCAGAACTCTTCTTCCTCAGTCGGTTTGCCGACGATGCCCAAATCGCCTACTACAGCCAGTCCTTTGATCTGGCTATTAAGGCAATGTCGATTCCCGCGATATTTTCCGGTGTGCTTCTCCCCGCCTTCTCTTCCCTGGCAGGCCAGGGCGACGGCGGAGGGTTGTCCGAACGTTTCAATTCGCTGCACACGTCTTCGTATAGAGTCCTCGCTCTGATCGCTATGCCAATTGGCCTCGGAGCTGCCGCCATAACCCCGGCCTTCGTTCTCCTGTATGGGCCCGACTTCCTGCCCATGGCGCCCGTACTCTCGATTCTTCTCGTCGGCAACATTGTAGGCGCCCTGGCCTCGGTCAGCGCTACAGTCCTCCACAGCGCTGACAAACAGAGCTTTATCGTGCGTCTCGGGTTTGTCGCGGCTGTCCTAAATATAGGCTTGGACCTGGCACTGATCCCAAGATATGGAGCAGTAGGCGCTGCGGTCGCAAATTCCGCCAGCCAGCTTGTCTCCGGGGTCGTCGGCATCTCCTATTCTGTACGTCGGCTCGACCTCACCTTTCCCCTGCGCTCCGTTGCCCGCATCGCGCTCGCAGCCCTTTCTGCTGCCGCCGTCGCAGGGCTAATCAGCTCGTGGCTCGGAGGACTTGTGCTCGCCATCGCTGCCGGCATTCTGGTATACCCGGTCATGCTGCGGGCGTTCGCGGCGCTTGACGCCAGCGACCGTGCACTCTTGCATCAGATGGACGCCTACCTGCCCAAACAGCTAGGGCCTGCCTACCAAAGTCTGGTTGACTTTCTTGTACCCCGTTCGTAACCCGACTTTCCACGAGAGCCGGGTCCTTGCGCCGGCTTGAAAAACTCGATTCAATGTGACAAGCTGCACTTCAGGATGTCTAACAAGCCCTTTTGGTCAGTTATCCTTCCCACCTATCAGCGCGAAAGGGTGCTGTGTGAAACGATCGAGCACCTGCTCGCTCTTTCCTATCCGAACTACGAGTTGCTTGTCATCGACCAGACTCCGAAGCACGAATTTGAGACCCAACAGTTCCTGCGAGTTCACTCGGAGAAAGAGTCTGGCCGATTCCGTTGGCACACCATCGCGAAGCCCAATCTGCCGCACGCCAGAAACATAGGCGCGCAGCTGGCTGAAGGAGACTTCCTACTCTACTGCGATGACGACATCATCCCGCGAGTGGACCTGATTGACCTGCATCTCTACAATCTAGAACAACCCGGCATCGGCGCTGCGACCGGGGGCAACTTTGTGGAACAGAGAAAGATTCCCGCGCGACCGCGACCATGCGAGATCCTGCCAAGTGGACGAGTGATCGACTACTGGGACTATGAAGTGCCAAAAGGCACGACCGACAGTCTCAGGGGCGGGAACATGTCCATGCCGCGCAAGATCGTTTTCGAGGCAGGGCTGTTCGATGAAGCCTATATCGGCAATGCCTATCGCGAAGAGACAGACTTTTCGCTGCGCGTCCTCCAAATGGGGTACCAGATCGCTTATGACCCGGCCGCTGCAGTCGTCCATTTGGGCCATCCGACCGGCGGCAGTAGAGCCGGTAAAGTGACAGAAGAGAGCAGATACCTGTTTGAGTTCCACCACAACATCGCTTACTTCTTCGCCAAGAACTTCAAGCAGCGCTATCTGCCCAGTTTCCTGCACCGGGAAACGGCCTGGTTCGTCAAGGAAAGAAGCAACTTTCACGGGCGGCCGCAGCTGGTCTTCTCTGCTTTTCAGGGAATCTGGCATGGATACTTGGCCGGCCTGCGCAAGCGAAAAAGATTGTCATCGTGAGAATCGCAGCGCTGTCTACTCATCTACCCTCCGTCAGCCGCGTCAAGTGTGGCGGCGTGGCCTACGCGGCGCATCGACTGGCCAATGCCTTTTGCCAGCGCGGTCACGCGGTAACCGTCTTCACCACTGACGAGTCTCCGGCAGATGCCAGCTACGAAGTGCGCACTGTCCTCTCCCACAGACCCTCCGGCCCCCTGCGCGCCTGGCTGCACAACTGGCGCCTTTCTCTCCGCTTCGCCGCGCAAGACTTCAGCAGCTTTGACATAATTCACGCCCACGGCGACGACGCCCTGGTCTGGAAACCCGGTCCCCCTCTGGTGCGTACCTTTCACGGAGCAGCCCTGGCAGAAGCGATCCATGCCCCAACCTGGAAAAGAAAGCTTTGGTACCTGTCATTCGTCCCTCGCGAACTGTGGGAGGCGGCAAAGGCGGACGTCGTTGTCTCGGATATCGCTTCTACAAAGCGCCATGTCCCAGGCATTGGACACGTCATACCCAATTCGGTCGATGGACGACTGTTCTATGCCGACAATACCCCAAAGTCTGCCAATCCCTCCATACTTTTCGTCGGCACCATGGATGGTCGCAAACGCGGACGCAAGTTGCTGGAAATCTTTCAGGCCCGGATACGTCCTGCCCTGCCCGCTGCCGAACTCTGGCTGGTCGCCGACGAGAGTGTGACCGCGCCCGGCGTCCTCTCCCTGCACAAGCCGGACGACGTCTCGCTTGCTGATCTCTACCGAAAGGCCTGGGTTCTTTGTCTGCCCAGCACCTATGAAGGCTTTGGTATCCCCTACATAGAGGCGATGGCCTGTGGCACGCCGGTCGTTGCAACACCGAACGATGGCGCCCGTGCGCTGCTTGAAGACGGCAAGTGGGGTCTCCTGGCCCCCCTGGAGGAACTGGGTTCGGCCCTGCTTTCACTGCTTCAAGACGCGCCCGCACGGCAGCGCACTGCGAATCTGGGCTTACAGCGGGCAGGAGACTTCGCACAGGACAAGGTCGTAGATGCGTATGAGTCAATCTTCATGTCCCTGGTCTCCGCTTCTGCCCGTTCGGCGCGAGCACGAAATCTGGAGGCGTAGTGACTCCGAGTATTGAAGGCGTTCAACCTCAAATGCGCCGCATCGCCCTCCTCACGTTGGACTTTCCGCCGTCCATTGGCGGGGTGCAGCAGTACCTCTTCGAACTGAGCCGCCGCATCGGCACACACTATGACCTGACAGTTGTTCGCCCACGCGCCGGATCTTCGCAGTTCCGAACGGAGCCCTTCCGCGTCCTCCCTGTGTCCTCGGCGATGCCTTGGCACTTCGCCCGCGCTTTGGCGACCATACGCCCGCACCTCACCATCGTGGGACATGCCCATCCCCGGCTACTGCTGCCAGCGGCCCTGCTGCGTACAGGGCGCTACGTCGCGCTCGCGTACGGCAATGACTTTGAAGCCGCGCAAAGGAAATGGCATAGCCCCATCTTCAACCGGCTGCTGGCAGGCGCGAGTCCACTCGTGACAATCTCAGGCGCCAATGCACGCCGTCTGCAGGATCTGGGCCTGCCCACCCCTGAAATCGTCCTGCCCGCAGTTGACCCCAAACGCTTCACGCCGTCCCCTGCCGCCCGCCCCGGCCCACCTGTCCTCCTCACCGTTGCCCGGCTCATTTCGCGCAAAGGCATCGACACCGTTCTGCGCGCCTTGCCGCCTCTGCTGAAACTGGCGCCAAGCCTGGAGTACTGGATTGTCGGCAACGGACCGGCGCGCCCGGCACTGGAGAATCTCGCGCGTGATCTCCGAATCGTCAGCGCCGTTCGCTTCCTGAGCCAGGAGCGAATGCCTATCTCCGACTCTGAACTGCCGGACATTTACCGCCGCGCCTCAATCTTTGTACTGCCTGCGCGCGAAGAGCTCCAATCCGCGGAGCGCTCGCCCAGCGTCGAGGGGTTCGGCATTGTCTACCTCGAAGCAAGTGCAAGTGGGCTTCCCGTCGTGGCCGCGCGCAGCCGCGGCGCCTCCGAAGCAGTGCGCGAGGGCCAAACAGGGCTCCTCGTCCCGCCCGACGACCCCGCCGCGCTGACTCAGGCTCTATCGCGCCTGCTCGGAGATGCCAACCTTTGCCAGCGCTTGGGACGCGCCGGTCGTCAATGGGTAAAACATGAAATGAACTGGGAGCGGGCAGGCCGGCAGTTCATCTCAATCATGGAATGCACACGATGACACCCCGTCCCATTCTCTTCGTAGACCACGCCGACGCCCTCGGCGGGGCGGAGCAGAGCCTCCTCTTGCTCATGTCATTCCTCAACCACGCCCGCTGGCAGCCCCACCTGGTCGCGCCGCCCGGTCAACTGGCCGGCGAAGCCGATCGCGCCGGCATACCAGTCTATACCCCGGACCTGCCGCGACTGCGCGGCTCCTTCCGTTCCCCGTCCGACTGGTGGAAGGGGGCTGCCGACATTTCCGCGATTGCCAGGAGAATCGATGCCGCATTTATCCACAGCAATACTGTGCGAGCGTCGGCCTACGCGGCGCTGGCAGCTCGGCTGGCCAGGTTGCCATATGTGTGGCACATGCGCGATTTCTGGCTCGTGGAGGCTGAGCCCGCGAGCAAGTGGGCGGACCGGATCGGAAAGCTCCTCCTCTGCCGCATGGCGGCCGCCGTGATTACCAATTCCCACGCCGTCGCCGAACACCTTCCAACTTCTGCAAATGCTCTGGTCCTCCACAATGGCATCGACCTGTCCCATTTCGACGCAAGCAACTTTGCCGCCAAGAGAGGAGGAACTGTGCGCCAGGAGGCCGGCTTCCACCCCTCCACGCCCATTGTCGGCATGGTCGGCAGAGTGCGCCCAACAAAGGGCCAGCACTCTTTCCTCCACATGGCAGGCAAGCTCGCCGAAACCGTTCCCGAGTGCCGCTTCCTGGTGGTCGGGGGCGACCCGTTCCGCGTGGGTGACAATTACGAAGCGCATCTGACGGCGCTTTGCTCGCAGCTCGGTCTCGAAGATCGCGTACACTGGACCGGTCAGCTGTCAGATGTGCGGCCCGCTCTGGAAGCCATCGACATTTTTGTGCATCCCGGTGCGCCGGAGCCTTTTGGCCTGGTCAACATTGAAGCGATGGCCATGGGCAAGCCGGTCGTCGCCTTCGGCCACGGCGCTCTGCCGGAAATCGTCGCCCACAACGAGACCGGCATTCTGGTTCCACCTGGCGACATCGGCGCACTCGCCGAGTCCGTCTCACGACTACTGCGAAACGCACCACTTTCCCAACGTATGGGACTGGCCGGCAGGAGCCGTGTTGAAAAGTTCTTTCGCATAGAACGTACCGTTGCCGAACTGGAGGCCTTCTACGAACGTCTGCTGGCGCGCAACTGATATGGCAGGCGAATTGCAGCGCGCCGTTTGTCGCCTGTCGCTTCTACTTTATGAGAGTGCTCTTCCTGTATAAGGACTACCACCCGGTCCTCGGCGGCATCGAAAATAACATCCGCCTGCTCGCCCAAGGCCTGCGGGCCGAGGGCGTTGACGCAAGGGTCCTCGTCACCAACACGGGGCCGACCACGGTCCGTCAGACCATTGACGGAGTCCCCGTGACCAAGACCGGGCGGCAGGCGCATATACTTTCCACACCCATCAGCTTTCCCTACTTCACAGAATTGCCGCGCGCGGTCGCGGAGGCGGATCTCGTCCACATACACGCACCTTTTCCGCCGGCCGAGCTGGCGCAACTCCTGCTCGGGCGGAAGAAGCCATTCGTCATCACCTACCACAGCGACATCGTTCGCCAGAAACTGTCTGGCAAGCTTTACGCTCCGCTGTTGCGCCTGGTTCTCCAGCGCGCGACCCTGGTCGCCGTCTCCAGCCCGGCCTACGTCGAATCGTCCCCTTTCCTTCAACGCATCCGCCACAAGTGCCGCCTGGTCCACTTTGGTATCGACCTGGGACGGTTCGCGAAGACCGGCCAGATTCAGGCAAGTGCGGGTCGTCTGCGCAAACGCTTTGGCGGCCGCCCGCTGCTGCTCTTCATTGGCCGCCTGCGCCACTACAAGGGCGTCGACGTGCTGATCCGCGCCATGCGCAGCGTCGACGATGCCCACCTCCTGATCGTCGGCGACGGCCCAAT
>DAOUHX010000138.1:0-21038 GCA_034428395.1 Caldilineaceae bacterium
AGTCAGCCGTACGCTTCCCGCTATCGTTGCAAGCTGAACACTGCCGCCGCACATGGCCGAAAGCGAGCCGCCGCACCCCTCGACCTCCAGGTCGCCGCCAACACCGCCCAGCGAAACCGAGCCCCCTACCTGACGCAGCGTCCCGTTTCCGCCCACCTCCTTACAGGCGAACGCGCCGCGAACGTTCTCGGCGGTCAAATCGCCCTTTACCCGCTTCACCGCGACCTCTCCCACCTCGCCCAGATGCAGCGTCCCATCGACTCGGTTGCAGGCGACTTTGCCCCGCACACCGCGCAGGGATACACGGCCCAGCGCTTTGCCGATGGCCGCTGCACCGTCAACGTTGATCAATTCGACGGCGCCATCCGCCTTTTCGATAATGACGTTTCCGCCTGCATTCAGCACGTTCACGTCGGCGCGCACCCGCTCTACACGTACGGCGGACACGTTCTGCAAACTCAATCGCCCGGCAACCTCGGAAATCGCCATCTCCCCACCGATCTGCTCGGCCGACAGATCGGCCTGCGCCCGCTCCTTCACCTCCACTCCGCCGGCGATGTTCGCCAGGTTCACCCGGCCGGCTGCGCTTTCGATCGTTACACTACCGGCGTTCTCGACCAGCAGGTCGCCGCCAACCTGCACCAGCTCCACGCCGCCGCGCAGGTCGCTTACTTTCGCCTGTCCTCCCGCCGCGATCCCCACCAGCTCGCTCGCCTGAGGCAACCGCACCGTACATGAAGACTCAGCCTCGATCTCGATCTGCTCCGGCCCTGTCTCTACCACCGGCTGACTTCCCTGCCCGTCTACCTCAATCAGCGCCTTTTCCCAACCCTCGACCATCAGGTCTCCTGCGCAGTGTATCCGTACGCGAGGGTCTGGAGACTCCGGTTCTACCTGTATCTGTTCGCTCATTTCGCTCCCCTTGTACGTCTCCTCATCTTTCCGACTCGCTGGTTTCGCAAACTCTATCCGCCTTGCAACTGCTCCATCGCCGCCTGATAGCTGATTTCACCGGCCTCGAGTTGGTTCAGAATCTGACGCCGCGCCTTCTCCTCCAGTGCCGGGGGGTCGTCCCGGCCTGGCTCATATCCCATTGCTCGAATGACCTCGTGCAGCCGCCCTCGCAGCGTAGGGTAGGAGAGCGCCAGCTCCTCCTCCATCCTGTTCATCTTGCCCTCGCAGCGCACAAAGGTCGCCGCAAACGCAAGTTGCTCCCGCGTCAGCCCCCCGAACGGCGTTTCCACCAGGAATCGCCCCTCGACGCGGCTGTCGCATTCGCGGCAATAGAAACCGGTCACGGTCAAGTCTTTCCCTTGGCAGATCGGGCAAGCAGTCGGTAAAGGGTTCATGCAGCCTCCTTCGTCAGGCTAGGGTCTCTATATTCAACCCGGATCATTCGTCCCCCCGTTCGATGTCTATGTTGAAGACGAGCAGTTCTTCTTGCTACCCGCCAGTTTCCCAAATGTCAGAACGACTGTGCCCACCAGCGCAGCGAGTGCCAAGAAATGGTCCTTCCGAGTTTTGGTCTTCCCGTCTGTGACTGGTTTCACCCTGCAGCGCCTCTTCTACAGTCTTCGCGTCAGATATTTTCAAAATCTTGTCAATAAAATTAAGATTGGACACATGAATTTCAATATAATAAGCCAAAAAGATAAATTTGTCAACAGTGAATTTCAATTTTGACAAAAGAAGACAAAGATTGGTCAAGGTCGCGGTGTAAGAGTCGGTCACCGCAGACGCGCCGCACGTGGCGGATGCAACCGCTTGAAGTTGGATCAGTCGTGCCATCCAAAAGGGCACGCGCTCTCGCGGAGCGCGATGGTGACTGGACAGGCGTTGGCAGGCCGGCGGATAAACGCCACCGTTGAGAATCCGACTATCGGTGCTGGCCCGGTTGGCTTTCGGAATGCGACCCCTGCGGCCCACGCCTCACGGCAGCGCCAACCTTCCCGACGAAGACCAGTATCCGCGCGGGCGGGGTGGTGTCGGGCATGGAGCCGGCAAGGGAAAGCGGCGTTTGCTTGCACAGAAATGGGGCAGCGGTAGCTATTAGTCGATTGCGGCCACGCGCCGCTGAACTATCCCAGGCGGATGCGCGGGTCGACGACCGCCAACAGTATATCGGAGAGCAGCGTGCCGATGATGGTCAGCGCGCTGAGAAGAAAGAGGAAACTGCCGGCCAGGTACATGTCTTGCGAGGTGAGAGATCGAAGCAGCATCGGCCCGGTTGTCTGCAGGCTGAGCACCATCGCCACCAGTGTCGTGCCGGAAACGAGGCTGGCCAACGACCAACCGACCGTGCTGAAGAAAGGGTTGAGCGCAACGCGCACAGGGTATTTCCAAATGAGTCTGCCCTCTTTGACTCCTTTGGCGCGCGCGGTCTCGACATAAGGCTTGTTGAGTTCGTCCAGCAGATTGGCCCGCGTGATGCGAATGTTGCCGGCCGTACCGTTGACGGCCACGATCAACATGGGTACCCAGATCCGCTTGAGCATATCAACGACCTTGGGCCAGCTCCACGGTTCAAGCATGTATTCATCCGAAAACAGACCACCGACATTGAGGCCAAGCCAGGATTGGGCGAGGAAAAGAATGATCAGCGCCAGCAGAAATCCCGGCGTGCCCAGGCCCACGAAGCTGAAGGTCGTCAACAGGTAGTCAAGCCACGAGTACTGATGGGTCGCCGAATAAACGCCCACCGGAATCGCAATAAACCAGCCAACCAGCAGCGCCCCCATTGATAGCGTCATCGTCAGCCCCAGCCGTTCCCAGATCAGCTCGCTGACCGGTTTCTGCCATTCAAATGACTGTCCCCAGTCGCCCTTGAACAGCACACCGTAAATCCATTTGAGATATTGGACATAAACCGGTTGACCCAGCCCGTAACGCTGCCGAAGCGACTCCAGTTCAGCCTCGTCAACTTCGTCTCCCTCCTGGCGCAGCTGCGCGACGTACGAAGTCAGAAAGTCACCCGGGGGCAGCTGAATAATGGCGAAAGAAAGGATAGAGATCGCGACCAACGTCGGGATCATGAGAAGGATACGCTGAACAACGTAGGCAAGCATAAGGTCTCCCGCAGAGTAAGGTGTGGTCGGGGAGGAGTGAGATGCGGTAGCGTCCCACTCCTCCTGGCTCACGCCTCGCCCGTTTACGTTCTCATGCTTTAAGCATCTTCCCAGAAGTACGTCTCGGTGTGGAGCAGGTGCTCGTCACCGGTTGTATCGTCCAGCGGGAAGCCGGGCAGATAGTTGCGTACACCGTTCTTGACGATAATCGGCGCCGGGCGCTCGCCCAGGTAGCCGATCATCGGCAACTCTTCCGCCCAGATGTCGAGAATCTGGTGGAACATGGCGGTCTGCTTATCTGCATCGGGTTCAATCTTGATGGCGTCCCAGATTTCCCAGATCTTCCAGACCCAATGACCTGCCGGCGGCTCGACCCCGGCGGGACTGGTTCCGCCGCTGTTGCGCCAGTGCGCCCATCCAGCTGCCCATGGGCGGTCGGGCTGCTCACATGTCCAAATCGTCGGGTTGACCAGCGGCACCACCGTGCGGTCGCCGCCCCACCATGCCGCTTCGATCTCGTTGGCGCCGTGGTGCTCCTCGTACAGCGAACGCTCAAAGCCCTTGTACGCAGCCTTGACGCCCACCGCCGCAAAGTACTTGATCACTTCCTGCACCGTATCTTCACTCGTGGTACCCGGCTGTGCCGTCCCTTCGATGACGAAGCTCAGCGTATCCCCGCTGCCGTCGTTAAACAGGCGGAAACCGTCGCCGTCTTTCTCCGCATAACCGGCGTCGTCAAGAAGCTGGTTGGCCATATCCGGATCATACTGGATCCAGGCGTTGGCCTGCTTGGGGTAGGCCTGCGCCGAGCTCTCCAGCGGACTGTACTGCCGCGGCGTCATCAGCCCGTCCCATACCAGCTCGTTCAGCGCCACGCGGTCGACTGCAACCGACAGCGCGATGCGCACGTCGCGAATGTTGAAGAACTCGGCCAACCGTTCGTTCTTGGTCGACAGATTGAGCTGGATCGCCGAATGGCCGGAAGCAGAACCAAGGAAAACCTTGTAGTCGCCCGCCTCCTCATTCTCCTTGTATAGCGTGAAGTTGCCGATATTGACGTGGCGGGCCTGAAAGTCGATCTCGCCGTTGATGATGCGCAGGTCGAAAACGTCGTTCGTCTCGAACAGCCTGTGCGTCACGTCATCAACGTAAGGCAGCTGCCTTCCATCGGAATCAACGCCGAAGAAGTAGGGGTTGCGCTCCATCAGGAACAGCTCGTTGGAAAGCTCATTCTTGGAGATCCAGGGACCAATGCTCGGCAGGTCCGGGTTCAGGTACCACCAGCGCCGGTCCGTATAGTACTCTTCCCAACTGTTGAAGCCGGCCTCTTCCACCTGTGCCTGCAGCCCATCCTTGTCGTCCGTCAACTCCATGTGGAACTGCTCGAGATAATGGCCGGGCAGATAGAGATTCCTGGTCTGGCGGCCCAACCGGAAGACGTACAGAGGGTTGGGCAAGGGGAACTTGAAGGTTACGGTCGAGTCGTCGACGATTTCGAGCTCCATCGGAGTGCGCTCGGGACCGGAGACCCACGTGCCCCCGATGCTGGGTGAGATCGTGGTGTTGGTCTCGTCATGCTCCCACCACCAGCGGACCGCCTCGGTTGTGAAAGGCGTGCCGTCCGACCATTTCATTCCCTCGCGCAGGTGAAAGGTCCACTCCGAGGCGTCCTCGTTGATCTCCCACGATTCCGCCATGCGCGGCTGCATGTTCAGGTTCTGGTCATACCAGGACAGCCCTCTGTCCTGCATCTTGGTCGGCCCCCAACGGTCGGAGACGCCCTTGAAACCGCGGCGGAACGTGCCGCCGTAGTTGCCGTTCTCCTCAGCAACCGGCATCACCATCGGGTTGACCGGCAAACGCTCGTCAACAGGCGGCAGGTCGCCGGCCGCGACCATTTCGGCCAGCATCGGCGCTTCGCTGTACTGCGAAGACGGTGTCGCCGGGGCAGCTGCCGATTCATCTGCAGCCGGAGCCTCGGCAGGCGCCGCCTCTTCCGCGGGCTCACCGTCGGCGCCGCAGGCCACAGCCACGACACCCGCGGTTGTCACAGCCGACACGCGCATGAACTCGCGTCGGGAAATCGTTGTTGGTGCTCTTCTACGCATTCGTTTCTCTCCTTGAGTGAAGAATTAGGATTGTATTCTGCAGTGAGCAGTCGTCAGTGTCCAGAGTTTGCAGGTCTGGGCACTGACCGCTGACCACTACCGCACGACGCCTTCCTCCGGTACAAGCCAGGGTGGATGCGGAATGTGCCTTTCGCTCAGATGACTCGCATAAAGGAAGCGGTAAACATCACTAATATAGAACTGCGGATAGCGCTTGGGCGGCAGCGATTCCAGAAACTTGTCGTGCACCATCTCTGCCATCTGCTCGCTCATGCCCGCACTCACTTCAAAGTCGAAATAGATGGCCAGGTCCTTGGACGGGTCCTCGATAATCCGCTTTACACCAAAGGATTCAGGATACTTGTGCGCCGGCGAGTCCCGCTCCATCAGAAATGTGCCCATCGCCGCCGAATGAATGAACTCCTTGTGCCCGTACAGGAAATTGACCGTCTCTTGCGCGTCCTCAATCGTTTCACCCGGAAAGCCGAAAAAGAAAAACGTATGATTCCAGATCCCGGCCGTCGCGCTCTCCTTCAGAATCCGGCTCATATGCGGCAGCTGCGTTCCCTTGATCATATGGTCGATGATCGCCGCCGACGCGCTCTCCAGGCCGAACAGGATCATCCTGCACCCGCCCGCCCCCATATCCTCCAGCAGCTGCCCCGAGATCACCTTCTCAAAACGCACGCAGCCGCCCCAGTGCAGCGTCTCCGGACGCCCGCTCATGATCTTCGAAAGGTCGCGCAGATTGCGCGGCGTCACCGCCTCGTCCGAGAAAAAGATATGCTTCACCCCGTACTTTTCCCGCAATGCCAGCATCTGGTCCGCTAGCTGCTGCGCCCGTAACTGGCTGAACGATTCCGGCTCGCCGTAACCAACGTTGCAGAACGCGCACTTGCCGAAATAGCAGCCCCGCGCCGTCAGCAGAGGCAGCGCCAGCTCCGGCGCCAGATAACGGTCCAGCGGCAGCCCGTCAAAGTCCGGCATCGGCAGATCCGCGATCTTCTCCGGCTCCTTCCGCTCGTTGACCCGGATCCGGCCGCCGTCTCTGTAAATCAGATTGGGAATGCCCGCCAGGCTCCTGCCGTCCGCCACCGCCCTTGCCAGTCGAAGCAGCGGCACCTCTCCATCAAAGACGATTGCGCTGTCGATCAACTCAAACAGCGCCGGCGCATCCGGAAACTGCGCCCGCAGCATGCTGACGTGCGGCCCGCCTACCGTTACGTGGCAGTCCAACCCGGCCTCCTTGACCAGATAGGCCGCCGTCAAGCCCGGCAGCATCTGCGCCATCGACGGGATCGAAATGCCGACCACGTCCGGCTTCTCCCGCACAATATCCGGCAGCAGCAGGCGCCGGTATATATCCAAAAACATGTTGTGCCGGTCGTCGCGCACGCCGTGAAGAAGGAAGCGGCTGTTGTCAGGGGGCCCGGCGGAGTCGTACCCTTGAAAATGGAGGCTCGCCGGGTGGTACGGCAGATTCGCGATCTCGAGACAGTCGAGTAGCGTGCTCAACATTTCAAGACCGATCGGGCCGTCGTAAAAGGCTGAGGAGCGAATGCCCGTTTTGGCGCGTTCCACCTTTTTTGCGAGTCGCGGCCCAGTTTGTAGTGCCCAGTTCAGCTTTTCAGGGTTGATGCTTCCCGCTTCCATCCGTCGCAGCCTCGCCAGTGTTGCGGTGAGATAGCGGCGGGAGAGGACTTCGTCGAACACTTCGACGTTGAGATCGCGCTGGGTTACCTCAGCGCCGTTCTGCCGCAGATAGGCCGCCAGTGTCGGCAGGGCCAGATGGGGCATCGTCGGCGTCCAGTTGGGTGGGAAGAGCAGCATCACCTTGGGCCGGTTCTTGCTCCCATTTTGCCACCCTGTCCCCCCTCCCAACAGGCCAAGACCTTCCAAATCAATATTGAACTGTGCGCCGGATTCGCTGTTGTCTTCCATTGCCGATTGCAACCGCTGCTCCATAAACCTCCGCATCACCCATGGGCTTCAAAGTCCAGGCTAGCCAACGCCTGCTAACGACAACTCGCCCGCGTAATGGCAGCGCACGAAATGGCCCTGCTCAAGTTCACGCAGTTCGGGTGTCTCCTCTACACAGCGTTCGTTATCGTTATAGAGGCAGCGGGGGTGGAAGTAGCAGCCGCTTGGCGGATCGGCCGGGTCGGCCACGTCGCCCTCCAGCACAATCGGTTCGGCCCGGTCTCGTGGGTCCGGCTTGGGTACCGATGACAGCAGCGCTTCGGTATATGGATGCAGCGGATTGCGGTAGAGCAGTTCCGTTCGCGCACTCTCCACCAGCATCCCCACATACATCACCGCTACCCTGTCGCTGATGTGTTCGACAACGCTCAGATCGTGGGCAATGAACAAATAGGTGAGATCGAACTCCTCCTGCAGGTCCTGCAGCAGATTGAGGATCTGCGCCTGCACCGACACGTCCAGCGCCGAAACCGGCTCATCAAGAACGATCAGCTGTGGGTTCAACGCCAGCGCCCGCGCCACGCCAATGCGCTGCCGCTGACCGCCGCTGAAGGCATGCGGATAGCGGTTCAGATATTCGGGCCGCAGCCCCACCACCCGCAGCAGTTCGGAAACCCGGTCCTCCAGCTCCTGCCCTTTCGCGATCTCGTTGACCAGCAGAGGCTCGCCCACGTTTTGCAGCAGGTTCATGCGCGGGTTCAACGAAGAATAGGGGTCCTGAAAGACCATCTGCATGTTGCGCCGCAACCGCTTCAGCTGTTGCTTATCCACCGACGCGATATTTACCTGCCCAAGCTCCTGGTCGTCGAACAGGATATCGCCGGCCGTGGGAGGGAAGGCGTGCATTATCAGGCGGCCGGTCGTTGTCTTGCCGCACCCGCTCTCACCCACTAGGCCCAGGGTCTCGCCAGGCCGCACATAAAAGCTGACCCCGTCGACGGCCTTTACCTGGCCGACCGTGCGTGAAAAGAAGCCCTTTTGAATTGGAAACCACTTCCTCAGGTCAGTTACCTCAAGAAGCGGGGGGCGTCGAGTATCGTTCACAGTCTGTTCTGATGTAACAGCTGCCTGGGTGTCGTTCTGTGACAAGGCGCCACCTCCTGCAACATAAAAGTAAAACGGCTGCGAGAATGCGATACCAACTCGCACGCACAGGTGCCTGCGCAGCCCTCAAAAAAACAATAGGAAATCTCTCAAGTCTTTCAAGTAAAGCGCGGCGGCCGAAACTGCAATTAACGCCAACTCGATCGAGATCACCTTCGCAAAAGCGCTGAAAAAGCGGCCTTTTCCGCGGGAACTGCGAAGATAGCCCTCGACCAGGAAGATGCTTACGATGAATGCTACGCCCAGGACGACGATCGACCACAGCCTGTAGGCGCGCAGGTGCCACGGATTGACCCGCAGGAAGAGCAATACCTCCAGGTTTTCGTGCAGCAGCAGTACGAGACCAAGCCCCAACGCAAAACAGAGAAACCAGATCAGATAGTGGGAGATCTGCTTTCCAGCTTGCTTGAAGAGATCGAAAACAGATTCAGTTTCGGAAGGTAGTCTATCCATCTGGCAATTGAGGCCAATCGGTACAGCTTCCAGCTATGTATATTTGGCAGACTCGCATTGTAGCTGAACGGCGGGGAAATGCAAATTTTTGGCGGCGGGCGTGTTGCGGGGCAGTCCGGAATGGGGGGTACGGATTCCAATGCTTGGAACAGCAACGAAGTCGTAACCGGTCCAACGTCAATCCGCCCCCTTCAGTGCCTGGACACTAACCACTAACCACGAATCACGAATCACGAATCACGGCCTTTCCGGGCGGTCGGGCCGTTCCGGCCCTCCCTTGTGCGGGGGGACACCCCCCGCAACGCCCCCCTGAAGCGATGCCACCGTGGGTGCGCGTTGCCAGCTGGTGTGTCAGCGACCGGGAGGTAATGCCAACGTGCCCGCGCGTCCCCGGCTGCCATGGCAAAACAAGCCGGGGCCAGCCACCACGCGTGCGCGGTTCCAAATTGGCGTCAACGCGCCGCGGGCCGACGCCACCGTACGTGCGAGGCTCCCGCAGTTCGAATCACGAATCACGAATCACGAATCACGGCAGTTCCACGCCACTAGGGGTCGCTGTCATCTCCAATGACCGGTCAGCAAGAGTCGTCACCTACGCGTCGCCTGCGTACAGTTCCAGCTCTGGTATCCCTGATTTCCGGAGCGAAGACCGCCGCAAAAGCCCGTGCCGTATACTGTGGCCATCACAAAAATCAGACGAATCAGAGTTGAGACAATTGTCAACCAGCCCTGGAAGAAAATACACGCCCAAACCATTCCCAATCCGCCCGCGAATCCTCCCGCCGCCCACGCCTTCACCAACCAATTTTCCCCAAAATCCTGCAAGAGCCCCGGAAATGCGTTACACTGGTCCTTACAAGCCAAATTCGCGCCCGCGGCCCTGCCGGAACTAGACACCTTGCGACCCATGAACACCGTCTGCCCATCCTACCAATGCCCCCCAACGATGCCGACCGCACCGCCGCGCTCCCTGCCCAGCCTTGCCCCATCCGTCCGTTGTCCGCACTACCGCCAAAGCCTTTTTTCGTACGTCTCAGATCGTCTCAGATCGTCTGAGATCGTCTGAGATCGTCCGAGCGCACCGCCGCCCACCGCCCGCCATTCCCGCAGAATTGCCGAAATGTTCGCCCGATTCCGCCCGCCAAACCGGCAAAAAAGCGCGTCATTTCGTGTCAGAAAACGCCCGTGAGAAAAAAAGTTTCTCCGCGACTGTTAAGATCGTTGACTTTTCCAACTGCTGGTTAACAAATGTCGCCATCTACAGCATTCCTGCGTACAGCTCTGACTTTGGCCCGCCTGATTCTTGGCGCGCAGACCGCCGGGCGAGCCATAGCCATTAACTGTGTCCATCACAAGAATTCAGATGAACCGTAATTCAGACAAATGCCAACGAGCCCTAATCCTTGCTACGCTGTAAACACTACGCCAAGCCAATCGAGGGAGCCGGCCAGGATCGCGCCCATTTCCGCCAAACCCGCCGCCGGATACCCCCTACCGAAAAGAAAAATATAGGGCGACATTTGGGGACATTTGGGGACATTTAGGGACATATGTCCCACTTTCACGCCTAAAATGACAAGATCTCGGACCCGTAAGACAAGAATTTCAGACGATCGCTATGTCATATTCACACACGCAAACCCTGGGACCGACAGTTAAGAGAAACTGGACGGATCTGACGGGTTGAGAAAACCGAAGCTCTCGGTTCCTCATGGGAATGAGTTCTGACAACATCTTTTCCGCCCCTGAATTGACAACCGGGCAGACCGCGGCTATACTCATGCCGCCAAAACTTCAGCTAAATATCCAAGGGTTTCACGACCCCAAAACCAACTATCCACAATTCTTGAGGAGAGGTTCAATGCAACAAACACACCTTAAAATGAGACCGGTCCGCTTTCTGGCACTTCTGCTGATAGCGGTACTGGCAGTGGGCATTCTGGCTGCCTGCGGCGGCGGTGAGCCTGCCGCACCGGCCCCGGAAGCCGCGCCTGCCGAAAGCTCCGACGACGATCAGGAGATGGCAGAGGCCGATGACGGCGTCAGCCCCAACCAGGCGCCTGAGTTCCAGGAGATGGTACGCAACGGCGACCTGCCGCCGCTCTCCGAGCGTCTGCCGGTCAATCCCGCCGTCGTCGAACCGGTCGACGGCATCGGTCAGTACGGCGGCACCTGGAATACCGCGCTGGTCGGCGGCTCCGATACAGCCTGGCTCGTCCGTACAGTCAGCTACATTCACCCGATGGCATGGACGCCCCAGTGGGACGGCGTCGTGCCCAACGCGGTCGAAGATGTCATCGCCAGTGACGACGCCAGCGAGTACACCTTCATCTTCCGCGAAGGGCAGAAGTGGTCCGACGGCCAACCGTTCACGGCACATGACCTCGCTTTCTGGTGGAATGACCAGATTCTCAACCCAGACCTGAGCCCGGGCGGAACGCCCGGCTGGATGCGTGCCGGCGAGGCCGACGCGACCTTCGAAGCGGTCGACGATCACACGCTCAAGATCACCTTCGACGCGCCCAACGGCCTGTTCCTGCAGAACCTGGCCACCCCGAGCGGCAGCATCTTCACCCGTGTGCCGATGCACTACTGCTCCCAGTTTCACACCGACTTCAACACCGAGAACCTCGATGATCTGATCGCCGCCAACAACGCCAACGACTGGGTGCACCTCTACCAGATGAAGTGTTCCAGCGTACCGGGGACGCCTTCCGACTCACGCTGGTTCAACGCCGACCTGCCCACGCTCATGCCGTGGAAGGTTTCCGTCGCTTACGGCGAAGGCTCCCAGATGATCATGGAGCGCAACCCCTACTTCTGGAAGGTCGATACAGACGGCAACCAGCTCCCCTACATCGACCGCGTCGTCTACGACATTCTGGAAGACCGCGAAGTTCTCCTCTTGAAGGTGCTGAACGGCGAGATCGACATGATGAGCCGCCACTTCAACACCAACGACAACAAGGCGGTCATCGCCGAAAATCGTGAACCCGGCGAATACGAGTTCTTCGAGACCCGCAGCATCGGCAATACCACGGGGTTCCATTTCAACCTGAATCACAAAGACGAACGCATGCGGGAAATCTTCAATAACAAGGACTTCCGCATCGCCATGTCCCACTGCATGAATCGCCAGGAGATCATCGATGTCCTCTACATCGGTCAGGGCGAACCCATGCAGAGCGCGATTCCCAAGGACATGGCCGAGTTTTACAATGAAGAGTGGTACACGCAGTACACGGAGTTCGACCAGGACCTGGCCCATGAGTACCTCGCCAAGGCTGGAATGACAGAGCAGGACTCCGACGGTTACTTCCTGGGCCCGGACGGTGAGCCGTTCTCCTTTGTCGTGCAGACCACCGAGGCGTTTGGCTTCTCAGACCGCGCCGAGATGACCGTGAATCAGTGGCAGGATTGCGGCGTAAACGCACAGCTGAGCGTCATCGACCGCACGCTCCTCTACCAGCGCAAGGACGCCAACGAGCATGACGTACACGTCTGGGGCGCCGGCACCGGCCCGCAGATCTTCCTCGACCCGCGTCACTTCTTCCCCTTCAGCCGCGAGTCGACCTTCGCGCAGGCATGGGTCACATGGCGCACCAATCCCAGCGGCGCAGGGGCGATGACGCAGCCCGAGGAGCCGCCGGACATCGTCAAGCACCAGATGGACCTCTACGCCCAGATCCTGGCCTCCGGTGACCAGGCCAAACAGAACGAGCTCATGAAGGAGATCCTGGCGATCGCCAAGGAGCAGTTCTACGTCATCGGTACCTCTTCCAGCCCGCCGGGCTACGGCATTGTCAAGAACAACTTCCACAACGTGCCCAAGTCGATGCCAGGTTCGTGGCAGTATCCGACACCTGCACCGACCCAGCCCGAGCAGTTTTGGATCAGCGGTGAGTAGCAAGATATAAACGTTAAGGAGTGGGGAGCGAGTCAATGCTCCCCACTCCTCTATTGCACTGCCACGTTCGATAGGGCCTCTCCATGTTTCAGTTTCTTCTGCGCCGCCTGCTCTACATGATCCCAACCCTGATCGCGATCTCAATCGTCGCCTTTGTCATCATTCAACTGCCCCCGGGCGACTTCCTCACCACCATGGTTGCCTCGATGGCCTCACAAGGCGAAGACGTCGATCAGACCGCGCTGCAGGCACTCAAAGATCAGTACGGGCTCGGCCAGCCGGTCCACATTCAGTATCTGAAATGGATGCAGGGAATCGTCTTCAGGGGCGACTTTGGCGACTCATTCGGCTGGAATAAAGCGGTCTCAGATCTGGTATGGAGCCGCCTCGCGCTGACCTTTGTCCTGTCATTGGCCAGCCTGCTCTTCGTCTGGGTCGTGGCCTTCCCTATCGGAATCTATTCAGCTGTCAGGCAGTATTCTGTTGGCGACTATGTCGCTACTTTCTTGGGTTTTCTTGGCCTGGCTACCCCCAATTTCCTGCTGGCTCTCATTCTGATGTACATCGCCTTCAAGTTCTTCAATCAGAGTGTAGGCGGCCTTTTTTCGCCCGAATACCAGGAAGCTCCCTGGAGTTGGGCAAAGGTAGCTGACCTCTTTGCACATCTGTGGGTGCCGGTCGTCATTATCGGGACGGCGGGAACAGCCAGCCTTATTCGCATCATGCGCGCCAATCTTCTCGACGAGCTGCGTAAACCCTATGTCGTGACCGCGCGGGCCAAGGGCCTGCCCGAGTGGCGGCTCCTGTTCAAATACCCCGTCCGCATCGCGCTCAATCCTTTCGTCAGCACCGTCGGCTGGGTTCTGCCGACCCTGGTATCCGGCGCCGCGATCGTCTCTATCGTCCTCAGCCTGCCCACCACAGGCCCCCTCCTGATTCGCGCACTCCAGCAGCAGGACATGTATCTGGCAGCCAGCTTCATCATGCTGTTGAGCATCCTGACGGTGATCGGTACCTTGGTCTCCGACCTGCTGCTTGCCTGGCTGGATCCCCGTATCCGCATGGAGTAGGGGGAGAAAGTAGATTCTATGGCTGTAACTGAAGCAAAGACGCTGTCTCCCGAAACGGCCTCACCGGCAGCAGCGCCGGCCGAAGTGGAGAGCAGCGTCTCCGTTGCCTCGCAATGGCAGCTGATGTGGTGGAAGTTCCGCAAACATCGCCTGGCCATGGCCGGCGGGATCGTTACCCTGCTCATCTATGCCATTGCCCTCTTCGTCGAGTTTCTCTCCCCCTCAAGTCCCGGCGTGATCCGGGCGGACTATACCTGGGCACCCCCCCAGAGGCTCCATTTCCTGCGGCAAACCGAAGAGGGGCTGCGCTGGGATCCCTACGTCAACGGCTACAAGGTCGAGATCGATCCCGAAGCGCTAAAGCGAACATTTGTCATCGACGAGGAACAGGTCGTCGACATCGGCTTCTTCGTGCGCGGCGAACCCTACAAGATGTGGGGCCTATGGGAGACAGACCTGCACCTGGTGGGCTCGACCGATGTCGAAATCCCAGTCTATTTCCTCGGCGCTGACCGCATGGGACGCGACCTCTTGAGCAGCATGGTCTACGGCACCCGTATCTCAATGTCGATCGGTCTTCTCGGCGTCTTCCTCAGCTTCTTCCTCGGCATCCTGCTTGGCGGCATCTCCGGCTTTTACGGTGGCACAATCGACAATCTCATCCAGCGCGTCATCGAGTTCATCCGCTCCATTCCCACCATCCCGCTTTGGATGGGTCTGGCCGCAGCACTCCCTACCGACTGGCCGCCACTGCGCATCTATTTCGGCATTACCATTATCCTTTCCTTCATCGGCTGGACGGGGCTGGCCCGCGTCGTGCGCGGCCGCTTTCTCTCGTTGCGCACCGAAGATTTCGTAATGTCCGCCCGCCTCGACGGGGCCAG
The DNA here is from genome assembly GCA_034428395.1 of Caldilineaceae bacterium. Taxonomy (GTDB): domain Bacteria; phylum Chloroflexota; class Anaerolineae; order Caldilineales; family Caldilineaceae; genus Bin5. The sequence goes on from DAOUHX010000138.1 coordinate 14,572, forward strand.
CGAGCTGACCACCATTTGGCGTCACATGGTCCCCTCCTTCTTCAGCCACATCATCGCCTCTCTCACCCTTTCCATACCAGGCATGATTCTGGCCGAAACCTCACTCAGCTTCCTGGGCCTCGGTCTGCGCCGTCCGGTCGTCAGCTGGGGTGTGCTACTGCAAGAAGCGCAGAACATCCGCTCAGTCGCTACCGCCCCCTGGCTCCTGATCCCGGGTCTGGCCGTGCTGGTGGCCGTGCTGGCTCTCAATTTCCTCGGCGATGGCCTCCGCGACGCCGCCGACCCCTATAACCGCTAGGTCCTGCTATCCACTGGCCACTGACCACTGGCCACTGAAGCCCTATGGAAACGCCCGCACTCATCGAAATCAAAAACCTTAAGACGCACTTCTTCCTTGACGAAGGTACTGTCCAGGCTGTAAATGGTGTGGACTTTTCAATCCACCAGCACAAGACCCTTTGTGTAGTAGGCGAAAGCGGCTGCGGCAAAAGCGTGACGGCCCGCTCGATTCTACAGATCGTGGACCAGCCGGGCCGCATCGTCGAGGGCGAGATTCTCTTCCACCGCCCTTCAGGCAGCGACAACGGGAGCACGATAACCGAAACAATCGACCTGGCCGCCCTCAACCCGCGCGGCAGGGAAATCCGGTCGATCCGCGGCCAGGACATCTCGATGATCTTTCAGGAGCCGATGACATCTCTCAGCCCGATCCATACGGTCGGCAACCAGATCACCGAAGCCATCAAGCTGCACACAGATATGCTGGACGATGAGGCAAAGGAACATTCGATCGAATTGCTCCGCCGCGTCGGAATCCCCAGGCCGGAGGAACGCTTCGATACATACCCCTTCGAGCTCAGCGGCGGCATGCGTCAGCGCGTTATGATCGCGATGGCACTTTCCTGCAACCCGGCCCTGCTGATCGCCGACGAACCGACCACTGCCGTCGATGTCACAACGCAGGCACAGATACTCGAACTGCTGGAAGAGTTGCAGGACGAATATGGCATGGCGATTATGCTGATCACGCACGATTTGGGCGTGGTCGCGGAGATGGCGGATGACGTTGTCGTGATGTATCTGGGTCAGGTGGCAGAGCGAGGCGACGTCGACTCGATCTTCCATGATCCCAAACACCCTTATACGCAGTCGCTTCTAAAATCGATTCCACGGCTTGGCGTCAGCCGCAACCGGCAACGGCTGGACTCCATTCGGGGGATGGTGCCCGATCCCTACAACCGTCCCACCGGCTGCATGTTCGGCCCCCGCTGCGACCACTTCATGCCAGGCCGCTGCGACGCGGTCAGCCCGCCTGCCATTCCGCTGGGGCCGGGGCGTGAAGTCCATTGCCTCCTGTACGAAGAGGAGTGAGAAGGGTGATTCACAATGCCCTCTTTTTGCCGTAGAACAACGGAGTTTCACACGATTCGATGAGCGCGCAATCGACAAACGGTCAAGAGCACGCGACCAGGTCCAACGGCAACGCGGCAGCAAACGATGTGCTGCTTGATGTCCGCAACCTCAAGAAATGGTTTCCCATTACCTCCGGTTTCTTCCGGCGCACCGTCGGCCATGTAAGAGCGGTCGATGATATCTCCTTCCAGGTCATGGAAGGAGAGACCGTCGGGCTCGTGGGAGAGAGCGGCTGTGGCAAAACGACGGCCGGCCGCTGTATTCTGCGCGCCTACGACCTCACCGACGGCCAAATCTTCTTCCAGGACCATGATGGAACGATGGTCGACCTGGCTCCCCTGACCAACAACGAGATGAAGCCGTACCGCCAACAGGTGCGCATGATCTTTCAGGACCCCTTCAACTCCCTCAATCCCCGCATGCCGGTCATCGATATCGTCGGCGACCCGCTCAAGATCAACAAGGTGGCCGCCGGTAAGGAGTTGGAGGACCGCGTTGCCTCGCTCCTGGCCAGAGTCGGACTGCGCCCCGAATACATGCGCCGCTATCCCCACGCCTTCAGCGGCGGCGAGCGCCAGCGCATCGGCATCGCACGCGCGCTCGCCCTCGACCCCCGCCTGGTTGTCGCCGATGAGGCCGTCTCCGCCCTGGATGTCTCGGTCCGCGCCCAAATCCTGAATCTGATCAAGGACCTGCAGGAAGACTTCAATCTGACCTACCTCTTCGTTTCCCACGACCTGAGCGTGATCGAGTATATCTGCGATCGGGTTGTCGTCATGTATGTAGGCAAGATCGTTGAAGTCGCGGAGACCGAGGAGCTCTTCGCGCAGCCCTTCCACCCCTACACGGAAGCGCTCCTGTCGGCAGTGCCCAACCCCGACCCACGCATGAGGCGGCAAAAGGCCCGTATCGTCCTCGAAGGCGACGTCGCCGACCCTGCCAATCCACCAGCCGGCTGCTACTTTCACCCGCGTTGTCGCTATGTGCAGGAGCGCTGCAGCCAGGAAACGCCGGCGCTGCGCCAGATTTCACCCGGTCATATGGCAGCCTGTCACTTTGCCGAAGAGCTGACCCTGGCGGGCGTAACCGCGAGTGGGGAGTTGGGATGACGTCGGTCCACGAAGACTCTGCTGCCCCGTCCCCCTGGGAAATCAGAGCAAAATACGCCGCCTATTTCGTCAGTTGGGTCGCCTTCTTTGCCCTGACCTTCTATCTGGTGAGCAGAATCTCTCCTATCCTCCGGCTTATGATGGACGTGCTCAATGTCAACCGCTGGGCGAAGTCGGCAGTTCACAACTTCAGCTTCGTCATTTTGGGTCTTATAGGCTTGAGCATGGTCATCATTGTCGAGAACTATCTCCGCACAGCGGTACCGAAGAACCTCCTCTTGCGCCGTATCGCCATCGCACTCGGCTCCGCACTCATTCTGGCGGGGGCATCTCACGCCCTTCCAGGGTTTCTGTTCTATCTGTTGAGGTCATAAGAGATCCGCGACAAGCAAACCGTTTGAACCGGCCGTACCACCGGAAATTCAGTCCCAATGAAGCGGCTGAAAAAATTTGGTTCTTGCACTGCCAGCGAGTATACTTCTGCCCACGCTGGAGCTTCTCCTCCTTTCTGGCGGTCCGCGAAGACGCAGGTCTCAACCGTTGAAAAACGTCGATCAGTTCAGGTAATGAGGTAGCACCTTTCTTAGCCGTACCACCCAAGGAGACGATTCCATGAAAGGTCTGAAGTCTATCAAGACTGATGTAACGCGCAGGGAATTCGTGCGCTTGTCAGCGATGGCCGGCGCTGGCACGATCCTCGTCGCCTGCGGCGCAGGCGATGCTGCGCCCGCAGCCGAAGCGCCGATGGAAGAGGCCCCGGCCGAATCTGCAGCCGAAGCCGCTCCCGATTCAGGGTCCATGTACAACGAGGCCCCGCGACTCGCCGAGATGGTCGCCAACGGCGACCTGCCGCCCGTCGACGAGCGCCTCCCTGTCGCCCCGCTCGTACTTGAAGGCCTCGACGGTGTCGGCAACTACGGTGGCCTCTGGCGCGCCGGCCGCCGCGGCCAGGCCGACCACTTCGCCGTCAACCAGGTCATCATCCGCGGGGCGCTGTCGATCAACCAGGAGCTGACCATCAATCCCATGATCGCCGAGTCCTGGTCGGTCAGCGACGACGCCACCGAGTTTACCTTCAATCTGCGCGAAGGCATGAAATGGTCGGACGGCGCTCCCTTCACCTCGGCCGACATCAGGTTCTGGTACGACGAGGAAGTCCACAACGAGGAGCTGACACCCGTCTTCCCAGCCTGGCTGACAGCCAATGTCGACGGCACAAATGTGCCCGCAGAGGTCTCTACGCCCGATGACACCACCGTCATCTTCAAGTTCGCCAGCCCCAACGCGCTCTTCCACTACAGCGCCGGCATCCTTCTCTCCTTCCCGGTGCGCTCTGCCGAATACATGAAGCAGTTCCACCCCGACCATACCGACGATCAGGCCGCGCTCGACCAGATGATCGCCGACGCCGACTTGGAGCTGTGGACCGATCTCTATGTCGACAAGCGCAGCGGCCGCCACGAGAATCCCGAATCACCGATGCTCTGGCCCTGGACCGTCAATACTGATTTCACCGAACCGCTTGTTACCGCAACCCGCAACCCCTACTTCTGGTGCGTGGACACGGACGGCAACCAGCTCCCCTACATTGACGACCTCACCTTCCGCCAATTCACCGACCCGGATGTCTACGCACTCTGGTGCATTAATGGCGAAATCGACTGCCAGTCCCGCCACGTGCGCAACACCGACATAACTGTTCTCAAAGAGAACGAAGAGGCCGGCGACTACAAGCTCCAGATCTGGCGCCGCACCGCCGTCTACGGCCTGCACCTCAACATGACCGCCAAAGAACCGCGCCTGCGCGAGCTCTTCCAAGCGCGCGATTTTCGCATCGCCTGCTCGATCGGCGTTAACCGCGACGAGATAAACGAGCTCGTCTTCGACGGCACCGCCACCAACATGCAGTACGGCCCGCCCGTCGAATCACCCCTGTACGTCGAAGAACTGAATAACGCCCATCTTGAATATGACCCCGACAGAGCCAACGCGCTCATCGACGGCCTCGGCTACACAGAACGAGATGCAGACGGTTACCGACTCTGGAAGGATGGCAGCGGCGAACGCATCCGCTGGACCATGTTGGGCGGTCCCACAGTCACCGACAACGACCAACTGCTCATTGACTTCATCGAGGCCATGGGTTTCGAAATCAACTACCGCGGCGCCGAACGCGCCCTGGCCCAGGAACTCGACCGCAACAACGACATCGAGGCCAGGACCACCTTCATGGACCGCAACCTCATCCCCCTCGCCGACCCGGTCATCTGGATCAACCGCGCCAACACCGAGCGCCCCTGGGGCAACGCCTGGCAGATGTGGTCGGTCAACCCCGACAACCCCATCGGCGAGCCGCCCCCCGACGGCCACTGGCAGTGGGACCTCTGGCGGATCTGGGACGAAATTCGCGTCACCGCCGACGGCGATAAGCAGAACGAGCTGTTCAAAGAGATCCTCCGCATCTGGGGCAGGGAACTGCCCACCGTCGGTTACTTCGGTGAACTGCCCCGACCGGTCGTCGTCCGCAACGGCTTCAAGGGCATCCACGCCGGCTACCCCTGGGACTGCTGCCGCGGCGTTTACGAGCACATCATCGACAACGCCACCTGGTACTGGGAAGATCCGGAAAACCATATGTAAGCCACACAGTGTAACAAGGAGTGGGAAGAATCTCTTTTCCCACTCCTCGCTTTCACCGTCTTTCACAGACAAGGAGACAACAGAATGAGGAGTCTTAAGATTCCAAAGACCGATGTGTCGCGACGCGATTTCATGCGCGTCTCAGCGATGGCGACGGCAGGCACCGTCCTCGTGGCCTGTGGCGCAGGCGGTGAGCCCGCAGCCGAAGAGCCTATGGAAGAGGCGCCCGCCGAGTCTGCCGCCGAAGCGGCTCCCGATTCTGGGTCCATGTACAACGAAGCGCCGCGACTGGCCGAAATGGTCGCCAACGGCGAAATACCGCCCGTTGATGAGCGTGTGCCCGTCAACCCGCTCGTGCTCGAAGGGCTGGATGGCATCGGCAACTACGGCGGCCTCTGGCGCGCCGGCTTCCGCGGCTAGGCCGACCACTTCGCCCTCAACCAGGTCATCATCCGCGGCATCCTGTCGATTAACCAGGAACTCACCATCAACCCGATGATTGCCGCGTCCTGGTCGGTCAACGACGATGCCACCGAATACGTCTTCAACTTGCGAGAAGGCATGAAGTGGTCCAGCGGCGAACCCTTCACCAGCGCCGATTTCGTCTTCTGGTTCGAGGAAGAGATGAAGAACGAGACGCTCACGCCGGTCTTCCCCGGCTGGCTCACCAGCCCGGTCGGAGGCGAGAATGTTCCCGTGGAGATGACGGCCCCCGACGACACGACCGTCGTCTTCAAGTTCGCCGGGCCCAACGCCCTCTTCCACCTCGAAGGCGGTGTTGTCCTTAGCTGCCCGGTGCGCTCTGCCGCCTACATGAGTCAGTTCCACCCAGACCATACCGACGACCAGGCCGCGCTCGACCAGAAAATCGCTGACGCCGGCCTCGACAACTGGACCGAACTCTACACCGACATGCGCAGCGGACGCCACGAAAACCCCGACAGCCCCATGCTGTATCCGTGGATCCTGCAAAGCGACTACACCGAAGAGATCGTCAACTGCACGCGCAACCCCTATTTCTGGGCAGTGGACACGGCCGGCAACCAGCTTCCCTACATTGACGACCTCTCCTTCCGCCTCTTCAACGACTCCGATGTCCATGCTCTGCGCCTCGTCAACGGTGAGATCGACTGCCAGTCCCGCCACATCCGCAACACCGACCTCACCGTCCTCAAGGAGAATGAGGAAAGTGGCGACTACAAGATCCAGTTCTGGCGATGGACCGCCGTCTATGGTGTCCATTTCAACATGACCACCAACGACGACCGCCGCCGCGAACTCTTCCAGGAACGCGACTTCCGCATC
>DAOUHX010000139.1:0-4500 GCA_034428395.1 Caldilineaceae bacterium
CTGATCATCGCCATGGCGGACGGCGGGGCCCAAGGGCTCCTTGGAGAGCGTCACGTTGAGAATGACGTGGTCGGCCGGCGCGGAGAGCGTGGTCTGGCGGGAAACGAGGCTCGACTTGTCGGTTGTGACCGCGTCGCAGCGGCCCTCCTCGTAGGCGGTGAAGGACTGGTCGAAGTCCTCAAAGACGACGGCCTCGTAGTTGACACCCGCGGCGGCGAACTGGTCAGCAAGGTTTAGCTCGGTGGTCGTACCTGTGACGACGCAGACGGAGGCACCCTCCAGGTCCTGGAGTGTTACAACGCCGCTCTCTTTGCGCACCATGAGGCCCTGGCCATCGTAGAAGGTGGTGGGCCCGAAGTTCATGCCCAGGTCGGTGTCGCGCGACATGGTCCAGGTGGTGTTGCGGATGATGACGTCGCCTTCCCCGCTGGAGAGGATGGTGAAGCGCTCTCGGGCGGTGGCAGGCCGCACTTCAAGCGCGTTGGCGTCGCCGAAAATGGCGGCGGCGATGGCGCGGCAGTAATCGACGTCAAAGCCGGAGAAGTTGCCTTCGGAATCGAGGAAGCCGAAGCCGGGCAGCTGGGAATTGCCGATGCAAACAAGTTTGCCGCGTTCCTGGACAATGCTCAGGGTTGACTGGACTTCCTGCATGGGGGCGGCGGCCGGCTCGTCGGATTCGACGACTTCGGGGCCTGCGGAGGGGCCCATGCAGGCGGCGATGATCATGCCGACGACCATCGCGAGGATCATGCCTGTCCTGTTGATTCTCTTCATGCTCTTCATTCTTTTCTCCTTGTGATGGCCTTGTGAAGACCTAAATACGGATGGCTTGTCGTGCCGCCCCATGGCGATACGTCCGAGAGAGACCGAAACGGAGGTGCAGTTTCCCCTGCCGGAAACCTGCGCCGCCCAACAGGCTCACTGAAGGCCGCTCGAACGCGGCGCGAGCCGTAAGAAACAGTATAGAGCAAGTTCCAAAAGGCAGCAAAGGCGATATAAAAGGCGGGAACCGCTTTTCCCAAGTTCACAGTTCAGTCTGTAAAGATACGGGAAGGGTCACGATGAAGGCACTGCGCGCCCCGGGCAATTGAATCCGGGAGGACGACTGCGGGAGGTCGGGGCTGGGCTGGCATAGGGCGCGGTTCGACCCAGGTGTCATTTGCCAGGGACTGGCCGGGGACGGGATTTCTTTGGAAGTGTTTGTCCGCTGTTCTATAATCAGGTCATAAATCAATCTCGGGAACTATGGTTCGGGCCGTCATCGCTTCCGGTTGTTTAGCCGTGGAGGTGGCCCGACAGGAGAAGCAAATGCCGGCAGATTTGTCGAATACGATTGCAACGGTCATCGGGATTTTCGTTGCCCTGTTGGGCGCGTTTCTGTTTGCCTTTTGGGTGGCGATGGGCATCTGGACGTTTAACGATATTCGCAGCAGGACGCGTGACTGGCTTGCGATTGGGCTGGCCAGCCTGCTGGTGATGATCTTCCCCCTCGTCGGCCTCATTCTCTATTTCATGATTCGCCCACGAGAGACGCTGGCCGATGTTTTTGACCGCGCGCTGGAGGAGGAGTCGCTTTTGCGGGAGCTGGAGGCAACTCTGAGTTGCCACCGCTGCGGTCTGCCGGTACAGGACGCGTGGAATTTCTGCTCGAACTGCCATAGCCAGCTTCGCTTTGCCTGCCCCACCTGCGGAAAACCGATGCGCCACGAATGGAGCATCTGTGTCAGTTGCGGCGCGGACCAGCCCGACGGTCAACCCGCCGCGAAGCAGCTGACGTACGACGGGAGCCAGAGGGAGCCGTCCGGCCAGCCTGTGCAAGAGGAGGCTGTGGTGGACGACTCAACTTTCCGGCCGCCGGTTCAGGGCGCAGGGCAGAGAAGATAGCCAGGTTTTTGAGATTGCCTGATCAACAGACATTGTCGTCATGCCCGATCGGCCTGCCCAAAAGTACGGACCGACAAGCGACTCCTTGATAAACCGGCAGGACGGCGCCCGGAGGATCGACCGGCAGGAAGGCGCCAGGAGTTGGTATTGCCGGTTTTCGAACTCATTCCAACAGGAGTCCCAGCGTGGTCGTAAGCGCTCCCGCTCAGTCCCCAATTGAGAGCCAGAAGGGTCCGAGCCGGCCGCCGCTCCATAGCGGCGATCACCTCAGCCGCGCCGAATTTCGGCGGCGCTACGCTCTTTATCCTGAAATCAAGAAGGCCGAACTCATCGAAGGAGTCGTGATTGTGGGTTCCCCCGTCCACAGACAGCACGGCAGGCCGCACTTTCAATTCGTTTCGATCCTTGGCACGTATACCGCTCATACGCCCGGATTGGTTGCTGGCGACAACGAGTCGGTCGTTCTCGACGAGGACAATGAAGTTCAGCCGGACCTGTTTGTCGGGATCGATTCTAAACAAGGCGGACAGTTGACAGACTCCGAGAAGGGCCCGCTGGCTGGCGTGCCCGAATTCATTGTTGAGATAGTGGCAAGTAGTGCCTCGTACGACCTGCACAGCAAGTTCGATGTCTACCTCCGCAGCGGCGTGCGGGAATATCTCGTTCTCCTGGCTTACGAGCGGGAGATGCGTTTCTTCCGGCTGGAGGACGGCGAGTTCAGGGCAGTGCTGCCGGACGAGGACGGGGTGACCCGCAGCCAGATACTGCCCGGCTTCTGGTTTCGGTCCGACTGGTTCTGGGAAGGCAAAATGGGTGAACTGTTGCAGCTTGTGCAGGAAGGCCTGGCATCGCGGGAGCACCGGGAGTTTGCAGCAAAGCTAGCGGCAAGGTAGCACGGGAAACCCCTTGTAACAGCTCCATGTAACAGAACTGTGGTGCGCACGCCACTACCTGTCAGCCTCTTTCGTCGCCTTGGGAGCGGACATCATCGACCAGGGCGCCGGCATTTCACCCACAGGCACTTCAATTAGAACGGGCAACTCCGCCGCGAAGGCTTCGTCAAGAGCTTTTCGAAGTTCGCCGGGCGTATGCACGCGCAGACCGTGCGCGCCAAAAGAGCGTGCGAAGTCGACAAAGTCGGGATTGTGCAGCTCGCTGGCGATGACGCGCCCGCCGTAACTCTCCTTCTGCATACGCTTTACATTGCCGAAGGCTCCATCGTTGAAGACGACCGTGACGGTGTTGATTCCGTGTTTGACGGCGGTCGCCAGCTCCGTCGCGCCGAATAGAAAGCCGCCGTCACCGGTCACGGAGAGAATAGGCCTATCGGGCGCAGCGACTTTCGCACCGAGCGCGGTGGGATAGCCCCAACCCAGCGTGCCCTGGTAGTTGGCGGTGAGATAGGTCCTTGGTTGGAAAACGGGCATGGCGGTGCGGCTAACGTAGCTGACCTGGGTAATCTCCTCGACGCAGATCCCGTCCTCTGGGAGGGCGTCTCGTAGCGCGCGCACGAAGCCGAACTGGGGTTGGACCGCCTCGTAGATTGCATCCATTTCGTCCTGCAAGGCCAGCATTTCAACGCGGCGCGATGGCCGGTCGCGCCTGTGCCGCGCCAGGGCCGGGAGGAGAGCATTTAGCGCGTCGCGGCTGTCAGCGACGATCGGCAGGTGTGGTGTCCCGTGCCTGCCGAGTTCGTCTGGATCGATGTCGACGCGAATCAGATGGAGGTCGTGCGGCTTGCTCCAGTCCATCAGCGGCGTTGAAAGGCGTGTGCCGATGGCGATGGCAGCGTCGGCCTGTTCCCAAAGCCGCTGGCCCGGGCCGAAGCTATGGCTGAACGGGTTGCGGCTGGATAGGACGCCGCGGCCGCTGCTGCTGGCGATTACGGGCGCTTGAAGAACATCGGAGAGGGCGCGGACTTCCTCGCTCGCGTCCATGGCGCCGCCGCCAACGAGTATCAGTGGGCTGTGAGCGCGGCTGAGGATGCGGGCGGCCTCTTCGATCGCGCCCTCTTCGACGGGGGGGCGTTGACGCTGCAGCGGCGGGTCGATGTCGTTGAATTCGGCTTTGCCGGAGAGGACATTCAGGGGCACTTCCAGGCCGACCGGCCGGGGTCGGCCGGAGTGGAGCTGGCAGATGGCCTCACTCAGGAGGCGGGGCACCTCTTGCGGTGACTCGACGCGCTGCGCCCACTTGGTGAGGGAGCGCATGACGCCGAGCTGGTCCGGGATTTCGTGCAACATTCCGTAGCCGCGACCGATCTGGTCGGTCCTGATCTGGCCGGCGAGGCAGAGGACGGGCGCGTTGGTGGCGTAGGCGGTGGAGAGCGCGGCGGTCGTGTTGAGGAAGCCGGGGCCGGGCACGACAACGTAGGCGCCGGTCCTGCCGGAGGCGAGCGCGTATCCGAGCGCCATGTAGGCGGCGCCCTGCTCGTGGCGGGTGTGGATGAGGCGCAAGCGCTCGCCGGCGTCATAGGCGGCGGTGTAGAAATAGTCGTTCTGCACGCCGGGCAGCCCGAAGATTGTGTCGATGCCGTGGGCGAGCAGGCCGTGCACGAGGGCCTCGCCTCCCGTTCGGGTCTTTGCCATGCTCTTGCGTCCTTTATGTGAGAGCTAG
>DAOUHX010000140.1:0-10914 GCA_034428395.1 Caldilineaceae bacterium
GATTGCGACCGGGCGTCCGCCGCGCTCGACGCGCATGATTCCGCCGGCGCTGCACAGTTACCCGTGGATCTGCTACAACGGCGCCTGGATCGAGGTGGAGGGCAGGGTCCTGTACGAGACGACGATCCCTGTCGAGGATGCGCGCGGCATCGTCGCTGCGATCCTGGCGGCAGCGCCCGATTGCCTGCTGGGGGTCGAAATCGCAGACCAGCTGTATACCAACCGTGAAGGCCAGTGGACCAACTTCACCCTGGTCAGCGATGTTCTGGCGCACACGACCGGTCCTACGGCCAAGATCCTGACTTCGCTGTCGGACATGGACGCGGCGCAGGACGTGCCGGCCAATGGCCAGTTGACGGCCAAGCAGTCCGAAATTTTCCTGCAGGGGCTGCCGCGGTCGAGCCGCGCGCTGATATCGCCGAAATATGACCTTGTGCAGGTGATGCCGAGCGGCGCGTCGAAGGCGGCGGCGCTGGGCTGGCTGCTGGACCGCTGGGGCCTTGGGCAGGAAGATGTCGTTGCGTTCGGCGATGACGTCAACGACGTAGAGATGGTAGCCGAGGCCGGGCTGGGCGTGGCGATGGCGAACGCGGTGCCGGAGGTGAAGGCCGCGGCTGATCGCATAACGGTGAGCAACGAGGAGGACGGTGTGGCGGTCGTGCTGGAGGAGTTATTGGACTAACCGCTTGTAAGTTCCGCAATACTCGGACGCTTGTACTTAAGTTCCCCGCTACAGTTCCCTTTCGCAACCAAAACTATTCACGTTCACCGTAGAGGGATCACAAAATGAGTGAGGGACCTCTGTTCAAACAATGTCCTAGTTGTCAGCGATTTTCGCCGGAAGAGAGCAACATTTGTACTGGATGTGGGTACGTCTTTGGTGAGGCGGAAAGAGAAACTGGGGAGACGGACGGTTTGCAAGGTCAGTCTCAACTGCCTTCAGGAGTTCCTGGGGAGCAGGCCCCCAAAAGGAAAAGAGGATGCCTGAAGAAACTAGGAATTGGTATATTGGCGATACTGGGTCTGATAGTTGTGGTCGGAGTGATTGGCTCTTTTCTCTCAGATGATTTCAATGCTCCTGCGACATCTGCGCAGCCTGCCGCCAGACCCTTGCCTACCTTTACGTCCACGCCGGCAGACTCAATAGTTTCAGAGAAAGCAAGCGAATCCGATTTGCAAACAAGTGCACATCCGACCGTGTCTTCAATTCCTCCCTCTGGAGCAACGCCAACCGTTGAGGAGGCCTTGCAGGAGTTTGTCCTATGTGATCGGCTGAAGGCAAATATGTTGATGTATTGGGGCCAGGTACCTGATGCAATCGGTTCAAGTGATCCCAAGATCGCTGGGGATATTGAGCCGGGGGACTATGTAAGATTCTTGATGTCCCAGCCAGATTCCAGCGGAAGCATTTGGATTGAAGTTTATCCTCACGACCAACGCGCTGTGGGAAACGCTGACAACAAAGTGTGGATCGACTGGAGCGGTTTAGTACAGTTTCGCTTAGATCAGGTCATGTTCACCTGTGAGGGCTCCAAACCTCTAACAGCAAGAGAAACCGCCACGCCCACACCTGAACAACCATCAGCGCCGTCGGTGTCCAGGCCGATGGTTGAAATCAACAGCCCTATTAACGTTCGGGAAGGCCCAGGTACCAGCTATGGGATCATTGGCACGGCCGAGGCCGGCAATCGATTTCTCATAAGCGGAAAGAACGCTGCAGGTGACTGGTGGCAAATCGTAGACAGCAGCAATAGGACTGGATGGGTCTACGGCCCGTTGGTGACCCCATTCAATGCCGCAAATGTAAGAGTAGTTGCCCCCACATCCATACAGGGAGAACGCCCAAAGGCAAGAAAAGCAGTGAAGCCGGGCATCCATCGACTTGGCATCGAAATTCAAGCCGGCATTTATGTTGGACAGGCAGGTACAGACTTGTGGGGCTCGTGTTATTGGGCGCGTCTCAGTAACTTAGCAGGTTCCGATGACATACTTGCGAATGACAATGCAAAAGGACTGTATTACGTTGAAGTCTTGTCGACCGACAGAGCCTTCGAGACTGATTGCGAACTACAACCAATTGAAAGTGTAGCTGCTAGAAGAGAATATCTGTCAGTTGTCCCGACGGGGACATACCTGGTAGGCCGGGACATAGGGCCTGGCCTATACAGTGGAAGAGCTGGAAGGGACCTGTTGGAGTCCTGTTATTGGGCACGCCTTAGCAATGTAGCCGGTACCGATGATATTCTTGCAAACGACAATGCAAGAGGCACGTATTTTGTCGAAGTGTTACCCAGCGATTTTGCATTACAAACAGAGTGCCAGATTGAGAGAGAAGAATAATCTAGAATGACACCTGAGCGCATCCTGCGGGTGGAGGACGTCACACTCGCATTCGGCGGCACAACCGTGCTGGACGGGGTCGAGTTCGACGTGGGCGCGGGCGAGATCCGCGCCATAATCGGCCCCAACGGCGCGGGCAAGACGTCGATGCTCAACTGCATCAGCGGCTTCTACCGTCCGCAGCAGGGGCGGATCCTGTTCGAGGGCAGGCATGAGCTGACCGGCGCCGGCCGCGTGGCGCAACTGGGCATCGCGCGCACTTTTCAAAACATCGGTCTTTACACGCACCTGAGCGCGCTCGAAAACCTGATGGCGGCGAGGCACATACACATGCGCCAGAATATGCTGGCCAGTGCGCTCTACTGGGGCCGGGCCCGCGCCGAGGAGGTGCGCCACCGGGCGGTGGTCGAGGAGCTGATCGACTTTTTGGAGATCGCGCACATTCGCAAGACGGTGGTCGGCGCGCTGCCCTACGGCCTGCGCAAGCGGGTTGAGCTGGGACGGGCGCTGGCGCTGGAGCCGAAGCTGCTGCTGCTGGATGAGCCGATGGCGGGCATGAACACCGAGGAGAAGGAGGACATGGCGCGCTTCATCCTCGACATTCACGCGCGGCGGGGCGCGACGATCGCGCTGGTGGAACATGACATGACGCTGGTGATGGACATCGCCGACCGCATCGTCGTGCTTGATTTCGGCACGAAGATCGCGGACGGCACGCCGGATGAAGTGCGGCGCGACCCAGAGGTCATCCGCGCCTACCTGGGAGAGGCGGCCTGAATGGCAGAGAAGCGGCCTGCGGCGACGATCCTGCAGCATTTTCTGCGGCGGGTCGAGTCGAACGGCGCAGAAGAGGTGGCGTTGCGGCAGAAGGCGCTGGGCATCTGGCGCGAGTACAGCTGGCAGGCGTCGTGCGAGCAGGTGCGGGTCTTCGGGCTGGGGCTGCGCGAGCTGGGCCTGGAACGGGGCGAGCACGTTGCCACGATCGGCGACAACGATTGCCAGTATTTGTGGGCGTATCTCGGGCTGCTGGCCGTGGGCGGCGTGCAGGTCGGGCTCTTCACCGACGCCACGGCGGAAGAGGCGGCCTATGTCATTGCGCACAGCGACGCCCGCTTCGTACTGGCGCAGGACCAGGAGCAGGTCGACAAGATGCTGGCGGTGCGGGCGCAGATCCCCAAGGTCGAGCGCGTCATCTACTGGGACGAGCGGGGGCTGTGGGAGTACGATGACCCGTGGCTGATGCCCTACGAGGAGGTGTGCCGGCTGGGCCGTGCGCTGGCCGCGCGCGAGCCGTCGCGCTTCGAGGAGGAGGTCGCGCGCGGGCGCCCGGATGACCTGGCGATTCTCTGCTACACTTCGGGCACGACGGGCCGTCCCAAGGGGGCGATGATCAGCAACGACAACATCATCAGCACGACGGAAGCCTTCAACGAGGTGGCCCCTGTCCGCGAAAGCGACAACCACGTGAGCCTGCTGCCGCTGGGCTGGATCGCTGAACACTCCTGGGGGGTTGCGCCGCATTGCCTATACGGCATGGTCATGAACTTTCCCGAAAACCTGGAAACGGTGCGCGAGAATTTACGGGAGATTGCGCCTAACCGGGTGCTCTACAACTCGCGCCTGTGGGACGGGCTGGTGGGGACGGTCCAGGTGCGCATGGCCGAGAGTTCGCGGCTCAACCGCGCGTTCTACGGACTCTTTCTGCCGGTTGGAGAGCGTGTGGCGGACAAGAGGCTGGCGGGCGAGGCGGTCTCGCCTTGGCTGCGGCTGGCGCAGAGCGTCGGCAACTGGCTGATTTTCCGTCCGCTACGCGATAAGCTGGGTTTCACCAATCTGCGCGCCGCGTACACCGCGGGGGGCGCGCTCAGCCCGGATGCGATGCGCTTCTTCCATGCGCTCGGCATCAACCTGAAACAGATATACGGCTTAACTGAGGTTACCGGCGGTGGTACAATGCACCGGGACGGCGATATCAAGTTTGCCAGCATCGGAAAACCGGCGGCGGGCATATCGGTGCGGACAGATGAAGACGGCGAGATTCAGATCGGCGGCCCGACCGTATTTCAGGGATACTACAGGAACGCCGAAGCGACGGCCGAGGCGCTCGTAGAGGAGAACGGAACGCGCTGGTTCCGCACAGGCGACGCCGGTTATATCGACAGTGACGGCCACCTGATCTACCTGGACCGGATGAAGGATATGATCACGCTGGCCGGCGGCGAGCGCTTCGCGCCGCAGTTCATCGAGGGCAGGCTCAAGTTCAGCCCCTACATCCTGGACGTGATGGCGGTGGGCGGTCCGGCGCTGGAATACGTCAGCGCGCTGATCATCATTAACTTCGACAACGTCGGAAACTGGGCGGAGAAGGAGGGCATCGTCTTCACCACCTTTGCCGACCTTTCGCAGAAGGCGGAGGTCGGCGAGCTGGTGCGCGGGGCGGTCGGGGAGGTGAACGCCAGCATGGCGCCGGGCAGTCGGGTGCGGCGCTTCGTGTTGCTGCACAAGGAATTTGACGCGGACGAGTCGGAGATGACACGCTCGCGTAAGCTGCGCCGCGATGTGCTGTACACGCGCTACGCCGACATGATCGAGACGATTTACGCGGGCGAGGAGCGCTTCCACGTGCAGACGCCGGTGCGTTATCAGGACGGCAGCGAGGGTGTCGTCGAGATGGACTTGAGGATAGTGGATAGTGGATAGTGTCCAATTTGAGTTGAGAAAAGCCGGACGGTATTCATAGGGCTGGCGGGGAGGCGCATGTCGTCTGTCAGGTCGTATCGGGAGTTGAAAGTATGGCAAAAATCTATGGACTTATCGGTGAGGATTTACGAAATAACAAGCCGCTTCCCTGCTGAAGAGAAATATGGGCTTATTTCCCAGATGCGACGGGCGGCGGTCTCGATTTCTGCGAACATCGCAGAAGGGCAGGCGAGGCGCACAACAGGAGAGTTTCTTCATATGCTTGGCATAGCGCGAGGTTCTTTGGCTGAATTGGAGACTTTCCTTGCTCTATCCGAAAGGTTAGGTCTTGCTCCTCGCAAAATCGGCGAAAGCTTGCTTCCGGACTGCGCCGAGATCAACAAGATGCTGACCGGACTTATGCGCTCACTATCCACTAAACACTGACCACTATCCACTGATATGAACTGGCAATTGGTACCGCAACAGTTTGTGACCGGGCTGCTCAACGGGGGGACGATCGGTCTGATCGCGCTGGGCATCGTGCTGATCTACAAGTCGTCGGAGGTGTTCAACTTTGCGCATGGGCACCTGGTGATGTTCGGCGCATTTCTGACCTGGTGGTTCGCCGGGGGCGACGCGGAGCCGGGCGCGGCGCTGATCGACCTGCCGCTGTGGGCGGCGGTGGTTGCGGCACTGATTGCCTCGATGGGGATTGGCCTGGTGATCGAACGGCTTGCGCTGCGCCCGATGACGGGGCAGCCTCTGCTGGCGATCATGCTGATGACGCTGGGGCTGGCCCAGCTCTTCGAAGGGGTGACGGCGGTCCTGTTCGGCGTGGCGCTGAAGAGCAACTTCCCGACGCCGTTTTCGCCCAGCGACGTGCTGGTCATCCCCTTCCCGGGCGCATTCGGCGACGCCATTCGCCTGAAATACACGCTGGTGGCGACATTTGTCGTCGCGGTTGTGGCCGCGGTGTTGTTCATCTGGTTCTTCAACCGGACGAAGACCGGCCTGGCGATGCGGGCGACGGCGGAGAGCCACGAGGTGGCGCGTTCGGTCGGCATCAAGGTGAGCCGGGTTTTCGGCCTTTCGTGGGGCATCGCCGGGGTGATCGCGACGCTGGGCGGCGTTCTGCTGGCGACGGTGAGCGGCGTGAGCCTGAACCTTTCGACGGTCGCGCTGATTGCCTTTCCTGCGATTCTGCTGGGGGGGCTGGAGTCGCTGGGCGGCGCGCTGCTGGGGGGCTTCGCCATCGGCCTGGTGCAGGCGCTGGTGCAGGCTTCGCGTCTGATCGAGGTACGCAACTCGGCTGAAATCGCGCCCTACCTGCTGCTGCTGGTCGTACTGCTGATCCGCCCGGAAGGGCTGTTCGGGCAAAAGAGGATCGAGAGGATTTAGACCGTTCGCAGATCGTGGTGGGCGGTCCCGCCGCCTGCGATTGCGAGCCCGCCGCCACCGGATGACCAATGGCCGTATTACGCCCCGCCGGCGACTTCGACCGCTCCTATGCGCAGGATATGGCGCTGCTGCGCCGCCCGTGGCACTACTGGCTGCTGGGCGTCAGCCTGCTGGCGGCATTCACCGTGCCCGTGTGGGGCAGCGCTTACGTCACCGCAACGGTCAACCAGATCGCGTATACGGTCATCGTCGTGCAGGGGCTGAATGTCCTGACCGGCTACACCGGCCAGATCTCGCTGAGCCAGGCGGCCTTCATGCTGGTGGGCGGCTACGCGTCGGCGCTGATTGTGACGCATGCCGGGCTGTCATTTTTCGTTGCGCTGCCGCTGGCGGCGCTTGTCGCAGGCATGGTCGGCCTCATCTTCGGCCTGACGAGTCTGCGCGTGAAGGGTTTTTACCTGGTCTTCGCGACACTGGCGGCGCAGTTCATCATCCCGTGGCTGAGCCGGCACACCTTCAAGGATTATCTGGGCGGCTCGAGCGGAGCGATCGAGGCGCCGGTGCCGCGGTTGGGCGGGTTGAACTTCGGCGAGGCGAGCAACTTCGTCTACATTTCGCTGTTCGTGCTGCTGATCACGACGGTCCTGCTTTTCAACATTTCGCGCACGCGGCTGGGGCGGGCCTTCGTCAGCGTGCGCGACAACGACCTGGCCGCGGAGCTGCTGGGCGTCAATCTGTTCACCTACAAGCTGCGCGCCTTTTTCATCGCCGCGCTGCTGGCGGGCGTCGCCGGTGCGCTGAAGGCGCACAGCCAGCGCGGGGTCGGCACGGAGTTCGGCTACGGCCTCAACGAATCGATAATCTACCTGGGCATGCTGGTCATCGGCGGTCTGGGCAGCAACCTGGGCCCATTCCTGGGTGTCGCGTTCATCATCCTGCTGGAGGACCTTTCCGACCTGTTGGGGGGCGTGCTGGCCGCGGCCTTCCCCGAACTTTCGGGGCAGCTTCTGACCTCGTTCCGCCCAATCTTTTTCGGCATCGCGTTGATTCTCTTTCTGATCTACGAGCCGCGCGGACTGGCCCATCGCTGGCAGCTGCTGAAAGCCGGCTGGCGGCTGCGTCCGTTCTCACGTTGATGCGGGGACGGTGTGTCGCGGCCGCGCCGGTCGAAGACTGTGCCGCGCCGTGCTCCTCCCACGGTTTACGATGCGTGAACGATGATGTAGCATAGCTACAGGGAAGAAACTTTCACGAAAGGAGATTTCCGATGAAAGGGATGCGACCGACCGCAATCCGGCGTCCTGCCGCTACTGCGTGTATCTTGATATTTTCGCTGCTTGTAAGCGCGTGCGCACCGATTGCCGCGCCCGAAGAACCGATGGCTGCCGAAACGGAGCCGACGCCCGCCGCGCAGGAGGAAGCGTTGGCGCCGGCGGAAGAGTCCATGGACATCTCCTGCGAGAACACCTACGAGGGCGAAAGCCTTACGATCTATCAGCAGGCGGGCCTGACCGGGCCGCTGGCCACGCTGATGGGGACCGGCTTCATCAGTGCTGCGCAGGACGCGCTCGATCAGATCAACGCCGAAGGCGGCGTCTGCGGGGTGATGTTGAATATACGCGTCGAGGATACGCAGTACGCCCTCGAACAGGAGATCCAGGTCTACGAGCAGTTCCGCGCGGAGACGCCCAAGCCGCTGTTCATCTTGACTGCCAACAGCGCGGCCACAGTTGCGCTCAAGGACCGCGTGGTCGAGGATGAGATCGTCAACATTGCCACCGGGGTCCACGCGCATTCGATCTATAACCCGGCCGATGGCTACACAGTCGGGATGGTGCCGATCTATTCGGACCAGTTCGCCGGTTTTCTGCAGTTCGTGCATGACAACTGGGCGGACATCAAACCTGAAAGCGCAGGGGATGAGATCACGGTCGGCGTAATCGGCTGGGCGAACGCGTTCGGCGCGGGCGCGACCACGCCCGAAGCGCTGGCCTTCGCCGAATCGCTGGGCATCTCCGTGCTGCCGCTGGAGCAGCAGGCCATCGACCCGTCGGCCGATGTGACCGGGCAGCTGCAAAACCTGCTGGTCAACGGCGCCAACGTAATCTACATGCAGTCTATCTCGTTCAGCGTCACCCAGGTGCTCGGCACGCTGCACGCGATGGGCTTCTATGACAAGGTCGTGGTGGGCAGCGTAAACTGGGGCATGAATCGGGATATTCTTAACATTCTGGGCCAGAATGCGCCGCTCGCCGCCGGTTACTACGGCGTCTTCCCCTACCTGTGGTGGAGCGACACTGACGCGCCGGGCGTGAAGCGGGCTCTGGAGACATTTACATCCATGGGCTATCCCGAATCGGAGAAGGCCTTCACCTACCTGCTCATGTACAGCGCCATGTTCGGTCTCGCCGACATTTTAACCGTCGCCCTGAACAATGCCGGCTTTGACGGTCTGAGCGGGGCCGAGTTCCTGAGGGCGATGCAGGAGATGGGGACGATCAGCTCGGCGGGCGTCTTCGAGATGAATGTGGAAGGCAGCAACCGTGCGCCCAACCTGGCGCAGATCCGCCAGGCGCAGATTATGGCTGACGGCAGCGTTGACTTCGTGGTCGTCCAGGAGTTCATGGCTCTGCCGGATACCAGGCCGAGCGCAGAATAAGGTTGGTTACAGGCAGCCGGTGTTCCGCAGTCCTGCCGACCGCCGGCTGCTGCCGCGTCCATGCTGCAGATCAACAACATTGAAGTCGTCTACAGCGATGTGATCCTCGTGCTGCGGGGCGTCTCGCTGGCTGTGCCGGACAAGCGGGTCGTCTCGCTGCTGGGCGCGAACGGTGCAGGCAAGTCGACGACGCTGAAGGCGATCTCCGGCCTGCTGCGGGCGCAGCAGGGCGCGGTGACGCGCGGCAGCATCGAGTGGAACGGCGAGCGAATCGACAACCGGAGGCCGGACGAGATCGTGCAGATGGGCATCGTGCAGCTGCTGGAGGGCCGGCGGCTGTTCGAGCATCTGACGGTCGAGGAGAATCTGCGCACGGGGGCTATCTTCCGCAGCACGGGCGAGGCGGGCCTGCGGCAGGACCTGGAGGAGGTCTACGGCTACTTTCCGCGTCTGACCGAGTTTCGCCGCCGCACGGCAGGATATCTGTCCGGCGGGGAGCAGCAGATGGTCGTCATTGGGCGGGCGCTGATGGCGAAACCGAAGCTGATGCTGCTGGACGAGCCGAGCCTGGGGCTGGCACCGCTGCTGGTGCAGTCGATCTTCGAGGTCATCGGCCGCATCAACGCCGAATCGGGCGTGTCGATGCTGCTGGTCGAGCAGAACGCCAACGTTGCGCTGCGCGCCGCGAGCCATGCCTATGTGATGGAGACGGGCCGCGTTGTTCTCGACGGCCCGGCGGAGCAACTGGCAGAGAACGCCGACATCAAGGAGTTCTACCTCGGCCTGACGCAGGTCGGCGAGCGCAAGAGCTATCGCGACGTGAAGCATTACAAGCGGCGGAAACGGTGGCTGGGGTGAAACGGCAGTGGATAGTGGTTAGTGGATAGTGGTTAGTGAATAGTGGCGAGTGGGGCCTTATGCTGGTTGGGAAAGACCATTTTCCAAGGCATAGGCACCTTAGTGTGTATGCCAGTTTCGTCGCGATTTTGAACAGAAGAGTGCGGAAATAGGTGAAAGTCCTTGTCAACCTGTTGAGTGACAACGAAAATTCGCCACAACAAAGGCTGTCAGTCGTTTTCGCTGCTCATATTGTCATCGTGCCGGACACTATTTGTACAGTTCTCAATTTGTACAGTTCTCAATGTCTGACTCAGACCTGATAGGGATATTGGCAGCATTTCGATGCTCTGCCTTAACTGTAGATGCAATTGCCCTGGGCCATTTGCTAGAATGAAGATAGTCAGGGACGCCCTGCAGGTGGTTGGTGCAAATGCCGAGGGTATGTGCGTTTCGTTTGACGTATGGGCGTGCACGATGGCCTGTGAGCGTGTGAGCGCAATCGGTTTCAAACGTTAAGTAGCGTAAGGCCCTACTCGCAAACTGCAGTCGATTCCCGCAGAACGCCGACAGTTCTTCCGAATTACCACGATTCAGACAACGGTTTTGGCTGCGGGCCGCGCCGTTGACAGCGGAGCCGTTGACCGAATTCACGCCGGCGCACGCCCAAACACCCGCTTCACCACCGTACACAAAGGAAAGGAACCATGACAGAACGAGCAACTTCCCGACGCGCATTTCTCAAGACGGCAGGTGTCGCGGCGTTGGGGGTAGGCTTGGCCGCCTGCCGGCCAATACCGCCCATCGACGACGTTGAACCCGCCATGGGCCCGGTAACCGCCGCCCAGGTCACCGACCCCGAAAGCCTAAAGGCCTTCGTCCTCGCAGCCCAGGCCGAGATCCAAAAAATCGCCACAAACCTGGACGAAGCGGCGAAGCTCAAGCAGTGGGTCAAAACGGAGGGCGACTGGAAATCCGGCTCGACCTTCCTCATCATC
>DAOUHX010000141.1:0-2262 GCA_034428395.1 Caldilineaceae bacterium
GCGCCGTCGCGCCATTCGTCGAGCACGATCTGGTTGTCGATGAGGACGCGGGCACCGTCGTCCACGCGCAAGAAGAAGCTGTAGATGCCGGCTTCGAAGTTGATGCGCCGCTGCCAGCGAGCGGAGAAGTGGTCCACCGGCAGGTTAACGGCCGGGCTGCCCTCCACCCAGGAGAAGTCGATCGCCGGCTCGTCACGAATGAGGACGGGGTTGCCCTGCAGTTCGCGGTTGCCGAAGTATTCGCCCTTCCAGCCGCTGAAAGTCTCTTTGCGGTCCCACCAGAAACGCATGAGAGCGATGCCGGTGCGCTCGAAATACTCGAGCCGGATCGAGTGGCTGCCGGCACTGAGGGGGACATCGACCGTATAGGTGCGCGTGGCGCCTTCTTCCCACTCATCGAGGACGAGCACGCCGTCGATGAAGAGGCGGAAGCCGTCGTCGACTTCGATGCTGAAGCGATAGATGCCGGCATCAAAGCTCAGTGTACGGCTCCAGCGGACACTGTAATGATCGGCGCCGAGGATGGTATCGGGCGCGCCTTCACCCCAGCTAAAAAAGATGACCAAATCGTTGCGTGTCAGGACCGGCGGGCCCGCCAGGTTGGCGTTGTTCCAGTATTCGCCGAGCCAGTCGGTGATGATCAGCGGCGTGGGAGTCGGTACCGGCGTAATCGTGGGCGTGTGTGTGGCCGTGGGAATAGGCGTCGATGTGGGTGGGGCCGTTGCCGTCGGGGTGGCGGTCGGCGTTTGCGGTTCGGTTGTGGCGTCTGCGGTCGGGGTCTGCGTCGCGACTGCCGAGTCGGTCAAGTCAACGGTGTCGCCAGCTTCGCCGGTGCGGAAGAGCGCGGTTGCCTCCAGGCGGCCGTCGGAGGTGTAAGCGAGAATTGTATGATCGCCGTCCTCGAGCCAGCGCGGGCTGATGGGGTAGAGGAAGCCGGTGCTGATGTTGCCTTCGGTGTCGGCGGTGCTGGCGGCCAGGATTCCGCTGCGGCCGCGCTCGTCGCGCAAGGCGATCAGGACGAGGCTACTGGTGGGCCAGCCTTCGCCGACGACCTGCACATAGACGCCGGCAGAGCCTGAATCAGGGGAGATGGCGATGGCCGGTTCGCTGCTGGTCCGCTCGACAGGCGGACGGGTGGGTACGCCGACCGCGGGGCTGAATGAGGTCCCGGCACAGGCGCTGACAGCCAGCATAAAGAGAGCAAGTGCGGCGAACGGGACGATGATCGGCGTGCGGCTGGCAATACGGCGGGTGAACTGTGGGAGGCGATTGTGGGTCTTCATCCTGGCTTTACTCCAGCAGTATGATGTGAGGAGCAGACCAAAAATATAGGAGCACGGTATGTCGAAGAAACGAGCGTGCGCGAGAATGCGTTCCCGGGACCGTCGTTTTGTGCGCAACTGCGGCGGAAAATTGGCGCGCGGTAACCAGTTGGAGGGATTATACCACCAATCTACAGATAGAAGACATTCGCGACAGATTCGGTTCCCCTGAAGTTGGGGCTGACCAACCCGCCGCGACCGGGAAGCAATGGAGCTTAACTGCGATCTGGGACGCAAGCGATACCTTGCCGCACACGGGAGTAGGCTAAGGTCAACTCGTACGAGCGTCTGTGAGCGTTTACGTGCGTTTACGTGCCTTCTGGAGAAGGAAAAAGTGTCCTGGTGCACGTTGCAGAGGACCAGCGCCGCGGCTCTTGTCAGCCAGGGCAGGTAGTGAATGGCGCGGCGCGTTTGATATGTCAACACTGGCAGACAGGGGTGGTATTGACAATTATATTTTATTATTCATATCTTATGGCTAACGTACTTCTCGTCGCCGAGCCGCTGACAGGCAGAGTCGAACCGACTCGCGCGGTGGTACACCTGAAAGAATTTAACACAGATGGTCCAATCGATCGGTAGTCACCTGTGAGATGCACACGCCAGAATTCGTGAACGAACCATCTGCTTTGCCACTGACTGACGGCGAGCTTGTGCGCCGTGCAAGGGAGGGCGAGCGGCGGGCATTTGATGAACTGATTGAGCGGCATCAACCGATCGCGCATTCACTGGCGACCCGCATTGTCGGTGAACGGGAATGGGGACTGGAGTTGACGCAGGAGGCGGCCCTGCACGCCTATCTCTCGCTCGACCGGTTGCGCGAGCCGAGCAGTTTTCGCGCCTGGCTGTGCGGGATCGTCGTCAATCTGTGCAAGAATCAGCTGCGCAGACCGCGCGTTGATACACTGTCACTCGAGCTGCTCAGCGGCGGACGCAGCTT
>DAOUHX010000142.1:0-9811 GCA_034428395.1 Caldilineaceae bacterium
CCTCCGGCTGCGGCGGCGAGGTTGTCGTTGCCACCGAGTGGGAGAACCCCCTCTTCAACCCGTTGTGCAAGAGCGCCGGCACGCCGGCACGCCACGTGTTCGAGCCGATCTTCAACCGGCTCTTTGAAGCGATGGACTGGGGCCCTGGGCCGGACTGCGACGGAGAGGTCGGTCTCACACTGTCGCTGGCGGAAAAGGTCGAGGAGGTTGAGAAAAATCGCGTCTGGATGGTCGACCTGCGCCAAGATGTCAATTGGCACGATGGCCGGCCCTTCACCGCCGACGACGTGGTCTGGACCTACTACGCCATGCTCCACCGTGACGTGGCCCCCACGTATGCCAACCAGTTCCTGATGATCAAGGGCGGCAAGCAGCTCTTCAGCGAGGGCGGCGATTCGCTCGAAGGCGTGCAGAAGATCGACCAATACAAGGTTCGCATCGAATTTGATGAGCCGGACCCGCTTGGCATCGTCGGCAGCCCCGTCTCCTTCGGCCGCTACTGGTACGTTACGCCCAAGCACGGCTGGGAGGGCGTGCCGCTCGAAAAAGTGGGCACGCATGAGCCGATGGCGATGAGCCCGATCGGCACCGGGCCGTTCAAAATGGGCCAGATCGTCGAGCGACAGTATGCGGAATTGGTGGCCAACGAGGACTACTTCCTCGGCAAACCGCTCGCCGACAAGTACATCACCCGCTTCCTCGGGCCCGAGGCGCGCGACGCTGCCCTCGAAGGGGGCGAGGTTATGCAGACCGGCGCCAGCAGTCTCGATGCCTGGGACCGCCTCGGTCGCCTGCCCCATCTCACCGCCTACACCCGACCTACAACCCTCATGTTCGCCCTCGACGTGAACGACACCCGCTGGGGCGACATGGCCCACACGCTTGCTGAGGCGATCCGCTACGCCATCGACATAGGGACGATCCTCCAGGACACGAGCTACGGCACCAATACACCCAGCCGCTACATCTTCGAACACATTCTCGGCCCGGTTGGCGAGCCCCCCGACGGGCTGAAGACGTATGAGTACAACACCGAAAAGGCCAGGGAGGTGCTTGAGAACGCGGGCTGGGACTTCGACACAGAGTTGGAGTGGTCCTACTGGCGGCCGCCGGACACGCTGGACCTGAGCATCCAGGCGCAGCTTCTTGATGCCGGCATCAAGACCAAGTTCAGGATCACCGATGTCGCCTCCTGGACCGAGGACATTGCCACCGCGGCCAACTATGACCTGTACTTCGACGCCTGGATGTTTTCGACCGACATGCAGGAGATGTCAACGCACATCGGATGCGGATGGGGTTTCACCTCAGCCGGCCGCAACTATGACTTCTACTGCAACGAAGAACTGGACGCGGCATGGCAGGCCGCGCTGGCTGAGGAGGACCCCGAGGCACAGATCGAGATGTACAGGAATCTCGCGCTGATTTTGCAGGAAAAGTGGCCTTGGGCTCCGATGTACCGCCGTGGCATGACCACGATGGTCAACAACCGCCTCCAAGGCGTGTGGCCGCACAACGACTACCAGCGCAACGTGCGCGTGCCCTTTGAGCGGATGTGCGTGACCCCGGCCTGAATCCGGTAGGGGTCCTGCGGTATCCTGACCGCTGCACGGTTGTGTTTGTGTATCGGGAGCAGGCGGCCGCCTGCCGGTTTCCTTCGATGCCGGTGAAGAATCTCGCCGCACGACTCGGGATTCTTCACCGGTACTGATTCCGAAAGCAGTTCGCGACCCTTCACTGGACCACTGTCGGTTTCGCTAGAGCGAAGTTTATGCAGCAATACATTCTGCGCAGGTTGTCGCTGATCCCCGTCCTGCTCCTCGGGATCACGCTGATGACATTCTTCATGTTCAATCTAGCGCCGGGCGACCCGGTGACGGCGTTGATCAAGCCGGGCGTGCTCGACGGCTTCGGCCAGGGGGATGGCGCGAATCTGGAAGCGCTGCGCGCCAGGTACGGGCTGGACAAGCCGGTCATCGTGCGCTATCTGGTCTGGTTGCGCGAGCTGGTGAAGGGCAATCTCGGCTACTCATACAATACCGACCAGCCCGTGCTGGAGACGATTGCCGAGGCGATCCCGGCTACGCTGCTGCTGCAGGCAACTTCAATTGGCGTGGCGCTCATCATGGGCGTCGTACTGGGCGTCATCACGGCGCTCAAGCAGTATTCCCGCCTCGATCACTTTCTGACTTTTCTGGCGCTCTTCGGCATTTCGCTGCCGAACTTTTTCATCGCACTGATTGCAATGTACGTGTTCGCCGTGAAGCTGAACTGGCTGCCAACCGCGGGCATGTGGACGCCGGGGCGACCGATCGGCTTCAATCTGGACCTGCTGCACCACATGATTCTGCCGGCCACGGCAGGGGCAATCATATACGTGGCCTCGTACATGCGCTACGCGCGCGCCAGCACGCTGGATGCGCTCAGCGCTGACTTTGTGGTAACCGCGCGGGCAAAAGGGCTGCGGGAACGGCTGGTCGTGATGAGGCATGTTCTGCGCAACGCGCTTCTGCCAATCGTCACGCTCATGGGGCTGAGCCTGCCCGGCCTGCTGGGCGGCTCATTCATCATCGAGACGATCTTTAGTTGGAATGGCCTGGGACTGCTGGGTTACCGCGCGCTCATGAGCCGCGACTACCCGCTCCTGATGGGCGTTGCCCTGATGGTGGCGACATTGATCCTGCTGGCCAACCTGATCACCGATATCGCCTATGCGTTTGTCGACCCGCGCGTGCGATACGAGTAGCTGCCTGTCGCAGCTTGGGCGTGCGGCCATCGGTCGCTGGTCCTGGGGGGAAGAACGGGCATGTCGATAGAAGGCAAATCAGAATCGCTGGCCATGCAGGCGCCCGCCAAAGTTTTCGGCTCGGCGCGCTCGACGGACTCGCCCCTGGGACGCGCGGCCCGCCGTTTTCTGCGCCACCGGCTGGCGCTGGTCGGCGCGGTCATGGTCCTCTTCCTGCTGATAGTAGCCGCATTTGCCCACGTGCTGGCGCCTTACGATCCCCTCGATGTAAACACAGGCCGCAGAATGCTCCCACCGGATGGCCAGAACCTGCTGGGCACAGATCAGGTGGGCCGCGATGTCCTCAGCCGCCTGATTTACGGCACTCGCGTGTCGATGTCCGTCGGCATCGTTGCCGTGAGCATCCAACTCTCGATTGCCTTCATCCTCGGCTCGCTGAGCGGCTATCTGGGCGGCAAAACGGACATGGTCATCATGCGCTTTACCGATGTCGTGATGACCTTTCCCACCTTCGTTCTCGTCCTCATTCTGGTCTCCATCGTCGGTCCCAGCATGTACAACGTGATGTTGGTGTTCGGACTTTTTGCCTGGCCTGGGCCGGCGCGGCTGGTGCGCGGGCAGGTACTGTCACTGCGGGAGCAGGACTTCATTCTGGCAGCCCGCGTCGTCGGCGTGGGCGATTGGGACGTTTTGCGGAGACATCTGCTGCCCAACGTGCTTGGGCCTGTCTCGGTGGCGGCGACGCTGGGCATGGCGGAGGCGATTCTGACAGAGGCGGGTCTCAGTTTTCTGGGATTGGGCGTTCGCCCGCCGACGCCGACGTGGGGTTCGATGATCGGCGACGCCCGTTTTACCTATGTGCTGGCGGATATGCCCTGGTTGTGGCTCGTGCCGGGCGTGGCAATCAGCTTTGCGGTCATCTGCATCAACTTCATCGGCGACGGCCTGCGCGACGCTTTCGACGTGCGCGGGCGGCAGGTGCTGGAGTAGTGTTAGGGGGGCGCGTCGACAGCTTCACCTCTGTTTTGTGGCGGACCTGACCCGTAAGCGAAGAATCTGCTGCTCCAGATTGGACAGGGTTCCGACCCAATCGCCATCCGACCAGGATCGCGCCCTATGAAGACCTATCGCATGATCCAGGTTGGTACGGGAGGTCACGGCGCGGGCTGGTGCGAGCTATATCTGCCGCCCAATGTTCAGGACGGGCTCATTAAAGTCGTAGCTGCTGTCGACATCAATCCCGATGCGCTTAAGAACGCACAAGCCTTCCTCGGCCTCGACGCTTCCCAATGCTACACAGACATTCAGCGGGCCTTCGCCGAAAACCGGGCCGACTTCTGCACCGTGGTTGTGCCACCCGCCCACCACGAGGAGGTCGTCGACGCGGCGCTGGCCCGCGGCATGCACATCCTCAGCGAAAAGCCGATTGCCGACTCGATGGCCGCGTCGGTGCGGATCGCCGCCAAGGTCAGGCGCGCCGGCGTGAAAATGGGCGTGACCATGAGTCACCGCTTCGACCAGGACAAGACGACCCTGCGCGATGAGCTGCGCTCCGGACGCCATGGGGCGCTCGATTACCTGGTCTGCCGGTTCACCTGTGACTGCCGCAAGGCCGGTAGCTGGGGTGGATTCCGCTACCATATTCCCGACCCGTTGATGGTCGAAGGCGCGGTACATCACCTCGACATTCTGGCCGATTTGGCGGGAGCCGAGTGTAATACCATCTACGCGCAGACGTGGAACCCGCGCTGGGGCGAGTTCAGCGGCGATTCGCAGGCCCTGGTCACGATGCAGTTCAACAACGGGACGCGGGCCGTTTACGAAGGCGCCAAGACCAACGCTGTCGGGCTGAACGATTGGGGACAGGAGTACTTTCGCGCCGAATGCGAGCGGGCGACGCTGACCCTGGACCACCGGCGCCTCGAGCGCATCAGTTACGATCCTGCCTCGCAGCGGGCCGCGAGCCGGAAGGTGCAAAGCGCAGAGGTCCCCTTGCGATCACAGCCCAAGTGGTCCAATACGTGGCTTATCGAGAAGTTCGTGCGCTGGCTCGACGGCGGCGAGGCGATGGAAACGAACGTTGAGGCCAATCTGCAGTCTGTGGCGCTGATCTTCGCCGCGATTGAGAGCAGTCGCACAGGGCAGCCGGTCCGCGTGCAGGAGTTCCTGCAATCGTTCGTCGAAATGGAGAGCAGTGGTTAGCGAAGAGGACAATGCAACTTGAAGGAGATCGCCTATGCTCAGCCCCCTCGTTACAATGGACCCCGGCAAGCTGGACCCCGAGGAGATCTTCAGTCACCTCCCGCCCAATCGCTGCGGCGAGGCCGATCGCCGTTACATGAACGAGGTGCTTGACGACGGTTTCGGCAACCGCGAGTCCGCCCACATGCTCGAGCGCTTCGAGGCGGCGTTCGCCCAGAAATTCGGCGTCGAGTTCGCCATTTCGCACAACTCCGGCTCGGGCACGCTCCTTTCCTGTCTGCTGGCCGCGGGCGTAGGTCCCGGCGATGAGGTGATCGTGCCCACGCTGACCATGGCGGCCACCGCGTTTGTCGTCATCCAGTGCGGCGCGGTGCCCGTCTTTGCCGACAGCGACCCGGACACTTTCAACATCGACCCGGCAGACGTTGAGCGCAAGATCACGCCCTTCACGAAGGCGGTTATCCCGGTGAGTATTTTCGGGCTCCCGCCCGACTTCGATCCCCTCCTGGCGCTGGCGGAGCGGCACAAACTCACCATTGTCGAGGACGACGCCCAGTGCTACCTGGCCTCGTACAAGGGCAGGCTGGTCGGCACGATTGGCCATGCCGCCAGCCTGAGTTTGCAGGGGTCGAAGCACATGACGACAGGCGGCGACGGCGGCATGGTGATCACCGATGACGAGGAGTACGCGCGTGCGATCCGGAAGGCCGCGATTCAAGGCTACCGCACCCTGGACGCCCGCCCGGGCTCGACGCTCATCCCGCGCGATGAACGCCAGGACTGGAGTTTCGAGCGTCACGACCGCATGGGCTACAACTTTCGCATGTCGGCCATGCAGGCAGCACTGGGTCTCGGCCAGCTGGAGCGCCTGGACTACCTGGTCGCGGCGCGGCGCTACATCGGCGCTCAGTACGAAGCCGCAATCCGCGAGGAAAAGTGCGAATGGCTGATTCCGCCCCATGTACCACAAGATTGCACGCACACCTACTGGTGCTATACCTGCAAATTAGACGAGGAGGCCCTGGGCGTGGACTGGCGGACCTTCAGGAAAACCTTCATCGAACACGGCGGCGACGGTCTCTACGGCACCTGGGTGCCGGTCCATCTCGAACCGATCTTCCAGACCATGGCCTTCTACGGCCCGCGCGAACGGGCGCCCAACTTCGATCCCCGCTACAAGGGATCGGTCAAGCGCTACAGCCGCGGCGACTGCCCCAATGTGGAGAGCTTGCAGAGCCGGCTTTGCCTGTTCAAGGCCGGCATGCAAACGTTGGACAGAGTGAATGGACAGGTGGAGGCATTGCGCGCCACCATCAGACATTTCGCCTGACGCACAATCGAGAGGAATCAAATGATCACCTCAATCGTTTCCAGAGATGACAGCGTGTACAAAGCTGTCCCCGACCTGGCGATGTGCGACGACGGTTCGCTCGTCTGCATATACCGCGAGAGCCTCTTCCACCTCTTTCACCCTTTCTCCCGGATCGCACTGCAGACCAGCCGCGACGGCGGTCTGAACTGGGGACCGAAGTTCATCGTCGACGAGTGCCCCGACTATGAAAAGGATGGCGGGCTGAACAACCCCCGCATACTTCACCTGGGAGAGGGCCGGCTCATTCTCATCTGCGATTGGATTCCGCCTTTTGAGCCCGAAAACTCGCCCAACACCGAAATCCTCATCTGGCGCTCAGAAGACCGCGGCGAGACCTGGAGTACGAGGGAAAAGACCGGCATCAAAGGCCACATTTGCCCTTGCTTGTTCAAGACAAGCACGGGAACAGTCATCATTGGCGGTGACAACAACTGCCTTCCGGTCCCCGGGCAAGTATGGAGCGTAAATGCCTTCCTCTCTTTCGACGATGGACAGACGTGGGAGGCGGCCAGCCCGGTGGCGTCAACCGATGCGCTGTGGCTGAATGAGGGGACCTTCGCCGAATTGGATGACGGCAGCCTGATCTGTTTCATGCGCGAGGACCGGCAGCGGGTGTGCGGATACAAGGCGCACTCCAAGGATGGAGGGAAAACGTGGGAGGGGCCATACCGCTCCGAGCTGCTCGTTTGCATCGGGCGGCCCCACGCCGGGCGGCTGTGCAGCGGTGAAATCGCCGTCACCTACGGGCTGGGCTCGTCGCCGCGCCAGTTGGTGTTGCACGTGGAAGACCAAGCAAGCGCAGCCGACCCTGAAAGCGCTCTGAACGTGCGCAAGTCCCACCTGGAACCGAAGTTCAGACGCTTCTTCATCGATCATGACCGCAGCATCCACCCGGACGGCGCCTATTCCAGCTGGGTCCAGCTGCCCAGCGGCGACCTCTTTGTGATCCAGTATCTCGTTGACGACGCGCCGATGGGCCACATTCGCAGCTATCTCATCACCCGCAGCGACTGGCTGCTCTGTCCGGAAGGGGAACTAGGGCACATCATCCGCTACGATCCCAGCGCCGTCAACATGCATCACTATGATCGCAGCAAAAACGTGATCTATCACGAACAGGCGTTGAAGATCGGCGCGGACCAATATCGGAAAGTACATGCCGGCGGGTAGTCGGTCGACGCCGATGCCGAAAGCAGTCGTCGCGCCGGCCGACCATCGACGCAACGGATTCCAGCACCAAGGAGCAGCGCATGGCACACCCAGCTGAAAATAAGGACGGTCAGCAAACTGGACAGGGCGAGACAACGCGCATTGCCTTGATCGGCATGACCAGCGTAATGGCGGACCCGGAGGCCAACCTTGCTCGCGTCGAGCTCTGGTGCCGCAAGGCAGCGGCGGCCGGCGCTCGTTTTGTCCTCTTCCCGGAAGAGTGCATCACCGGCTCGATGAACAAGTCCGATCTGAACATTGAAGAGGCGAAAGCGATCGCTGCCTCCAGCTATGAAAAGGCAGTTTCTTTCCTGGAAACTCTCTGCCGCGACCTGCAATTGACAGTCGTAGTCGGCACGATCGAGCCCGGCGAAACGGTGCTGCGCAACAGCGTGCTGATCGTCGGTCCGGAGGGTTACATAACGACCTATTCGAAGCTGCATTTGCCGAACGAAACCGAGCGGACATGGTTTGAGCCGGGGGAATCCCTGCCGATCGTAGACTCACAAGATTGGAAATTCTCGGTCGGCATATGTTACGACGTGTGCGTTCCGGAAATCTTCAGGGCCGCCGCGAGCGAGGGAGCCGACTTCTTTCTGCTTGCCGTCGGCGGCAGCTACGCGCCTAAGGAGTTTGAACGGGCCGCCGAAATGAGCGAAGAGTACAGGCAGCTCACCATGAGAATTCTGCCGTCGCGCGCGGTCGACAACGGCATCTACGTATTCTTCGCCAATCAGTCTGGCATGAGCGGCAATGCCTGGTTCCCGGGGTTATCGCTCGCCATTGATCCGGCAGGAAATCTGATCGGAGAGAAGTTGCAGGATGAGGGGATGATTCTGGCTGACGTTTCGAGGCAAGCCCTTTCGGCCGCGCGCTCCGGGGACGAATGCACCGTGCGTCGCATCCGCCCAGAGATTTACAGTAGCCCCCAAGTGATCGCTGGATAACGGGCAGCCATGCGTATCCTGATTGCCGGCAGAGGAGAAGGCCTGGGCGGCGCGCTCGTCACTGCCTTGGCGCACAGACACGACGTTCGCATGTTGGAACATGGCGGGGGCGACCCGCGCCACCCGGACGCGGCCGCCGAGGCAGCGCAGGAATTTGAAGCAGTTGTCCTTGCGCCTCCCTTCGTCGGTCCGGACGCGCCCGACGGCGAGATCCTTGACGCGGCCGCGCGCGGGACCTACAACTTGCTGACGCAAGCGCCGGCCTCTCGCTTCATCCTGCTGTCGTCGCTGCGGACTCTCGAACGCTACCCTTCGGATTACAGGGTCTCTGAGCAGTGGGCGCCGCGTCCTTCAACCGACGTCTGGGCCCTGGCGCCGCACCTGGCGGAGCTGATTGCACGCGAGCTGTCACGCGTCAGACCGGTCCAGTCGATTGCGCTGCGCCTGGGCGAGGTTGTAGACGATCGGCATGCGAGCCGGCACCCGCCCGACGCCAGCTGGCTACACATTGAAGATGCCGTGCAGGCCGTCGTAAGGGCACTGGCGTTAGAACCGCCTGCCGGTGGGCCGCAGACCGGCTGGTGGGTCTTTCACATCCCCGGCGGCGGCCACAAAACGCGCTTCCCACTGGCACTGGCCGGATCGCCGCCTTTTGGTTACCGACCGAAACACGACTTGAGCGCCGGTGCGCAGCCGCAGCCGGTTGAGACACACAAACGCCTCGACACGAAGGCCGCGTACCGCCCCAAACGCGTCGTCATCTTCGGCGCGGGAGGCCCGGTTGCCGCGGTTACGAGCGAAGCGCTCGCGCGCGATCACATCCTGCGCCTGACCGACCTGCGCCCTCTGGCCGAAATCGTCGCCGAGAACCGGCCGCCCACGCCGGGCAGACCGTCGCCGCGCCTGCTCGGACCGCCCCATGAGATAGCGTGCGTAGACGTCAGCGACGCAGAAAAAGTCCTGCAGGCTGCGCGCGGCATGGACGCGATGATCAACTGCACCGTGGTACGCGACGAGCCCGAGCAGGCGTTCCAGGTCAATGTAGTCGGCGTCTACAACATGCTGCGGGCCGCGCTTGCATGCGAGATCCGGCGTTTCGTGCAGACGGGGCCTCCGCAGGGGTGTACGCCGCTCTATTCCGATCCAACCAACTACGGCTACGATTATGATATTTCAGCGGAAGCGCCGGCGCGCCCGGGCAATGATCTGTACAATTTGACGAAGTTCCTCGGCCAGGAGATCTGCCGTGTCTTCGCAGACGTCCATGGCATCGAGACGCCGGTCCTGACCTTTGCCGGGCTTGTCGACCCGCAGGGGCCGGGCCATGACGCCGAG
>DAOUHX010000143.1:0-7836 GCA_034428395.1 Caldilineaceae bacterium
GTTTCCTTCCCACGGCCTGTCGGTCACCAGCGACAGCTCGCGGGGAACCGGCCTGTTCAGCCGCAGCTTGGCGCCGCCGTGCAGGCGCGCAATCAGAAAGTCGTCCACGAACGGCTCAAGTCGGGCGCCAATTTCGATCGGGCCGCCTTTTTCGGTTTGGGATTGCGTCATCAGGCTCTTTACCTCCCTTGACAAAGCGCAAAAGGCCGGTCGTTTGCTATTGCGCCCCGGCCGGCGTGATTTCGAACTCGTCCATCGCCAGTCTGCCCTGGACCTCCCGATCGAATCCGATAAGCGAAAAACCGTAGCTATGCACCTCGCCCAGCACATCGTCGAGCCGCGGCCCGCCCTCGGCATAGGTGCGGTGCTGGAACTCGGCGCTGCTGTAGCTGCGGTTCCAAAGGCTTTCGTCGTTCTCCAGTACAAACCGGCTCGGTTGCGGCGCCCAGTCGCCGTGCGTTATTGGAATCGGACGGCCGCTAAAGTGCCAGCGAACGCCCGGCGCGTGGACCCAAAAGAAGCATTCGGCCCCATAGAGCTGGAGATCGTACCCCCGCAGATAGACCGAAACCTCGGCCTGGCGCAGGTCTACCGGTTCCAGATCGACCCAGCCGCGGTAGTGAATCAGCGCCAGGATCGAAATCGGCCTCTCCGGTACGTCGGCGCTCCAGCGCGACTGGTCGGCCCAGACGAAGCCGGAGTTGTCGACGCCGCCCTGTCTCTCCCACGTCGTGAGCACGAAAATGCCGGACCCGGCCACGATCGAACCGTGATAGTCATATGAGTGCCAGCCTTCCGGTCCCAATGCAAAGCTGTTCTTTGTCATTAGCTTCCCCTTATTCTGTCCCGCCAATCCGCCCAAGTCGGTGTTTCGTCAATCCCATTCGAGCACAACCCCCAGCGAGGCTTCGCGCCGGTTCTGGATCAGGTCCCATGCGATCCGCGCTTCTCTTGCCGGATAGCGATGCGTGATCAGCGATTTAGTCTCCAGCTCGCCGCGCGCGATGTGCAGCAGCGTCCGGTCCATGCGCGGGCGGCTCCAGCCGGAGGGACAGTGAAGCGTCTGCTCACCGCGGCGCAGCTTCTGGATATCGATCATCCCCTCTGTCCCGTAGAAACCGGCGGAGACGATATGACCGTCGTGCTTCATCAGCGGCAGGCTTTCGTTCACCGCCCGGATATCTCCCACAGTATCAACGAGGACGGCGATTCCTGCCGATGAAACCGATTCATCTTGCCGCAGCGCCTCGATCGGGTCGGTCTCGTTCGCATTGATCGTAGCGGCCCTGCTTACTTGAAGCAACTGCAGCCGGAAGCTGTGCCGCCCGATCATGATCACTTGCGCGCCGCGCAGCGCCAGGGTCTGTGCGGCCCAGTGGCCGACCAGCCCGTCGCCGATCACCACTCCGACGTCACCCGGGTCGACAGAGGGACGCGCGCCGCAGTTGTAGCCGACCTGCGTCAGCACGAGCCCGCTGGCCGCCTCCGGGTCCACGCCGGCAGGGAGTTTCCATATGCTGTCAGGCGCCGCCACCGCGGTGGAGACGTGCCCGCCCGCTTCCGTCACCCCGTAGTCCACGCGGCTGCCGGCGACGAAGACCCAGTCGCCGCGGCGCAGGCCGTCAATCTGGGAGCCGACCGATTCGACCGTCCCGGTCTTCTGGTAGCCCGGCACGCGCGGAAAGATTGGCGGGCCGCCCGGGCGGTAGGGGCTCTCGCCGTTGCTTCGTTCGCCGCGCAGGTAGGAGCTTTCGGTCCCGTTGCTGATCCACGAGAAGCGGGTCCGGACAACCACGTCGTCCGGGGTCGGATCGGGCACCTGGATCTCCCTGTAGGCTACCTGGTTCCGGTCCTCGAAGACCACCGCTTGCGCCTTCACTTATGCGTTTCCTCCAGCGGCGGTTGGCAACAGGTGCGTGGAAGCATTTCAATTGCCGCAATCGTGTGCCGCGTTGCAATATTCGCCGCGAGTGCAGAACCCGCGCTCGCCCGCCTACGCTTCGGCGGCCACGCGTTCCACCGCGTCCGCGATCGCGGCGGCGATGTACTCGTTTTCCTCTGCAGGCAAGAGCGCGTGGATCAAGGTACAGACGATCCTTTCGCTTATCTCATCGGAGTTGGGCAGCTGCTGGTCGCCTACGAGCCGGCGGTAGAAGCCGCGGGTCTTGTACAGCTCCGCCGACGCCATCCACGACTCGACCATGTACTCCTTTTCAAGAAGCTGCATCAGGCGATTGCGCTTTTCCCCCGCCCAGTGACGCGGGACCAGCATTGGATAGACATAGTAGACATGGCCGCAGTCGGGCGGTTCGTAGGGCAGGGTCAACTCGTCGACGCCTTGCAGCAGCGCAGTCCGCTCGCGAGCCCTTTGCACGCGCATTGCGTTTATTTCATCGAGGCGGCGCAGTTGCACGTTGCCGACCGCGGCCTGCACCTTGGTCATCTTGTAGTTGGTCCCCCAGCTGTCGGTCGTGCTGCCGAACTGGCGGATGTCGCACAGCCGCGCGTTCAGCTCGGGATCGTCGGTGGTGATCATCCCGCCTTCGCCCAATGTGGACATGTGTTTGCGCGTGTGCAGGCTGAATACCGTCATCCAGCCCTTCTTGCCCACGGCCGTGCCCCGGTAGGATGCGCCGCAGGCGCGGGCCGCGTCGCCGATGACCTTGAGCGGCCCATGCTTCGGGTGCGGGTACCGTTCAGCGATATCTTGCAGGTCGTCCATCGGCGCGGAAAGGCCGACGAAATGAACGGGGAAGATGGCGCGCGTGCGCGGCGTGATCAGGCGCTCGACGTCTTCCGGGTCCAGGTTGAGCGTCTTGGGATCGATGTCGCAGGCGACCAGCTTTCCACCCTGGCTGACGATCGAGTAGGCCGAGGCGATGAAATTGACGGCCGGGCAGATGACCTCGTCTCCCGGCTCCAGGTCAAGACACATCATCGCCATGTCGAGCCCTGAACCGGCGCCGTTGATCGAGACCGCGAACTCCGTGCCGACATAGTCGGCGAACGCGCGCTCGAAGCTCTGGATCTCCTCGGCGCCGATGAAGCCGAAGCCTCCCTCGCGCCAGTCCATCGAATCGCGCATCGCCTTTACGGCCGCCTCGATCTCTTCTTCGGTGTAGACGCCGCCGAGCTCGGGCTCGTAGCGAATCGGCCTCTGCGGACGCCGGCTCTCCAGAATCTCCCGCCGCTGGCTCCTGTCCAGAATATCGGCCATCATCCGCTCCTTTGTTTTTCGTCTTTCAACCGGGGTAGTCGTCGCGCAGATAATATGCGTTAGCAAGCGAGTCGTCCTCACACGTGACGCCCTCGGTCACCCAGTGGGTGGCGTAGCCGCGGCGCCAGCGGTCCGACTCGTTCCGATACGAGGTGTGCAACGTGCGGCTGTGGTGAAAGACAACGCCGCCCTTGCCGACCGGTGCAAGCACCTCTTTTGAGAAATCGATCAGTTCCGCCTTGGGAACCAGGTTATACGGCTCGCCGGGTAGCGGCTCGTGGGGCAGTAGCGGCTCCTTGTGGCTGCCCTCGATGTAGCGCAGGCAGCCGTTCGCTTCGTCGACGTCATCGAGCGCGATCCAGGCGGTCATGCAATGGTCGGCCGGGTGGATGCGAAAGTAGAAATTGTCCTGGTGATACGGTTTGGCCGAGCCGAAGCGGGGTGGCTTCATCAGGATCTGGTCGCCTTTCAGCAAAGGACGTTTACCGCCCAGCAGCTCCGACAGCAGCGTCGTCAATCGTTTGTCCAGCACCAACTCTCTGAACGCGGCATGTTTGAGAAACGGCGTGTCGATTTTCCGGGGGGCCACTTGCCCATCGTCGGAACGGTCAACGTGATAGGACGATTCATTCTCGTCCAACTCGGAGACGCTGACGGAAAGGGCGACTTCGGCAACTTTGTCCGCTTCGTGCGGTTCAAAGACTCCATCCACGGAGGCCCATCCCTTTTGCCAAAAGTGATCGTATATATCCTGCTTCAGTTTCATTGACTTCTCCGTATGCGGGCGTGAGCGCGATGTGCCTTCTTCATCTGACCGCAAGGCGGACCCGTTTTGCGCTGTTTGCCTCCACTCAGACCAAACCGTGCGCCTTCTGTACCAGTGGGATAATCCCCTTTTCCGCCTCGCTCATCGGATTGCCGAGAGCTGTTTGCCTCATTTTCTCCAGTTCTGTAGAGCCCTCGGCCTGTTCACGGCTCCACTCGCTGATGAAAGCCCCTCCCTTTATATCGTTGACAATGCTGTTGCGCATCTTGGCGCGGATTTCGTCGTTCAGCAAACCGGCGGCACGCGTGAGTGTGCCATACTGGCTAGTCGTAGAATGGTGCGCCATCTGCCGGTAGAACCCGTTGCGGGCCATCAGTCCCAGAATTTCCGACGCCTCGCCGGAAGCATACAGCTCAAGCACCATCAACTCCGGCGAAAAGCCCTGCTCGACGCCCAGCTTGAAACACTCTTCAAACCAGGCCACCAGCCCGGACCAGACGATCTGCTCGGCGAACAGGTCGAGCTCGGCCTCTTCGCGGAACGACGACTCGATTACGCCGCCCCGCGTGGCGCCGATGCCCTTGGCGATCGCCATCATTCGCGCCCGAGCCTGGCCGCTTGCATCTTGGTGGACCGCGGCCTGCGCCATCGCCCCCTTTCCTTCGCTGAACAGCGTTCGTACCATATTGCCCGTCATTCGCGGGGCGACCAGCACCACATCGACGTCCGGCCGTGGCTGGATCAGGTCATAGCCGACATTGTAGCCGCTCGCCCATACCAGTGTATTGCCGGCCGCGACGCCCGGCGCGATCTGCTCGTCCCAGATAAATGGCTGCGACTCATCCGTCGTCAGGATGAACAGAAAGTCCCCCGCGGCGGCCGCGTCCGCGATCGAGAGCGGCTCAAAGCCATCGGCCTGCGCCTGTTCGGCGTAGCTGTCTTCTCGATTGCCTACCAGGACGGTTGCGCCGCTGTCGCGCAAATTCAACGCCTGCGCGCGTCCCTGGTTTCCATAGCCCAGGATGGCTACAGTCATTCCATCCAGTGGTTCTAGAGAGGCATCGTCGTCAAAGTAGATTTTCATGCACGGCTCTCCTTAATTGACCTCCTACACCTACAATTTCGGCACAGGACTGTAAGACCTGCGATTTGGCTCTCTAAACGGGGCTTGCGGCGCAAAGATGTACTGATCCTGTGAACCTCTATCGGCCCAGCACGACATAGGATGTGTAGAGACCCGTATGCGCCAACGAGTCCCATTGCGCAACTATCGTCTGCACAAGGGAGGAGTCCGCCCACTCCCGCATCTCCCGGGAGAGTTCGCCGCCGCTGGTAGATCGGTGATTGCGCACCTCCACGCTATCGTAGGCAATGAGGAGCATATACTTGCCTCCACGGTCGCCCCGAATCCCTTTGAGGAGGTAGCCTTCCTCCCCGGACAGGCGGGTCATTGCGTAGTACCGCTCGGTTATAAAGCGCTCAAAGTCGGCCTCACTTACCCCTGGACGCAGGGTGACCGGCTCGATCAAAACCTCCTCCGGCATTCCCGTCATCTCCTTTCCCACGGTTGTATAGGCGGTATAGAGACCCGTCTGCGTCCGCGAGTCCCATTTTGCCGCTGTTGCCTGACCGAGGCCGGACCGAATCCGCTGTTGAACTTCTATGTGTAGGTCCCCTGCGTCCCGTGCAGATGGCTGCCGGCTGACCTGTTCCTCGTTGCGCTCATTTAGAGTAGAGGCGCCGTTCACAGCTTCGCCTCTCAAAACGTGCAGATAACCCCCTGTGCGGTCGCCCCGCACGCCTTTAAGGATGTAGTTCTCTGCTCGCGGCCGCTGGCCGAACGCATTGAACTCCTCGGCCGCGAGCTTCTCAAAGTCGCCCGTGTCAACCCCGCCCAGCAGCATGACTTTGCCAATGGTAACCGTGATGGGCATAGGGTCCTTCCTCCTGTCAGCAAACGCATCATATACGCGATTCAGGCGTCGAGTGGGCGCCGTTGCCTCTCCGCGACAGCGGCCCCTGTCACCCTGTCGATAAAGTATAGCCGAATGCGAAGAGCCTGCAAGCGAAAAGACAACGTCCCTCTCGCCGAGAACTTTTGAGGCGAGAGGGACGCTGTTAGTCTATAATCCCAAAGTTTTATCTTATGCCTTCAGCGGGTCCCTTCTGAGACCCGGTGTTATACGGATCGATCCGCCCTAGCCACATCGTGGGATCGCGGGCACTTCGCCCACGTGCATCAGGACTCCTCTCCGGCGAGATGATAGGCGCCAACGCCGTGCTCGGAGAGGTCCAGACCGGCCTGCTCTTCCTCCGGCGAGACACGCAATACGCCAAGCGCCTTGATCACCTTGAAGAGAACGAAGGCGGTCACGAACGCCCACACCGGAATCGCGATCGAGCCCACGATCTGCGCAACCAGCGGATGGCCGCCGAAGATGCCGGTGGCGATGCCGCCCCAGATGCCGCACAGGCCGTGCACCGACCACGCACCGACGGCGTCGTCGATCTTCAGGTTCTCGAGCAGCTCCATGCCGATGCAGACCAGCACGCCGGCCACCGCGCCGATGATCAGGCCCTCGACGTTGTTGACCGAATCGCAGTTGGCGGTGATGCCCACCAGCCCGCCGAGCGCACCGTTGAGGGTATAGGTCAGGTTGGGCTTACCGGTCTTGACCCAGCCGTAGAGCATGGCAAACAGGGTCCCGGTTGCCGCCGCCAGCGTCGTATTGGTGGCGATCAGCATCACCGCGTCAGCGTTCACCGCGCCGGCGAAGGCCAACTGGCTGCCCGGATTGAAGCCGTACCAGCCAACCCACAGGATGAAGACGCCCAGCGCGGCCATCGCCATGTTGCTCGGAGGCAGCGGGTTGGTTGAACCGCCGCCGAAGCGCCCGATGCGAGGGCCGAGCACGATCACAGCGGCCAGCGCCGCGAAGCCGCCGACGGCATGAACGACCAGCGAGCCGGCAAAGTCATAGAAGCCCATCTGGTCCAGCCAGCCGCCGCCCCATTTCCAGAAGCCGCTTATCGGGTAGATAATGGCTGTCAGGACAATGCTGTAGATCAGATAGCCTGAAATCTTCATGCGGCCGGCCACCGCGCCGGATACGATCGTT
This sequence comes from Caldilineaceae bacterium, assembly GCA_034428395.1. Taxonomy (GTDB): domain Bacteria; phylum Chloroflexota; class Anaerolineae; order Caldilineales; family Caldilineaceae; genus Bin5. The sequence goes on from DAOUHX010000143.1 coordinate 7,103, forward strand.
GCTGCCGTGGCCGCGAAGACGGCCTGGAACAGAAAGTCGACCTGCGGGTGCAAGTTGCCGGCGACGGCTTCAGGTGATTCCGCCGAGATGCCCAGACCTCCGAAGCCCAGGAAACCGCCCAGCACCGAACCGCCGTACATCAGGCCGTAGCCGATCAGAAAATAGAAGAAAACACCACTCGCCAGGTCGATGATGTTTTTGAACATGATGTTGACGGTATTCTTGGCCGAGTTGAATCCCGACTCGACCATCGCGAAGCCGGCCTGCATGAACAGGACCAGCACAGCCGAGAGGAAAAGGATCAGATTGTCTATCGAATAGGCAACCTCATCCACACTCAGCGGGGCGGCATCCTGGGCGAAGGCCGAGGGCGCAAAGACGATCAGCCCAAGCAAGGCGATAGGAATGGCACGTAATTTGACACTACTGTGTTTCATGGCGTGTACAAGCGTTGACATCGAAAAGTTCTCCTTCCTCAAGTGAGACTCAACAAAACCGCCCATCTCCTGCCGATTTGTCGTGCAGCAACTGTTCCTGGTTCAGTTGCCGTCAGCGCGCATCGTGCCGTAGATGGGCCAGCCGAAACATTTGGGGCCTGAGTTTTCAAAGTTGCCTGGTATAGCAGTTCCACCTCTTCCGCACAGAGACATTCGACAATACGCCTTCAACGGGCGACTGCAAGCAAGGATACTCGATCGCGAAGTCGAATCCACTGCTCATCCTGCATGAATTTG
>DAOUHX010000144.1:0-6638 GCA_034428395.1 Caldilineaceae bacterium
CCAGGCCCAGGTCTACGCCATCAACAAGCGCGTGCATGGCGACGAGGACTTCCAGCCTGTCTACGCCCTGATGACCAGGAACTACTGGGGCATGGAGAAGGTCTGGGTCGCCGACGAGGCGAGTTAGACTGTTTTGCCGGGGAACCCTGTTTCCCGGCAAGTTGAATCACGGAAGCGGTGACGCCGGCCTGTCTCGCGACTGCTCAAACTCGCGAGACAGGCGGCGCATCGACGACATCGCATTGACGGCATCGCACCGGCGCCCCCGGATTGGCCCTTCCCGAAGCGCCGGCCGAACTTGAACACGGATTTATGTCACCTTATATCATACGCCGCCTGTCGCTGGTTATCCCTCTGCTGCTCGGGATCACCATAATCAACTACACGATCTACGCGCTCGCGCCCGGCGACCCGGTCTCGGCCATGATCAATCCTATGGAAGCGCACGAATGGAGCGCCGAAGACCTGCAAAAGGCGCGGGCGCGCCTGGGCCTCGATAAGCCGATTCCGGTCCGCTACGCCCTGTGGCTCGGTCAGGCCGCACGCGGCAACCTCGGCTTTTCGGTGCGAACAGGACTATCTGTGCGTGAAACCATGGTCAGAGGAATCGGCAATACCATCACCCTGATCGCCTTGTCGATGGTGTTGTCGTCGTTGGGCGGCATCGTGCTGGGCATACTCTCGGCTTTGCGGCCCTATTCGGCGCTCGACTATGCGCTGACCGCCTTCGCCTTCGCCGGCGCGTCGATGCCGGGTTTCTTTCTCGGGCTATTGCTGATCTACTTCGTCTCATTGGGACTTGGCATTTTGCCCACGGGCGGCATTTCGCCGCCGGGCGTTGAGCCGACCGTCCTCAATCGGCTGGAACACATGATCCTGCCGGTGGCCGCCCTGACCTATGAGGGGCTGGGCAGCCTGCTTCGCTTCACGCGCGCGGGCATGCTGGAGGTGTTGAGCCAGGACTACGTGACGACGGCCCGTTCCAAGGGGCTGATAGAGCGAGCCGTGGTCGGACGCCATGCATTTCGCAATGCCCTGCTGCCGCTGATTACCGTTTTGGGATTGCGCCTACCCGGCCTGCTCGGCGGCTCTTTGCTCATCGAAGTGGTCTTCAACTATCCTGGAATCGGGTCGATCATGGTCGATGCCACGCGACAGCGGGACTATCCACTGGTCATGGGAGGCGTGCTGGTGACCGCCGTCGCGGTCCTGCTTGCCAACCTGATCGCCGACATCGCCTACGGAGTCGCTGATCCACGCATACGGTACGAGTAGCGAGGTAGACGCATGGCAGAACGAACGGCAGCGGCGCAACTGGAAATTGCGGAGCAGTCTATCGAGTCTCCCCGCGCCCGCGCGTGGCGGCGCTTTAAGCGCCACCGCCTGGCCATGCTGGGTCTCACCTACCTCATTGTCATCTGCCTGGCCGCCATAGCCGCCCCGCTGGTGACGGGAGGGCGCGATCCGATCGAGATCCACCCTGGAAAAAATTCTTGGGGCGCGCCCAGCTGGGAGTTCCTCCTCGGCGGCGATCAGTTGGGCCGTGACATCTGGGCGCGGCTCATCTACGGCAGCCGGGTCTCACTCTCGGTGGGCATCGTATCGATGTCGATTGCCGTGGCGATTTCCCTCGTCCTGGGAACGCTGTCCGGCTACTTCGGCGGCTCCGTTGACATGATCATCATGCGCTTTACCGACGTGATGATGGTGTTCCCCGGCCTGATCCTGATCATGACCGTCGTCTCCGTCTTCGAACCGAGCATCTGGAACGTAATGTTGGTTATTGGACTGCTTGGATGGACAGGCATGGCCCGTCTTGTTCGAGGGCAGATCCTCTCGGTGCGCGAGTGGGACTTTGTCATGGCCGCGCGCTGCCTGGGGGTGCCCGATCGTATGATCATGGCGCGGCACGTGCTGCCCAATGTATTGGCCCCGCTGATGGTGGCGGCCACCTTTGGCATCGCCGCTGCAATTCTGACCGAGGCCGGGCTCTCTTTTCTGGGGCTCGGCGTGAAACCGCCCACACCGTCGTGGGGCGTTATGCTGAACGCGGCACATTCGCTGACCGTTCTGGAACGCTACTGGTGGGTGTGGATACCGCCCGGCGTGGCCGTCCTGCTGACGGTAATGGCCATCAACTTCATGGGCGACGGTCTGCGCGACGCCCTCGACCCGCGCACGATCCTGTCCTGAAAGTACTACGTCATTGAGCATTTATCAAAGAGTGTAAGCTCATTCATCGTTGACTTCTGAACGCCGCCGCCTGTCAACCCAGGATTCCGCCATGGCTGCAGAACGTCCTGCCACCTACATTTCCGATCTCGGCCGCGCCCGCCCCAGCGCGGCTCTTTCGCCCACGCCCAGGCAAAACCACTGGCAGACGATCCCCTACGAGGCCGAGGGCGTGTCGGGCACGATGCTGGTTGCCGACTCCGAATGTTCCGCGCCGACCCTGGTTCTGCCGCTGCACGCGCAAGGCTGGCATGCCATCCATCTGGGCGTCTGGACGGACTGGGAGGACAGCGTCGTGCGGGTCAAGCTCAGCGGCGCACCCTGTTACACACCTGTTTTCACAGACAGGCCCACTCCTACCAATTCCGAATGGCATTCGGGCTTTGCCACGCTGCGCGAGGCGTTCTGGATACACGCCGATCTGACGGGACGCGATCTGATCGTCAGCCAGGTCGGGGGGCGCCGGGCCGGGCTCGCCTACGTCAAACTGGAACCGCTCAGCGATGCCGACGTTGCCGCTATACAGGAGGACCAGGCCCGCACAGATACCAAGCGGCTGATAGCGTACAACGACGCGGCCCACCTGGAACCCAGGTCTTTAGAAGGGATGCGGGGAGAGCTGGAACATTTCCGCGACTCGGATTTCCAGAAGCTGCTGTGGTGCATCGGCAGCGGCAGCGAGACCTACTTCTTTTCCAGCGTGGGCGAGACCGCGCTGCGTGAGGAATGGGACTTCGTGGAAGAGTTCTTGTTCAGCTGGGTTGAAGGCTTTCGCGTCCTCAAAGCGCAAGGCACCGACCCGCTCACGACCGTAATCGAGTACGCCCACAGCTTCGGCCTCGAACTGCACGGCATGTACTTGGTCGGCGGCTGGGTCTACCCACCCAACCACGGCTTCGAAAGCAGGTTCTACTACCAGCATCCGCAGTGGCGCTGCGTCAGCCGCTCCGGCCGGCCCGTCACCCGCATGAGCTACGCCTTTGAAGGCGTGCGCAACTTCCTGCTCGCCCTCTTCCGCGAGGTCGCCGAACGCGGCGCCGACGGCATCAACCTCGGCTTCGTGCGCGGCCTCCCCTGCCTCCTCTACGAGCAGCCCATGATCGACGGCTTCCAGCAGCGCCACGGCCAGGACCCGCGCGACCTGCCCGAAGACGACCCCACTTGGCTGCGCTTCAAGGCCGGCGTCATGACCGACTTCATGCGCTCCCTCCGCAATGAGCTCAACCAGGTCGGCGAGCAGCAGGGCCGCACTGTGCAGCTCTCGGCTTACGTGCTCAACGATGAGGCGCTCAACATGGCGCACGGACTCGATGCGGCGACCTGGGCACAAGAGGGGCTGGTCGATTTCATCATCCCTTACCCCCTGCACAACGTCATGGACATGGACATTCCCGCCTATGTCAGGATGACGCGCGGCACGCAGTGTAAACTGTATCCCGAGGTCATGCCGCGCCGCCAGTCGCCGGCCGAATTCCGCCAAAAGGCGCTCGATTTCTACGCGCAAGGTGTGGACGGACTGGCGTTCTGGGATGCCAGCTCCGCCTACCGGGTGGGCTTCAAAGACGAGTGGAGCATGGTGCGGCGCTTGGGCCACAAGGATGAACTGGCCGGTTGGGCGCCCGACGAGTGGCCTTCGTATCGGGTAGTGCCCCTGTACAGTATCGGCGGCCTCGTCATGGACGAACACAATCCCTACGCGGCTGCCTGAGACGCGCCGCGATTGCCTCAAGGAAACCATTCAAGCGAAAAGCGAGGTGTTCATGCTTACGCAGCAGCAAGTCACTCAATGGGAAACTTTCGGATTCCTGCACCTGCGCGGTGTGCTCAACGCGGACGAGCTTGAGGTCATTAACGCCGAATATGAAAAGGGGTTGAACAGGACACGGGACCAGACGGACTCGCCTGTGGGCAATCGCAGGCAGTTGAACTGGCCCAACATGGGGCCGGATACTCCGTTCCTGGCCGGATTGTTGGAGGACCCGCGCATCTGCGGGGTGGCAGAGCAGCTCTTTGGGGATGACGTTGTCGGCGTTGCCTCCAATGGCAATCATTTCGCCGGCGACCGCACCGAATGGCACCCGGATACGCATGACCCGCACATGCAGGGCGTCAAATTTGCCTGTTATCTGCAGCCGCTCGGCGCCGAAAGCGGCGCGCTGCGCGTGATTCCAGGCTCCCACAAGAGCCCCCTGCACGACGACCTGTTCCGCGTGCCGAGAAAAGATTCCAATCGGCGGGCGGAAGAACAGACCGGGCTCAGCGTCAGCGAGTTTCCTGCGCACGTGTGCAGTTCGGAGCCCGGCGACCTGATTGCGTTCAACTTTCGACTGTGGCATGCCAGCTGGGGTGGGACGAGCGACCGCCGCATGTGCTCGATCATGTATTACAACAACCCCAAGACCCCCGAAGAAGAGACGGCCAACCGGGAGATGGTGGCCATCGTTCGAAGGGTCCACGAGGGCCTCGAATGGAAAGAACCGCAGCACTCTCCGTACTGGCTTTCGAATCCGCACAAGAGCACCAAACGGCAGCGCTGGATTGAGTGGCTGCGGCGCTGGGAATTCGTAGATGCTGATTGAAGCAGCAGGTGATGAGATAACGATCGAAGACTCGTTTGACCAGCATCTGCTCACGCCTGCCTACCTGGCGAATCCGTACCCGTACTACCACCGGCTCCGCCGCGAGGCGCCCGTATACTGGAGCGAGGCCATGGGCGCATGGCTGCTCACCCGCTACCGCGACGCTGAGGCCGCTTTGCGCGATCCGCGTCTAGTTTCAGGCACACGCATCTCCGCGGCAGTGCGCCAGCTGCCCGAGACGGTCCAGCCGGAGATGCACGCGCTCCAGGACCATATCTCGACGTGGATGGGGTTCATCGATCCCCCCGATCATACCAGGCTGCGCGCACTGGTCAGCAGCGCGTTCACGCCGCGCATGATCAGGAATCTGCGTCCACGAATTCAGGCGATCGTCGACGAGCTGCTCGATCGGGTCCAGGCGGACGGACAGATGGACCTGATCGCAGATTTCGCCTTTCCCCTGCCTGCGATTGTGATTGCGGAGATGCTCGGCCTGCCGCCCGGGGACCGCGAGCAGTTCAAGGAGTGGTCCAACGACGTTATGGCCTTCCTCGGTACGGGACGGCCCAGGGTTGACGTCGCCAAGCGCGCCCAGCAAGGCGTTTACGCGCTGAAGGACTACCTGCGCGGCATCTTCAGACAGCGTCGTCAGTCTCCCCGCGACGACCTGATCAGCGCCCTCTTGATCGTCGAAGAGGAAGGTGACAGACTGAGCGAGGAGGAGATGTTCGGCATGTGTGTCTTCCTCCTCGTTGCCGGTCATGAGACAACCCTGGCCCTGATTGGCAACGGTCTGCTGGCCCTGCTGCGGAATCCCGACCAGAGGCGACAATTGCAAGAGGACCCAACGTTGATGGAGAAGGCTGTCGAAGAGTTCTTGCGCTATGACAGCCCCATACAGCACCAGACGCGCGTGGCAGGCGAGGATTTCGAGCTGGAGGGTTGCTGGATTCGACAGGGGCAACGCGTGTTGCCGATGCTGGGCGCGGCGAACAGGGATCCGGCGCAGTTCGAAAGTCCGGACCGGCTCGACGTCAGCCGGCAGCCGAACCCGCACCTGGCCTTCGGTTACGGCATCCACTTCTGCCTTGGCGCGCCCCTGGCCCGTCTAGAGGGCCAGATCGCAGTCGAGACAATCTTGCACCGGATGCCTGCGCTGGAATTGATGAACGAGCCGCTTTCCTGGCGAGTACACACCTCCATGCGCAATCCGGAACGGCTGCCTGTCACCTTTTGAACCGCAGCGTTCGAGATCTTACAGCAACGAGCAGGCGCGGAAGTTCGTCAGCAGGAGACTGAAAGGGCCACCGCTGATATTCTCGCAAAAAAGCCAGCCTTTCAATGGAAACAGGGAGAACAGTGATGAATGCAGAGGCACCGCAGGAAAACGGGAAGGCCGCTCAGCGGAATTCGCTGACGGCCGAGGAAGTCACCTTCTTTGAGACCTTTGGATTCCTCGTCCTGAAGCAGCACTTCGCCCCAGAGGAAGTCAAGACGATCAACGCCGAACTCAAGCACGCCGTAGACCTGACTTACAAGGACACTGCCTTTGACAACTCCGCGGATTCCAGCGAGCGCCTGCAAGGCGTAGATCTTACCAGTTCCAGCACGCCCTACATCTATTCACTGCCGGAACGCCCACACCTGTATGGCATAGCCAAACAGCTCTTTGGCGAAGATGTCATTGGCCACGAAACCGACGTCAATCTGTTTGTCGGCGATACGCGCTGGCATCCCGATCGCAGCGGGAGAGACATAAAGACCCACGAGTTCGGCTGCAAATTCTGCTTCTATCCTGACCCGCTCGACGGCGAAACCGGGGCCCTG
>DAOUHX010000145.1:0-2404 GCA_034428395.1 Caldilineaceae bacterium
GTTGTCGGACTGCCCAGCGCCGCTGTGCGCGAAAGCGGGGAACGGGTTCGTTCCGCCATCGCCAACAGCGGCTTCTTCTACCCCCAGCACCGCCTGACCGTCAACCTGGCCCCGGCGGACCTCCGCAAAGAGGGCCCAGCCTACGACCTGCCGATCGCGCTCGGCATAATGGCGGCCTCCCGTCAGGTGCTGGCCGATCTCGAAGACGCGCTCGTCGTCGGCGAACTGGGCTTGGACGGGGCGGTGCGCCACGTCAACGGCGCGCTTTCGATGGCCGCAATGGCCCAGCAGCGCGGCTACCGCCGCCTCTTTCTTCCTGAGCCCAACGCATCCGAGGCCGCCCTCATCGAAGGTATCGATGTCTACCCGGTCTCCCATCTCAATGACATCATCGGCCATCTGACCGGACAGAAGGAGATCCCCTGCCAGAACGCGACAACCTTTAGCGTCGAGGAGGAAGTCGTCTACCCCGTCGACTTCAAGGACATTCGCGGTCAGGAACACGCCAAGCGCGCCTTCGAGATCGCCTGCGCCGGCAACCACAACGTCCGCTTGGTCGGCCCGCCGGGCAGCGGCAAGACTCTGATGGCGCGCGCCCTGCCGTCGATCCTGCCCGCCGCGACCCTGCGCGAATCGCTCGAGATCACCCGCATCTATTCGGTTGCCGGCGAGCTCGACGGCGCCGGCCCGCTGATCCGCGCCCGCCCCTTTCGCGCCCCGCATCACACGATCAGCCACGCCGGTATGGTCGGGGGCGGACGCGTGCCCCGTCCCGGCGAAATCAGCCTGGCACACCGCGGCGTCCTCTTCCTCGACGAGTTGCCGGAGTTCGGGTCCAAGAACCTGGAGAGCCTCCGCCAGCCGCTGGAAGACAAGGTCGTGACCATCAGCCGCGCGGCCGGTACGCTTTCATTTCCCGCCAATTTCATGTTCGTCGCCGCCATGAACCCCTGCCCCTGCGGCTATTTCGGCGACGAGCGCAGACCGTGTAACTGTTCGATGATGACGGTGCAGCGCTACCAGGGACGTATCAGCGGGCCGCTGATTGACCGCATCGACATCCACGTGGACGTGGCGCGCGTGCCCGTGGAAAAGCTGTCGAGCCTCGACGGCGGCGAGCCTTCCGCACAGCTGCGGCAACGCGTCGAGCGGGCGCGCGCCCGCCAACAGGCCCGTTTTGCCCCACTGGGCACGACCAACGTCGTCGTAAACGGGGATATGGGGCCGGGAGAGGTACAGCGTTTCTGCCCGCTGAACGAGTCGGGCAAAAAGCTGATGACGGCAGCCGCGCGCCAAATGGACCTCAGCGCCCGCGCCTATCATCGCGTCCTCAAACTGGCCCGGACCATAGCCGACCTCGCCGATGACGACGAGGTCGACACACCGCACCTTGCCGAAGCGCTGCAGTATCGGGCGCGGACGATGATCTGACGACTAGCGTTCAGCGTCCAATCGCCGCCGGAGAAGTGCCTCGGCCACGGGCCCTCAAAGTTGCATCGGGCCGATTTGACGCCGTCCGCGGCGATGTGGTATACATTGCGTAGTCAAATCGTAGGGGCTGCGTACTCTTTTGGCGTTGATCGGCCCGGATCTCCTGTCTTTTTTTCTGCACGGCCTGGTCTTATCGTAATCCTGCCCCGCGTTGCCTCATCGACGAGATTGGACGAATAAAGACACGGAAAAGCGGCTTCTTGGCGTCACTCATTCGTCGGACGCATTAGTTGCCGGATCCAATTCCACCGGGGTCCCCGTCGTTCCGTCAGTCCAGAAGTCAATCGCCCATTGCTACCGGACACGCGATCAGAACCCCGCTGATGTGCCCCGGTTTCATGTTTGGAATTATTCACGCTGATTGCGTCAATTCTTGGGGCGCAACGCAACAAAGACAAGGAGAGTTTAAACGATGAGGATTTCTGGCAAGAACGTTGGATTCGCCCTCTCCCTTATTCTGCTGGTTTGGCTCCTCGCGGCCTGTGCCGCGCCCGCCGATACAGCACCGGCAGAGATGCAGGAAGAGGAAATGAAGGAAGAAATGGCCGAAGAACCGGCCGAGCCATGGTACGATCAGGCAGACGTTGACAGCACCACAATTCACGTCTGCACCGATTCCCCGCCCAAGCAGGGTGGCGAAATCGTGGTTGCCGGCGCCGCCGGTGCCATGACCGGGGGCAACTGGTTCACCTTCAGCGCCCGCGACGACTATCTCTGGAGCCAGTTGATCGATCGCGACACCGATGCAGTCACGATCCATCCCGACCTGGCCACAAGCTGGGAGGTCTCCGACGACGGCCTCACCTATACCTTCCACCTGCGCGATGATGTCCGTTTCCACGATGGCGAGCAACTGACGGCCGAGGACGTGAAGTTCTCGCTCGAGATGTTCTTCCATCCCGATACCGGTGCA
>DAOUHX010000146.1:0-5055 GCA_034428395.1 Caldilineaceae bacterium
AGGCCTCCCGGCGGCTGCCCTCCGTCCACGCGGCGGCAAAGGCGGGGATGAAGGCGCTGCCCAGCGCGCCGCCCGCCACGAGCTGAAAGAGCAGGTCAGGGATGCGGAACGCGGCCAGGTAGGCGTCCAGCTCTGCACTAGTGCCGAAGCGGGCGCCGATGATTATCTCCCGCAACAGACCGGTGCCCCGGCTCAGAATGAACAGTAGCATCACCAGCGTCGCCGCGCCGGCAATCCCTCTGCTGTCCAGCGCCCGCACGCCTACTCCTCTTCCCGGGACCTGCTTGTCACCGATGTCCGGTTTCGTCATAGCGCTCCTGCCGCGATAGACCTTTTCCGCGCCAAGCGACTTTTGCCTTGCGGCAACGGTTCTGTACAATGTTCCAGCGATTTTCCTGCTGAGTCAATCAAGGAAAGGGTACTTTGCGCCGACTTTGCGCGCAAGCAGATATTCCATGTCAGCTTATCAATTTGTAAACGCTTGGCGCGAGATATTCGCCCGTGTATTCGATGACCCCCACCCGCAGTCCAACGTCAGTCCCGAATGGCTGATCAACCCGGCGACGCGCCGCCGCCTCAAACTGGACTACCTCTTCCCCTCCGTCAACATCGCGGTGCGCTTCTCCGGCCTGACCGGAACGGGACGCCGGCGGCGCAGCGATGGGGAGTTACTCGAGGAGGAGCAGCGCGACCGGACTCGCGACGAACTCTGCCGCCGCAACGGTGTTCAACTGGCAGTGATCGACCCATTCGACGAGCCCGTCAAGCAGATGGACCGCTTTCTGCGCGTCTTGAGCCGCGCCAGCCGCCTTACCGCACTCGATTCCCACGCCGACCAGGAGAAGAGCGCGTCAATGGATACGCTCGCCGCGGCTCTGCAACGCGCCAACCGGCTGCGCATCTCTCTCTCCAAGAAGCCGGACCAGACGGTCGGCACACTGGCGGAGGCCTGGCGCGACCGCGAAGCCAACATCGCCACCTCTTTGCAGCAGGCGGCCTCAGCGCAACCGCCGCAGCCGACCCGCTCACAACTGCGCACTCTCGATCAACTCACCTGCGGACAACGTATCATCCACTCACATTTCGGCGCCGGCGTTATCACCGAAATCAGCGGAGAGGGCGCGGATAAGCGCGTCAAAATCCTTTTCGACGCCGACCAGGAGCGCACCTTTCTCGCCTCTCTCCTGGCCGACAAGATCGACCCGGTTTCCTGAACAGTGCAAAAACACCCTTAGCGCAAGCGCAAGGGTGTTGACAAACCGGACTTCTTCACTTTTCAGGCGCGCTGCAACTGACCGCGAAAACTATCCTTCCTCTTTGGCCGCGCTCTTGGTCCCGCTCGGCGAACTACTCTTGGCTTCCGCTTTGGTTTCGCTTTTTGTCTCGTTCTTCGATTCGCTCTCGGTCGCCTTTTGCGCCGACTCTTCTGTCGACTTCTCCGTCGCTGTGCCGTTGCTGTCCGCCTTTTGCGCCGCGGCCTTTTTCTTTTCGTCTTCCTTCTTGCTGTCGGTGATATACCATCCACTCCCCTTGAAATGAATGGCCGGCTTGCTCAGAAGCCGCATGACCTCCACCGAGCCGCAGGTCGGACAAGCGGGCAAAACGGAACTGGAAAACGAAAGAATGCGCTCGTACTGATCCCCGCATTCTTTGCAGGCAAGTTCATAAATAGGCATCGAACACCCTCACTCTAATCGTAACTTTCTTTGCCAAATCTGCCTACACAACTATACTACCCGAAGCCCGCTCACGTTCAACTGAATTGTGTCCTGCACGCCAAAATGCGCACCACCCAAGTATACCTTTTTGAAAAAGCGTTGTCGAATCTGAATCGAATCACACCCACCGCATCCGGTCAACGATACAGACCATTTGACCAACGCTGCCGATGTCTTTTGACTTTGTCCACAGCGCGATCGAAAACGGCTACTACGAACCAGAGGGCGTCTACCTGACAGCGCCATTTGAAGGCCGGCGCCGCGTCGTTCAACATTGGGGCGCCCGGCCGGAGTATTACCGGCGCTTTGTTTCGGGCGACAGAGCGCTCTTCGGGCACGACGGCATCGACTTTGAGATGCCACCGAACGAAAAGATCATCGCCGCGGACACTGGCATCGTCATCGCCATCGGCTTCAGTCCTGAACGGCACGGCCGTTTCGTCCGCATTGCCCACCCCTGGGGTGAATCCCTTTACACCCACTTCGATGATCTTGCCGTCGACGCAGGTCAACGCGTGAAGCGGGGCGCCCTCCTCGGCCATTTCAAGCGTGGGCCTGGGCCGAGTCAGCACTTCCATTTCGGTATTCGCATCGCTCCTTACCTCGTTGCCGACGGATGGGGTGGTTACAGTAATCCGCTACCCTATCTACCGCCGGCTGCCATTCTGTTGGAGTCTGACTGATTTCTGGTATTCTTCAAGATTATTCCCATCATCAGTTTTGATCTCATTTAGTACGTGATCGTAGATGGTGGGGATATGGGGATACGCGTAGAGATGACACGATATGTGGTGATGCAACAGAAACAGGCCTGCATATTGTGGTAAGTCACACCGCAACGAGCATAACCGATGGGGATAATTCAGCGGGAAGATCGGGAAAGGGCAGGACGGGAGAATCCGTCGAATCGATGTTCGACACAAAATACGGGATCTCTCCCCAATTTGTACCCAGCCGGGTATAAGTCAACGGAAGCGGGGACAAATCGAGCGGTGGAGTTATGAGACTGCTTTATCCACTTTTTTCCAAGTTATCCCCGGTTTTATCCCCATTTACCCAACTTTTCCCCATATGTGGACCCTTTATCCACACCCGCGTCTCGCCCAAAACTCCCTTACTTCAGTCGGGGGACTGTTCACAGCGCAGCGCGCGCTAAACACAGGGCGTCCGCAAGCGTGAGGTAGATTCTGTCGTGGTGCGTTATACACAAGGCCGCGAACCTGCCAGCGATCTGTTCGAATCCGTTCGTGACGAACGCATTGACGCCAACGCCCCCCTGGCTGCGCGCATGAGGCCGCGCACACTCGATGAGTTCATCGGCCAGGAAGCGATTGTAGGGCCGGGACGACTCCTGCGCCGCGCGATTCAGGCGGATCAGTTGAGCAGCCTTATATTCTATGGCCCGCCCGGTACGGGCAAGACAACGCTTGCCCAGGTCGTCGCCAACACGACGGCAGCGCATTTCAGCGCGCTCAACGCCGTTCTTGCCGGCGTCAAAGAGATTCGTGCTACGGTGACCGACGCCCAGGAACGCTGGGCGTTGTACGATCGGGGTACAATCCTCTTCGTTGACGAGGTGCATCGCTTCAACAAAGCGCAGCAGGATGCGCTGCTGCCGTGGGTAGAGAACGGGACGGTTACCTTCATCGGCGCCACCACCGAAAATCCCTACTTTGAAGTCAACAAGGCGCTCGTCAGCCGCAGCCGAATCTTCCAGTTGAAGAGCCTGACCGAACAGCATCTGCGTCACATCATGCAGGCCGCGCTGAAGACGCCTGGTCGCGGCTACGGCGACCGGCGCGTTTTGATCGAGGAGGAGGCGGCCGAACATTTCGTTTCCATCGCCAATGGCGACGCCCGCGCCGTGCTCAACGCGCTCGAGCTGGCGGTCGAAACGACAGCCCCGGACGCGTCCGGCGAGGTACGCATCAACCTCGCCATCGCCGAGGAGTCGATCCAACGCCGCGCGGTGTTGTACGACAAGGAGGGGGACTATCATTTCGACACGATCAGCGCCTTCATCAAGAGTCTGCGCGGCAGCGACCCGGATGCGGCTCTCTACTGGCTGGCGAAGATGATCTACGCCGGCGAAGACCCCCGTTTCATCCTCCGCCGCATGTTGATCCTGGCGAGCGAGGACGTTGGCATGGCCGATCCCCGCGCCGTTCAGGTGGTCAATGCCTGCGCGCAGGCCTTTGACCGCGTCGGCCTGCCGGAGGGCAACTTCCCCCTGGCGCAGGCCGCTCTTTACCTGGCGACGACGGAGAAGTCCAATTCAGTCATGGCCTTCTTTGATGCGCTCGACGCCGTCCGCAATGAACCCGACTCCGACGTGCCCAGCCATCTGCGCGATGCCAACCGCGACAGCGAGGGCTTCGGGCACGGCGCCGGCTATCTCTATCCCCATGCCTACCGTGATCACTGGGTTGCGCAGCAGTATCTCCCCGTCGCGCTGCAGGGCAAGGTCTTCTACGAGCCGACCGACCAGGGCTATGAAGCGGCTGTCGCTGCGGCCGTCACGCGCCGCCGTGAGGCTCAGCTGGCGGCCATGTTGGAGGGTTCCGGCGCGCCGCCGGAAATCTTGACATATGATGCGTCAGGGGATGGATCCGCCCGCGAGCGCTGGCTGCAGCGTACAGTTGCGCAGTCCGGTGAAGCAGCGGCCGCGCTGCGGGAACGCATCTTGGCCGGCGGCCCGCTTGAACGGCATAGCGTTGTGCTCGATCTGAATGTAGGCAGCGGGCTGCTGACCTGGGAGGCGTTGCGTCGCGCGCCCGAAGGCGGTGTCTACGCCCTGGCGTACAACGAGGACGACCGCCGGGCGCTGCAGGAGCAGGTGCAAAATCTGGAGGAGTCGGCGCGGCCGCTCCTGCTGCACGGACGAATGGGTGAGCTGGCACAGTTGCTCGACACCGATACAGTGCGTTTCGATGCCATCGTCGGGCGCAACGCCCTGCTCAACTCCATCGAAAAGGAGGCTGCTCTCAGGCAGTTGGCGGAACGGCTGGCGCCGGATGGCTGGCTCTCCCTGGCGGAGACAGTCCCCAAACATACGCAGCGAATCTACGCCCTCGGGGACCGCTCTACGCTGCGGCCGGAGCTGGCGGAGAGGCTCATCGCGGCGGAGGAGGCGATCTACGCCGATAGTGCGGACGCACTGGTCAACTGGGATGAGGATAGATTGGAGGCTGCCCTGTTTGCCGCCTTCCCCGCCCAGGCGCAGTCCGGCCGCGTCTCGATCGAGCGGATCGATGCCGACACCGACGTTCTGATCAGCGAAGGAATGGTCCGGCGCTGGTTCGGCCCTGCGCTGGGTGACCGCAGGTCCTATGCCGAG
>DAOUHX010000147.1:0-16768 GCA_034428395.1 Caldilineaceae bacterium
GTAGCGTACTTTGCTGCGGTTGAAGAGGATATGGCGTCTGGCGCTCACCTGGCCGCTGCTGCGGCCCTCGGCGTGGATGACGATGGCGGCCGGGTCGTAGACGACGCGCCAGCCGGCCCTCCTGATGCGTCGGCAGAGGTCGGTCTCTTCGCTGTACATGAAGAACTGGGGATCGAATCCGCCGAGCGCGGTCAGTGCTTCGCCGCGCACCAGCAGCGCAGCGCCGACGAGCCAGTCCACGTCCTGGCGGGCGTCCGCCGGCCAATCGGCGAGGTGATAGCGCCGGGTCCACGGGTTGCGGGGCCAGGACCGCTCGAGCCAGGTGCTCTCGAAGAAGCCGGTTAGCGGGCCTGGGAAACGCCGGCGGCTGCTTTGCAGGGCGCCATCCGAGTAGCGGAGCTGCGGCCCGATCGCGCCGATCGTTCCGTCCTGGTCGATTCCCCGGTAGAGCGCCCACAGGCTGCCCGGCAGGAGTTCGGTGTCGGGGTTGAGGAAGTAGATGAAGCGGGCCGGCGCGGCCGGGGAAGGTTGATGTCCGGCCTGCTCGTCGTCCGGCGCGGCGGGCTTTCGGTCGACACGAACATCGAATCCCATAGCCTCCAGCGCGCGGTTGTTTCCGCCGGTGAAGCCCAGGTTTTCGTCGCTGAAGATCGTCTGCACCCAAGGGAATCGTTTTGTGAGCAGAGAGGGCGTGGCGTCCTCGCTGGCGTTGTCGAGCACGACGACCTGGAGCGTGGCCTCGTTGTGCGGGCCGAAGCGGCGCACGAATGCCGGGGGCGCCAGCGCGTTCTTCCTTTTGGCGTGTGACTGGTCTATTGGCTGGCTTTGGTCTTCTATCGAGGTGAGGCAGGCGCGCAGATGGTCCCAAACGTTCCAAGAGACGATCACGATTACGAGGTCGGTCAGGGAGCGTGTTTCATGCGCCCGATCGCGTTCACTTTGGCCTGTGAGCGCGGTTGTAAAGCTGCCCGCGCCGTCATGTCGAGCTTTGTCGCCGCGGCTGTCCACTCGACTGCGAAGTTGCCTGAACATCGCGTTTACAGGTGGGTGCGTTCAACTGCTGCGTTGCACAACAAAGGCGCACAACCCTAAGAGAGACCGTTGACAGAGGCTGTCGTCGAAAGCTGACAGGTTGTGAACGGCGTGGTCGAGGAAGTCGAGCGCTTCCTGGTGCGCCGCCTCGATGGCGCCGCTGGCGCGCACGGCCTGGACGATCTCCTGCACTGTAGTTGACAAGGCGCGGGAGTCGCCGGCGTCGGCGCGGTCGCGCGCCTGAAGGAGGCGGTCCACCAGTTTCTGCGGTTGGGGCAGATCCTGCAGGTAGTAGAGGAAGGGCAGTGTCAGCGTACCCTGTAGCAGGTCGCTGCCTACCGGTTTGCCCAGGGTGGCGTCGGTGCCGATGAAATCGAGAATGTCATCTACAATCTGGAAAGCCATACCGAACTGATATCCGAAGGATTTCAGTGCCTGGACCTGTGGGGGCGGCAGGCCGACCAGGACGGCGGCGGCTTCGGTGGCGGCGCTATAGAGGCTGGCAGTCTTCGCGTAGATACGCTGGTAGTAGGCTTGGCGGTCCTGGTAAAAGTCGTTACGGTCGGCGAGTTGGCGCATCTCGCCATCGACGATCACGCGCAGCGTATCGCTGAAAATGGTAATCACGCGAATATTTTCGGTTTCTGCCGCGAACTGGGCGGAGCGGGCGAACATATAGTCTCCGGCCAGGACGGTTGCCCCCGGGCTCCAGGAGGCGTTCAACGTTGGGGCGTCGCGGCGCAGCAGGGAACCGTCAATCACGTCGTCGTGGACGAGCGTGGCGGTGTGCAGCATTTCGACCGCGGCTGCCAGGGCGATGAGCGGATGCGGGGTTGACGTCATGCCGGCATTGGCGTTGATCGTTTCTGAGGCGTATCCGTCATGCAGTCCCGCGGCCAGGAGCGACAGGGCCGGACGCAGCCGTTTGCCGCCCTGACCGATCAGTTCGATGAAGGCGTTTGCCAGGGGCGCAAATACGTCGGCGTCAACGCTCTTCATCTTGTCTTCGACTTGTGCAAGCGCTGAGCGCACCGGCGCCAGCAGCGCCGGCGCATCCTGCGGCATCAGCAATGCGCGGCGGAATTTCTCATGTATGGCAGCTTCGCGCGGGCTGTGCGCACCCGAGGGCGGCTTCTGAGGTGTGTCAGGCGCAATGGATTTTGCGTCGGTTTTGGTAAACTTTTCGACCTGCACCTGATCAACCATAGGTCGTTGCCGACTCGTGCGGCTGAGGATCTGATTCAGAGAGTAAGTCCGCGGCGACCGCGAGCCCGTCTGCCAATGCGGGCGGTTCGTCTGCGTCAATGCCAAAGAGTGAGCAGGCCACTGCGGTTGTGCGAGCGGCCACCTCTTCCGCGTTCACTTCCAGGAGTTCTGCCAGCCGCAGCGCCACCAGCGATGCGTAGGCCGGCTCGTTGCGTTTGCCGCGCATTGGGTGCGGCGTCAGCCAGGGGGCATCGGTTTCGAGCATCAGCCGGTCCAGGCACAGCTGGCGGGTCAGCTTGTGCAGCGGGCGGGCGTTTTTGAACGTCAGCGCGCCGCCGAGCCCGAGCGTGAAGTGCCAGTCCTCTGCCGCTTGCGCCAGCGCGGCATCGCCGAAGAACGCGTGCAGAACGCCCCAAAGCTCCCGTTGCGCAAGAGGAGAGCTGCGGGTGCGCTCGCTCGCCGTCCACTCACCAAGGATTTGCGCCACATCGGCGGACGCGTTGCGGTTGTGAATGATCACCGGCAGACCGGTATCGGCGGCCAGGTCAAGCTGCGCGCGAAAGGCACGGGCCTGCTCCCGGGGGGAGACACGGTCCCAATGGTAGTCCAGCCCGATCTCGCCGATGGCGACAACCTTGGGGTGCTCGGCCAGCGCGGACAGATGTGTGAGCGCGCGCTCATTGAAGTCCCCGCTGCTGTTGGGATGGATGCCCACCGCCGCGTATACCTGCGGATGCCGTTCGGCCAACTCGATGGCCCGCCGGCTGTGGACAAGGTCGATGCCGGGGTTTACGATCCGGCGCACGCCCTGCGCCTGCGCCCGCTTCAGCACCGCCGCGCGGTCGGTGTCGAACTGCTCCATATCCAGATGGCAGTGGCTGTCGACCAGCGTCGGAACAGTCATTTGCGCTCAACTATGGAGATGGCAGCGTATCCGTGCTCACGCCCAATGCAGTCTGATGAAGCGAAACCAGTCGTGTATCCAACTGTATTCTGACAAAGGCTGATTGTTAATTTTATCACATAGTGCCGCCGCGGGAAAGCGCGACAGGCAACTGACGGGCGGACCCGCTCAGGGCGCAGCGGGCGGTATTCTCCCTTCTTGCCGCTAGAGGCCCGCCAGTTTCTGACCGTCGGCAAGGATTGCGGCCACGCTCTCCTTGCGGGTCGTCTCGGTATAGATCCGGATCAGCGGTTCGGTGCCGGAGAAGCGCACCAGCAGCCAGCCTCCGTCCTCCATAAGGAACTTGTAGCCGTCGATCGTGATGCGTTCGGTGACGGCGAGGCCACCCAGCGTGCAGCCGCTGATGTCGACGCCTTCCAGTCTGCGCTGGGCCGCGGCCTTCATCTCGGCCCCGGTCAAGCGGATGTCGATGCGGTCGTAGTAGTGTTCGCCGACCCGCTCGAAGAGAAGCTGCAGCAGCTCGGTCGGCCTTTTGCCGGTACGCACCATCAGGTCCAACAGGTAGAGATTGGAGAGAATGCCGTCGCGTTCGGGCACATGGCCGCGGAAAGCGTAGCCTCCGCTCTCCTCGCCGCCGATGAGCGCGTCGTGCTCCAGCATCGCCGGCGCCACGTATTTGAAGCCGACGCCCGTCTCCACGATCGGAACATCGTAGGCGGCGCACAGTTTGTCGAGCATCGAGGTCGTGCTGAGGGTTTTGACAATCGGCCCGCGTTCACCTCGCACATCCAGCAGGTAGTAGGCAAGCAGCCCGTAGACCCGCAATTGGTCGACGAACTGCCCGTTTTCGTCGCCGAAGCCGCAGCGGTCGGCGTCGCCGTCGAGGATGCAGATGCAATCGGCTTCGACGGAGCGAGCGACGGCGAGGCCGGCGTCCACATTTGGGGGGATCGGCTCGGGGCGGGCCATTTCGGGGAAGGTCGGATTGCGCTGCGCGTGGATTTCGATGACATCCGTCTTGCCGCCCGCGAGGATTTCGCTCAACCAGCCGGCACCGTTGCCCCACATGCTGTCGACGACGATCTTCAGGCCGGCGTCGCGGATGGGCGCAACGTCGATCAGCTCGTTCAGATGGGCCAGATAGGCGGCCTGCGGCTGGATATAGCGGATCGCGCCATCGGCCAGGGCCGCGTTGAGCGAGGTGCGGCGCACGCCTTCGATACCGGGGATGCGGGCTTCGATCGCGGCCAGTCCCTCCGGCGGCACCGCGCCGCCGCTGGCGTCTCGCACTTTGAAGCCGTTGTCTTCAGGCGGATTGTGGCTGGCGGTGATGTTCACTGCGCCGACCGCGTTTCTGTCGACGGCGGCGAAGCTGATTACCGGCGTCGGCGCAGCGTCTTCAATCAGCAGAACGCGGAAGCCGTTGCCTGCCAGAACCTCAGCCACCGCGGCTGCGAAATGCTCTCCCTGGAAGCGTTTGTCGTGGCCGACGACCACCGCTTTGTCTGCGTGGCCCTCGTCCGCCAGCCAGTTGGCAAAGCCCTGTGCGCAGCGGCGCACATTTGCAAATGTGTAGTCTTCGGCCATGCGTCCGCGCCAGCCATCAGTGCCAAAGCGGATCTTGGTCATATGGAGTCCTTCGGAGCGGGAGTCTATTTCAACTTGGAATATGTTCGCGAAGCAGGGCGTCCTCCGGCCCACAACACGGACAGCCATGATTGCCTGTTACCTTCCCGTAAGCCTACTGCATATCAGGGGTATGGGCAAAGAAAGTGTGTCAAACGGAGCCAAGCCGGGTCACGGAAAAAGTGTTTCTTAAGCTTGTCGCAGAGCGGGACGTTCGGCTATCATTGCAACTGTTTCACTGGGGTGTCGGACGGACAGGTTTCAACTACCGCGGAAAAAGTGACTCTGCGACGCAATAGAGGGAATTGTCTTCAGATTGCGGTAGATTGGATTGTCAAATCGGCCACGCCGCGTTCCTCACCTCCACGATCCGCGGCGGTTCTGGCGAGGAGCGGACGAGGCAAAAAACATGGTGAGTCTGGATACCAAATCGGTTGGCGCGATAGCAGGGGGGACATTGATCAGCGCCTTTCTCTTTTTTGGATTTGAGTGGCTCTTCACTACCCACGAATTCGGGTGGCACATCGTTCTGTTGTGGATTCCTTACCTGATTCTCCATGCCTTGGTATCTACCTTGGGCTGTGTCTTAATCGGCGCGGTGTCGCGGCGTTGGCTCCTTGGCCCAATGATCCGGTTATTGGGGAAATCGTAGCGAAGCGCACTGCTGGGGGAACGGGATTCAGTCCGCCAAGGCTCCCTGCGCTTCTCCCGCTATTTCGCCTTTTGACACGACAGGAGCAACCAACATTCTTAAGGACAACCGCGAAATTCCCAGATGCCTCCATTCACCCTGACTCTTTGGTATAATTTCCGCATCTATCAGGCGCAACTGTTACTGTTTTTCGTCCTCGGCGTTGTTGTTGCCATCCTTCTCTATCCCTCCAGAGCGTCCGACCAACCATATGCAACAGAATATTTTTATTCGGGTTTCGTTTTTGGAGAGATCCTGTTGCCGCCCACTGTCGGCTGGCTTACCTCCGGAATTGTGCTGCGCGATCCTTTCCAAGAGGTAGTTCTGACAACGCCCTTTCCGCAGGCGCGGATAGCTCTTGAACGGTTGTGCGTTGTGCTTACCGCGGCGTTGTTTTCGTGGCTAATCTTTCTGGTCTTAATGTGGCAATTGGCCGAGCAGCCGCAGGTGAATCTGCTGAAGTTGGGGCTGGCGAGTTTGTCGACGACGCTGCTTTTTGGCGCAACAGGTCTCTGGAGTGGCTTGCGTCTGCGCGCCTGGATCGGTGGCGGCATCTGTGTGACCCTTCTCTGGGGAGGCGGTCTGGTTTTTCGACAGGCTTGGTTGGGCCTGCCTTGGTGCTATCCATTTCTGACCTATTTTGCACCGGAGCATGGCGAGCATCCGGCTTGGTGGGCCAACCGTGTTCTCCTGTGCATCGTTGCTGCCGTTCTCATCTTCGACGCATGCCGCCTCGTTAACAAAGAGGAGTTGCTGCTGTCCGCGGGCAGAGAAGACGTATGAGATTGTTCATCGATGTAACCGTTACACAGGTCCTCCTCTTTACCCGGCGTATCGCCTTTGTGATTTACGCAGTACTGATGTTGGTCCTGGGGGGGGCAGTCATCTTCACTGACAACTTGAGTGGTGGAACTGGCGCGCTTGTCGTCCGCGTAAGCAACAACATGCTGTTTTTCCAACTCCCGCTCCTGGCGCTGCTCATCAGCCCGTTGATTGCCCAGAATCAAGGGTCGCGCAGAGACTGGTTGTGGACAACGTCATTGGAGCTTCCTCTGTTGGTTCTCAGCCAATTTATTGGCGTTGGTCTGGTTTTGTGCGTCACGTTCGCCCTCAACGGGCTCCTAACACTTGCAGTTCTGGTGCTCGTAGGAACGGTTCCCGTAGGGAGCGTTGTTTCGCTTTTCGGCTACTATCTGCTGTTGCTCCTCCCAGTCACTCTGGCGGCCAGCGGCGTGGTCCTTGCCTTGGCGCTGTGGATCCGCAACACCTATGTGGTGACGGCAGCCGTTGCCGCCGTCAGTGCGCTCACCTGGTTGGGTCTGTTGATGCCTACGGCAACGTTGATGACGCCGCTGAACTTCACCTTGCTGACCCTGGACCTGAATCCAGTTGTTGGATTGGGGGCAGATCGTCCCCTGTTGCTTTCTTTCCTCCTGTTTTACCTGGGTTGCATCCCGCTCATGTTGATCCTGTCCACGGCAGGCCATTCGCGACTGGACCGCAGAACCGGGTGGCCCCCCAAGCGGAGGCGCAGCTTTGCCGGTCTGGCGCTGCTGGCTCTTGTTGCTGCCGGGGCGTCCTTGCAATACTACTCCGTTACGGTCGCGCAGCGTGTGGTTCCCCCACCTGTGGCTGCACAGATCGACGTTTGGGAGGTCATTGACGCCGAGCAGACAGCAACCCTCTACAAACAGACTTTGCGGACGCGGACCAAAATGCGTCTACGCAACCGGACTGCTGAGGCGCAGGCTGTGGTTGAGTTGGGCTTGAACCCAGGACTGCGGGTAACCTCAGCAAGCGCGGCGGGGGAAACTGTTTCCAGCCAACACATGGGGGAATTGATTCAACTGAGGCCATTGCCCAGTGCAGTTGCTGCGGGCGAGGAGATCGAACTGGAAGTTCAGTACACGGGAGTTCCCATCCTGCTCAGGGAGGATTATCAGCTTACTAGTGATATAGGTGAAGGGAGTCCTGCTTCGTTTCAACATCGCTTTGTCAGTTATGTAGACAGGCACGCTCTACAGTGGATGCGAGACAGCGACTGGTTGGCCTGGCCGCGCACCCCTGGCCCGCATGTAGCCAGAGGGAATCACAGTTTACAGATTTCTCTCAGCAGTTCGGAGGGTCTTTTGCTGAGTTCTGGCGAGGTCAGTGAACAAACAGGGGACGCTATCATCTTTGCCTGGGAGAATCCTCCGCAGTTTCTGGTGGCCAGGGGCGCTTACAGGCGCAATTCCTCAGTCGAGGGCGATACCTGGGTCGGTAAGCTGAGTACGGAGAAAGTAACAGCAACCGCGCGGAAGCTTCTGCGACTGCGTCGCGCCCTGGGGGAATGGCTTGAGAGCTCCCCACGCGATGCATACCAAGCGGTTGAGCTGCCATACACCCATAACATCGCGCTGGGTGGATCGATTCTGGGGTTTCCCAATGACATAGAGAGTCGCATCTCCTCATTTGCAATAACAACTCATTCCTTTGATTCATCTACTGAAGCTTCTCCTGTTACTCCTGAAGTCAAAACTGTGTATACAACTGCCGCCGTTAATGAATTGAATCTTGCTGTCGAAGTAAGCCGGGCGTGGTTATCAGATCAGATTCGCTGGCCAAGACGTGAACTGAGTATAGCCGGCACTCTACGGAGCTATGAGGTGACCTGCCGACTTCCCGATGATACTGGAAACCAGGAATGCAGACGCGAAAGTTTAGGGGGCGTTAACCTACAAGCGCCGGATGGTCGTTGGAGAGAGGAAGCAGAGTCACAATCAGAGGTAACGCCTCTATTGCAAGCTTTTGCGATTGTCACAGCGCACGGACTGGCGCTATCTCTGGCAGAGGAACCAGCATTGATTGCGGATGAACATTCCAAGTGGGGAAGTATGGCCGCTCTTCAATTCGAGGGCCAAGCCGGCTCCGGCTCCTCTTATCCTCCGCTCACTTCGGCGGCGAACGAGCCTGTCGGCGCTTTTGAAGACCGCGACAATTGCCAGCTTGCCCATTTCGTCGTGGCTCTCACAAAGTTTACGTCCCAATACGGGCGCGACGCGCTGGCGGTGTTGATAAGCGCCCTTGCACAATCGCATCCACCGGTTGGCGCTCCTCTAACTGAAGAAGCGGTGCAATGGGCTCTGCAAGACACTTTCGGCTATGACTTGCCTCTCTCCGCATTGTCTTGTAAACCTGTGTAAGGGCGAACGTCCACGCGCTGAAAAGTGATTGACCGGACCTTGTAATCTGTTGCTCACTTCTCTTCTACAATGTCTGTCCTCTTGTTGAGCCGGTGTGAATACGATGAACATAACGATTGATGGCTTGTCCAAAGTCTACCGCTCAAAGTTCCACCGCACTCAAACAGTTGCCCTCGATCATCTTTCCCTGACGATCGAGATGGGCATGTTCGGCCTGCTGGGCCCGAACGGCGCCGGCAAGACGACCCTAATGCGTGTGCTGGCCACGCTTTTGCAGCCCACAGACGGCGCCGCATACGTGGGCGACTGGAAAGTCGATGACCGCGACCAGAAATGGAACATTCGCGCCCAACTGGGCTATCTGCCGCAAGAGATTCAGATGTACGATACTCTCTCAGCGCGCGAGTTTCTGGCTTTTGTAGCTGCCCTAAAGCAGATCCCTGTGGAGAAACGAAGCCAGCAGATCGGGAGGATGTTGGAGTTGACCGGTTTGAGCGACGTAGCGAACCGCAAAATCAGAACGTATTCCGGAGGTATGAAGCGAAGACTGGGCGTTGCCCAGGCGCTTACCGGCAACCCGAAAGTCGTCATTGTTGACGAGCCGACCGCTGGTCTGGACCCACAGGAACGTGTGCGTTTTCGCAATTTGCTCGTCGAACTGGCGCGTGAACGGCTGGTGCTGCTGTCCTCACATATCACTGAGGACATCGCCCAGACCTGCTCGCGTCTCGCAGTCCTCGACCATGGTCAGTTGCGATTTCACGGCAGTATCCAGATGTTGCTGCAGTCGACAGCGGGGCGCGTTTGGGAGTTCAATACGACGGACCACTCAGTGCAGGAGCGCGATAATCTGCGCGTGGTTGCCGTCACTCACACGGAGCAGGGAACGCACTATCGTGTTCTGGCCGTAGAAAAGCCTACAATGGATGCAGTCTCAGCTTCTCCGACTGTGGAGGACGCCTACCTCTGGCTCATCCAACCGCGCAACTCCTGATTTACGACCGGCTTCTAGGAGTTGTTGACGTTTGTCTGACCTGGAATTTGCAGGCCCATCCTGCTGTCAGTCCATGAGGGATACAAAGCTTCACGAAGCGTCCTCGAGGGTGAGGCAATCATGAGGGCACCCACAAGGGGTGCCCCTACGGTGGGATGCCTGGTTGGAAGGAAATGTCAACGCGCCCCAATTACGTCTGTTTGCGCCCGATGAACAGCCCTTCGCGAAGGTGAAAAAGGGTGCGGTCGTCCTCGCTACAGGGATGGAGGAATTTGTGTGACTCGGGCGGTCCGTGCCAGAGCATCGCCTGCAGGTAGGACTGCATCACCGGATCGTGGCGCGCCGCCCAATTCTCGAAGACCATCTGTTTTTCGAGGATTTCATGGTGCAGCAGTTCCAGCCCTGTATTCGAGTAGCCGTCCAGCCACTCCTCTACGCTGAGGCAGCGTCCGTGGCTGGGGTCGCGCAGTTTTTCGAAGGCGTTGACGAAGTCTCCGGCAACGCCGGCGGGTACGACGTTATCCACCACTGCGAGGATGCCGCCATGCCGGAGCACGCGCACCGATTCGCGCAGAAAGGCGTCAACGTCGGGGAAATGGTGGGGGGCGATGCGGCAGGTCAGAAGGTCGAAGCGGCCGTCCGGGAAGGGTAGATTGTCGGCGTCGGCGTAGTCGACGGTTACGTTGGCGATGCCGCGCGCTTCCGCCTGTTCGCGGGCGACGGTCAGCATCTGCGCCGTAATATCAGTTGCATGCACGTGGGCGACGTGTGGGGCGAAGGCGAAGGCGGTGTGGCCGGCGGCAGTGGCGATGTCAAGCGCGTGCCAGTGCGGCCGCGGCTGGACCACTTCGACCAGCCGTTGCAGACTGGCGCCTTTGGCGTGGGGCCGGCTGGTGATGTATTCGCGGGCGTTGACGCCGAACTGTTCCTGTACCAGTCTCTTATCCATCGGTCATTTCTCTTTCGACGAATCCGGGACAAACCTGCCTGCCCGCCCTTCTTTGATGGCGCGCAACAGGGCCGCGTGGACGCCCGGCTGTCCGTTGCTGGCGACGATTTGGCTGTCGCCGAGGCCGAAGGGGGCGCCGTCGTAGTTGGTGACGAGGCCGCCCGCCTCCCGTACCAGGAGGGTTCCGGGGGCAACATCCCACGGCTGGATCGATCCTTCCCAGTAGCCTGAAAAGGCACCACTGGACAGATAGGCCATATCAGCCGAGGAGGCTCCCATCCGCCGCACGCCGCGGCAGATTGGCATGATGCGCGCGAATTCCGCTGCGTTGTTGTCGTCGCCCTCGGCGCGGTGGTAGGGGAAACCGGTAACGAGCAGCGCGTCCGAAAGCGAGGAGACGCGGCTGACTTGCAGAGGCTCCTCGGTGCCGTCGCGATGCCTCAGTGCTGCGCCGTGCCCGGCCTGCGCCCAGAAGAGTTCGAACTGGGGCAGGACCAGAGAGAGGCCCCAAACGGTTTCCCCGCGATGGATGAGCGCGATGTTGATGCCGAACCAAGGCACGCCGGCGGCGTAATTGATTGTGCCGTCGATCGGGTCGACGAGCCAGTAGTGCTCGTCATGCGGCTGCTGATCGCTTTCTTCGCCCCAAAAGCCGAATCCGGGGGTGAGCGCCGCCAGCCGGTCGCGGATCAGCGCCTCGCAGGCGAGGTCGGCTTCGGTGACCAGGTCGTGCTCGGTCGATTTGGAACGGACGGCGCGCAGGCCGTCCCGCTGCATGGTCAGAGCCAGTTCGCCCGCCTGGTAAGCGAGTTCAAAGAGGGCGGATTTTGGGACGGGCAACGTATCTTGTGCGCGCGGCGCCTGTTCGGATGCCGTCGGGAGATTCACGGCTACATCTCCTCGCGGAAATGGAGGCCGCGCCGCTCTTTTTCGCGAATGGTGGCCTTGCGGATCATCTCGCGCAGCTCCATCGGATTCTTGACGTTGTGGAGCGTGACCTCAGGGTGGGAAGGGTCGTTGCTGACGATCGCAACGTCGCCCACGTTTAGCGCGCGTTCGCCCAGATGCTGGGTCACCGACGTATCGCGTACGCGCACCAGTTCGATTTCGTGGTAGCTGCGTCCCAGCAGGCCGCGGATCAGCCTGAGTCGCTGTGTTGTCAGTTCGTAGCGGACGCCGATTGAGAGGTAGGGCCGGCCGGACCAGAGCAGTTCTTCGGTCTCGGCGTGGTCGGCGCCGGCGTCGGCGGGGAATGTTGCGTGCGCCGGCGCGCTGGAAGCAGTGGCGGGCTGCTCGGCCTCGGATTCCATTGCATCCAGCGCGGCAAAGAGGCCATCGGCCAGCCCGTTTACGATGGCCTGCAATTGGGCTTGAGGTATGGCGCTGACTTCGACTTCGCTTTCGGACAGCGACTGATAGAAGCGGGCCGTGACGACTTGACGTATCTGTTGTTCGTCCATTGAGCGTTTCCCTGCTCTCCGCGCCCGGGCTTGCTGCAAGCCCGACCGTCAACCTCTTACGGAAGGCTGAGACAAAGTTGCTTAAAGGATAGCGTTTCACCCACCCGGTCATGCTAAAGGCCGGCGTCCAGGCGGTTGCTTGGAACAGACGGCTGACGGCAGTGATTTGCTCTAATGATAGTGCCAGCGCGGGCAATTCGCAATTGCGGCGCTGATTGGCGGCGCCTTTGCGGGCGGCGCGCGCGTAATGTATCATCGCAATAGAGCGCGAGCGGGGCCGATGGCTGTAGAAACACTGTTAGCCGTGACACATCCAGGCATTGTTCGCGGAAGCGTTCGCGCACGATCATCCTGTCAGCAGGCGTTTGAGAAAGGACTCCACAGTGGACATAGACTGGTACGGTCAATCCTGCTTTCGATTGCGGGAACGCGGGGTCACGGTGGTCTGCGACCCTTTCAGCAAGGAATCGACGGGCTTGGCTCTGCCGAAGCTGCGCGCCGATATTGTCACCATCAGCCGCGACTCCCCCGACCGCGACGACAACGTGGGCAAGCTGGTCGGAGGTGAGCCGAAGGTGCTGCTGGGGCCGGGAGATTACGAAGTACGCCAAGTGCTCGTCACCGGGCTGCCCACATCGCACAACGGCACGCGCAACGTCGCATTTTTTCTCGATTTTGGGGGTCTTACCGTCGGTCATCTGGGGGCGTTGGGCCAGGCTCCGTCGCAGCGGCTGGTGGAGGAGTTGGGGGATATCGACGTGCTGCTGGCGCCGGTAAGCGGGCCGCAAACGCCCGACGTCTCCCGAATCGCCGAGGTCATCAGCCTGCTGGACCCGCGCATCGTGGTGCCGATGCACTACCTCCACGAAACGCTGCAAAGCGAGTCGGAAGAATCGCCCGAGCCTGTCGCTCGCTTTCTGACGGAACTGGGCATCAGCGATCCGGAGGAGACGGATACGCTCAAGTTGACGAAGCACAGTTTGCCGGAGGAGACGCAAGTCGTGCTTTTGCGTCCGAACGGGTCTGTTCGCCCCGTGAGCAGATAGATGCTACGCGCTGCCCGTCACCGCCAATTCAATCTCTTGCGCAGCCATGCTCTCCACAGGACGGGGCGGAGCCGGCGCCAATTGTTGCTGAGCTCCTGTCTTGCATCGTCGGCAAAGCCTTGCGGGCGCGGGCTATAGCGGAACTGGACGAAGATTTCCGTAATGCGGCTGATGAAAGGTGTGCCCTGGGGCAGATGCTCGACCAGCAGCGTCTCGCGTTCGTAGGGGGTTAACGCCTGTTCCGAGATAGTCGGCCGGGGGACCGATATGCCCGGCCTCCTCAGGCGCAGCGGCACGTTCAAGCGGGTAGTCCAGTTCAGCAGCCGTTCATAGTAGATTTGAGGCGGCTGCACAAAAACTTTCGGCCCCTGGTACATGCGTCGACGCATCAGCCAAACGCCCGCGATCAGGGTCAGAACGATGATGGCGATGCTGGTACTGATGAGCGGTCGACGGGCAGGGAGACCGCCGATGCCCGGAACCGGTCCTGCGATGTCTTCGGGGAACTCATCGTCGATCCCGACGCCATCAGCCATAAGAAATTCTTCGTCGTCCGGCAGCTGCTCGTCCATACCGGGGATGAGCCCGCTGTCCTGCAGCTCCGTCCCGGCCGGCCGGTCGAGTGTGCTCTCGCCTGCGGTCGGCTCGAATTCGATCCAGCCGAATTGCGGGAAATAGACCTCCACCCATGTATGGGCATCCTGTTCGGTGAGGAAGACAGTATTCGTCTCCGGGTCGAACGCGCCCTCGGCGTAGCCGCTGGCCGTGCGTGCGGGGATGCCCTGGCTGCGCAGCATCGTGGCCATGGCTGAGGCGTAGTAGTCGCAGTAGCCGCGCTGGATGTCGAACAGGAAATACTCGAGCGGGTCGACATCGGCGGGCGGGGCGGCGATGCTTTCGTCGTACTCAAACGCGCGTAGGTATCGCTCGAGCGCCTTGATTTTGTCGTAGGTCGTGGGCGCTCCGGCTATTACCCTTGCGGCTTGTTCTGCCACGCGGGGTGAGAAGTTGTCAGGCAGTTGAAGGTAGCGGTCAAGTATCTGGGCCGGGTAGTCGGCCTCCACCTCACGCAGCTCGCGTATCGAGACAACGGTCTGGTTGCTGATGACCTCGTAGCTGTCGCCTTCCTCGAGCGTAATGCGGGAGCGAGCCCACGTCAGCTCGCCGTCCCCCGGGAGGGCAGCGCCGGCAGAGCGTGCCGCGTCGCCGCCATTGTCATAGTCCTGATGAAGCGCTGTCAGCGGGATGCTGGCCTGAACAACATCGGGCATGGCCAGGAGGACATTACCGGTTGACGTGCGTAACGTAATTGTCTGGGTGATTGGCGTGCGTGCGGTCCACAAGGTCACCGGAATCGGCTCATTCGGCCGGTAGGAGTTTTCTTCCTCGGAGGTATTGATCCACTGCCGGCCGGTGAAGCGGTCGAATGCAACCGCTCGCCAGTAGCGCCCCTGCGGCCCAGTCACGTCCATAATCGGGTGGTTACTGACGCTGCGCTCGCCGCCAAGCGTAAGTGTGCGGCCAAATCCGGTCTGCACGGCACGTCCTTGCCGGTTCAGGCCCTGGTAGAGGCGGTTCCACTCCTGTAGAGTCTCCTCCCAGCGATAGTTGATTGGCTGCAGCAAATCGTGAAAGATGAGATTGCGGCCCATGTTGGGTGCGATAAAGGCGAGGGCGATGACGGCAATTGTGTACATGAAGCCCGAGCGCATGAAGTCGAAGTTGATATCTTCGTTGAAGTTGATGCGCAGGGTGCGCCAGCGCTGGCGGTGATCTATCAGCGTGGTCCAGGCGAGGAGCAGCAGCGCGATCATGCAGTAGGCGACAAGGAACCCGATGACGGAGGTGGGTGCGTAGTGTGTATTGACCAGGAGGGCAATACCGGCCATCAGCACGCCGCGCCATACATGGCCGTGTCGGAAGACCGACCAGACACCCAGATAGGTCAGCCACCAGACGAGATAACTGATTTCGAAGATGAAAACGACGTTGTCGTTGCTGGCCTGCTGGCCGATGGCGGCTTCGACCCAATCCAGCCAGCGTTCCAACAGGAAGTAGGCCCTGGCCTGCAGTTCGGGGATTCCCCTGTCGGTGAAGGCATGCACGCGCTCCTCTTCGCCCACGAGGAAGGTCATCAGATAGAAGACCCATGCCAGCCCGGCGGCGAAGCTGTGGGAAAGCATGAAGAAGCTGTCGAAGCGGCTGAATGCCATCAGCGAACCCATCGCAAGCGCGCCGGCGACGACGAATATGAGCATCTCCATTCTCATCGTGCCGGTCCAGCCGGCGCCGCTGAGTGAGAGGGCCAGGATGAAGTAGATTGCGCCAAGCAGAAGCAGCGTAATTATCCGTCCTTCGCGGAAATAGGCGAAGGAGCCGGGTGTCTCCGAGGCCGGGCCCGCCGCGGTTGCGTTCTCCTCGGCCGCGACTGCGGCGGCGGAATTTTGCGGGCGCGGGGCGCTACGAGAGGACGTGATTCGTGTGGTTATTGGCTGATTTCGCAAGGTAATCTCCTGAGGTCGACAGGATGACGCGGCGCTTTCGCACTCATGCAACGAAGTGGAAGCGGGTCGAATCCTGTCAAACGCTCGGCCGGGTCTATCACGGTCCAAATCTCAGAGCAACAGCCACAGGACACCGGCAAATAGCGAACTGAGGATGACTCCGATCGCGACGGCAAGCCAGAGCCGGACTGTGTCGATGTTCTCAACATGGGCGGACAGGCGCTGTGGCTCGTCATTCAGGCCGAGCAGCCAGACGCGTTGCGGCGCGGCCGTGTCGGTGGCGTCGCCAACCACGATCTGGACAGTGCTGTCGGAAACAAGCCGCTGCCAGCGGATGGCTTCCAGCCGGTGTTGCGCGGCCCGCAGCGAGTTTCGAATCTCCTGCGCGGAGGCCTCGGCGCGGCTGCCTGCCGCCCCGTTTGCGGCTGTTTCGGTCGCTGCGGCCGCTTCTCTCTCCAGCAGGGCAGCCATGTTATACCATTCATCTGCGGCGGCGCGAAAGTCGACCTCGATCGACTGTGTAGTTCGGCGCCAGAGGAGACGCGTTTCTTCCTGTATCTCCTGCTCTGCCGCCAGCAGGACGCTGCGCAAAAGCGCCCAATCAGGCTGTTGGGGCGTATTCTGCACCAGAATCCGTCGTTTGCGGGCGTCGAGCCGGTCGAGATGGAGGCGGAGCCCGTCCGGTCCCTCTGTCAGAATTGCGTCGGAAATGCCGGCGGAGGTCCAGGCGTTCAGCAGGCTCTTGAGGGCGGTACCGCTATCCAACTGGCGCTGGCTGACGGGACGCGCCAGGAGGTCGATAGAGACTGTATCCTCTTCGAATGCGAATGTTATCTGCCAGTTGGCGAAGAGGGTGCGATACTCCGGACGGGGCTGCAAATCTCCAGCCAACACTTCTTCGCCAACGAGGGCAATGGCGGCCTCTTCATTGCCCTCGTGCAACTGTTGCAGCACTTCGTGCAGGATCAGGGCGCGGCGTTCCTCCTCCAGAGAGTTCTGGTCGACGACATCGACCGGCAGCTGGGCGAGGCGGTCAGTGAGCAGGAGAGCCTGGGGCCAATCCTGCTGTAAGCGGGCCGTGCGCAACTGGTGCTGGAGGCCCTGGGCCACCCAACTTTGCAGTTCGAGGCGGGTCGGGCCCTGCGGCAGGGCTGGCAGGGCCAGTTCCGCC
>DAOUHX010000148.1:0-4610 GCA_034428395.1 Caldilineaceae bacterium
CGGCGGTGTAGGCCTGGTGGCCTTCGGTGCACTGCTTGGAGACGTCGGCGATGCCGTCGACGGGGTCGGTGTCTGGCAGGAGCCAGCCGGCCTCCTGGATGCGGGTCATCATCAGGCGGCGGAGCTCCCACATTTTGTCGGGGTCCTGCATGCGTTTGAAGAAGAGGTAGCCTTCGTCGGCGATGCGGCGCTGCAGCTCGGCGGGATCGTCGATGGCGTCGTTGGAGACGCGGAATTCGCGGATTTCCTGGGCCATGGGAGCATCCTTTCGCAAGCGGGAGGACGGAGGCGCGACGATGTGCAGAAAACGCAACTCTTTTGTGAAAGGAAGTATAGATGGGGGGCGTGTGATAGTCAAACCGGCGGGGGCAGGCTGGCCGGCAACCCAGGTAAGGCGGCGGCCTGAAGGTGAACCGGAGGTCATGCGTAGAGAAGGGGAGCAGCCGGGGCGGGAAAACGCTGTGGCGGCGGGGGAACGGGTGGTGATAGAATGAGGGATTTACAGGGACAGAGCAGAAAACAGCGAATGGAGCGGCTAGAATGAGCGACGTTGGGAGGAAGGTGATCTTCAGCGAACAGTTCGACGGGGAACTGGACGCGGGCTGGCGATGGATACGTGAGGACCCGGACCGCTGGCGGCTGTGTGAGTGCGGGCTGGAGATCATGGTGGAGCCGGGGCTGGCGGACACGGTCAAGAACGCGCTGGTGCGGGTGGCGCCGGACCGGGAGGATGGGCCGTATGCGATCGAGGTGACGATTTTCAATCACGCGGCGCCGACACAACAATATGAGCAGGCGGGGATCACGTGGTACCAGGATGGCGATCCGGTGTTTAAGGAGGTGAAGGAGCTGGTTGACGGCGTCCTCTGCATCATTCCGGGGGGCAATCCGGTGCCGACGGATGGGGTGCGGCTGCGGCTGGTGGTGGACGAGGACTCGTGGGAGGCGCAGTTTCGGGCGCCGGGGGCGACGGAGTATGAGATGGCCGGAGCGGGCGATTTGCCGCCGGGGGAGGAGGAGGAGGTCAGCATCCAGTGCTACAACGGGCCGTCCGACGCGGAGCACTGGATCCGTTTTGAGGACTTTCGGATTGTGCGGCTGTGAGGACCCAGACCGTTTCGCAGTTAAGAAGGGAAGCTTTGGTTCTTTCAACCTCATAGATTTATCCACGAAGCAACACGAAGGGACACGAAGGGACACAAAGAAACACCTAGGGAGACTGACGGAAGGCTGGGGTGCTAAGGGGGTACCCGCGGCCGGTGAGGGTAGAGGGGGAGGAATAGGGCGAGGACGCCCGCACGGCGGCGCAGTTGGGCCAATACTCGGCTTCAAAAGGGAGCTACTGAAACCTTAATTTGGAGTAAGCGGGCGCCTTGTCAAGCCGGTAGAATGGGGATTCTCCAGCATGAAATCTCCTATAAGGAAGGGTGGCCGGAGATGAGTATGCGCTAACCGTTCCGTCCTGTCGATGACTTCAGTCCCTTTTTGCGTGTGCGCTTTGGCCAGGGGACAGGTGTGGCATTCTATTGATTCGACCCGTTGTCCGCTTGCCGCAACTGGCGCATCGTTCCTTCAACAGTTCGACGTGCAGCCTGATAACCCAACTCCTGTCGGGACCCCGGCAACCCGCCCGCCCCTGAATGAGCACGCCCCTTCGGATCCACGCGCCTGGCAACCGGTCACAATGAACTGCAGTTCTGCCGCTATCCGCTGCCGTACATCTACTCCGGCTCCGGCCGGGTATCGGGCAGGGCCATGAAGTCCTGAACGACCACGAAGTCGACACTGCCGTCGGGCATGACCTGCGCCTGGCGGATCTGCGCCAGGTTGGGCGCGCGGTTACTGCCCTCCACGTTCATCTCAAAGACGCCAGCCGCGCTAATCGTACCCATCTCCTGCATCGCCCTCAGGAACTCGGCCCCGCTCAGGCCGTCGAAACCGGCATTGTTCATCGCAACGGTCAGAACGTCCGCTATCCCGAACATGGTGCTGTACATTAGCAGGTAAGTAAAGGCCTTCTCCGATTCGGGATAGCCCTTGGAGTCAAATGTCTCCAGCGCCCGTTGCACGCCCGGCGCGTGGGTATCGGTCCACCACAGGTAAGGGAAGACACCGTAGTAGCCGGCGGCAAGCGGCGAATTCTGGCCCAAAATGTTGAGCACGTCGCGGTTCATGCCCCAGTTCACGCTGCCCAGCACGACCTGGTCGTAGAAGCCGAGCGCGTGCAGCGTGCCGACCACCTGGGCGATTCCAAACGAGAGGGACTGCATGTAGATCACATTGGCGCCGTTGACGAGCAGGTTCTGCAGTTGACCGGTCACGTCCGCGGACGGGTCAACCGCCTGCTCTTCGAGAGGTAGCACGGTGACGCCCAGGGAAGCGGCGAAAGCCAGCGCTTCGGGCGTGGTCGCGCCGGCGCCGAACGCGTTTGCCCAGCCTATAGCGCCAACGGTGATGGCGTCGCCAGCGCCTTCGGGCTTGATATCCGCCCAGTTGTCGTGCACGAACTGCAGGAAGCCGGCAAACTGGTCGGAGTAGATCGGCACCATCCCGACCGTGTAGCCATCGGCCGGGTCGTAAAGGGAATGGGCGTGGACGCCAGGGGCGATGTTAACGATCTCATCTTCGACCACGCGGTCTTTGAGCGCGATGGTCGCGGCGCTGTTGGTCGTAATAATAAAGAGCGGCTTGGGCGTATCCTCGCGGTACTGCTCGTAGACTCGAATTTCCTGTTCGACGACGTACTGCGTGTCTTCGACACGTAGATCCAACATCACGCCGCAGACGCCGCCATCGGCGTTGATCTGGTCGAGCGCGTCCTGTGCGGCGCTGACGAAGCCGGTGCCCGTCACCGTGGCCAGCGGTCCGGTCAGGGCCGCCTGTTGGTAGACGGTAAGCGATTCTCCCCGGTAGCTGTTTTCGCAGGAGATATCCGTAGGCGCTTCGGCCGGCGCCATCGCTTCCTCCTGCGCGGCGGGCGCCGGCTCCTCCTCTGTGGCCATCGGTACTTCTGAAATGGGAACCGGTACACAGGCGGCTACTGCCAGGGCAATGAGCAAAATGCAGATGATGGAAGTGTATCTTTTCATTGCAGGTTTCCCTTCAAGCTTTGTGCCAGTGGCCCGCGGCCAGGAGTCGTAGACATAGCCATAAGCCCACAGGTCGCGATCTGCGTCTGTGAATCGGTCTGCCGGCAATTCCTCAATCCTCTATGCTGCATCGGCCATATTTAACCGGCGTGTCATTTCAGGCCGCCAGTTTAGCAATGTCGCGGCCGTATTGTAACAGACTGTCTCCAACTCGACAGGGTTACGACAGTGCAGGGCTCAACGCCTTTCCCTCTTCCGATCGACGCGACGGGCCCGATATCACCGCGCAGGGCCGTTGGAAGGCGAAAGTGGAGTGGGCGTTTTACGCGGTCAGAGGAAGCGGCCGGACCACGATCACAACCGGAATCGTTCCAAGCGTTGTCTAACGTCAATCTCGTCGCCGGCCTGGTTGACTAGGCTGGGCAACCGAAGAAGCCATCTTTCCATCTCTCTGAAAGAGACCTGGCTCTCTAGCCGGCCCCGATCTAACTCGGAATGTGCGTTTCTTCAGGTATTGCTCGTGGCTTCAGGCAGCGCAAGGTCTTCGCCGGGCCGGTAGATCTCGGGCATGGCGACGGGCTGTCCAGGGCGGTAGAGGGTGACGTTGCCGCCGCCGTGGACGGTCCATTCGGAAAGCGAATTGCCGCTGATGGCGCCTGTTTCTACGTCGATGCCGATCAGGGTGGCGTCGGGCAGCAGGGCGCGCAGGGATTCGGCCCAGTGTTGGCCGAAGTTGTCATGGTGAGGGAGGACGATAGCTGTCTTGATCAGCCCCAGTCCGGACACGACTTGCTGTGTGCGGGGGTCGTAGAGTTGGTCGCAGAGGACCATTGCGCCGGCGCTGCTGCCGGCGAGGACGGCGCCTTGTGCATGGGCACTCAGTACTGCTTCCCACGCAGGTGTATCCTTTAGCGATTCACAGAGATAGCCAGGGAAGCCGCCGAGCAGGTAGATGAGCCGGGCGTCTGCCAGGGCGTCTGTGATCGAGGCGTCTGCGGCCGAGGCGCGGTCGATCAGCGGGACGGTGCGGACGTTGGTCGCGCCGAGGCCGGTAAACCAGCGGCGGCCGTTTTCGCCGGCGCGTTTGTGGTTGTCGTCAGGGGCGGCTGCTGTCGGAATGATAACGATGTGTGCGTCGGGGCCGCCGGCCAATTCGATGCAGCGTTGGTCTGGCAGTTTCATTGCCCCTCCGAACTCGGCGCCGCCCTGCAGGACGATGTGTCCGTAATCCATCTACATTATTCCCCAGGAATGTCTTGAACAGAGACGAGTGAAGCCCTGTCCTTCGGTTTATCCGGCGCGCCTGCGGCTGATTATCCCTTGACAGCACCGGCGGTGAGGCCGGAGACGATGTAGCGCTGCATGGCCAGGTAGAATGCCACGGGGAGGACGGAAAAGACAAGGCCGGCGGCCATGTACTGCTCGACGGGGGTCTGGGCGATGGCCTTGAGGGTGGAGAGGCCGACGGAGGCGGGCATGAAGTCGCCGCTGCTGAGCATGATGCCGGCGTAGAGGTATTCG
>DAOUHX010000149.1:0-3697 GCA_034428395.1 Caldilineaceae bacterium
GTGCGGCGGCTCGCTTTCGGCCATGTGCGGCGGCAGTGTTCAGCTTGCAACGATAGCGGGAAGCGTACGGCTGACTGCAGGGGGAGACATTCGCTGCCGTTTGGCCGAAACGGAGGGAGGATCTTTCAAGGCTGTCTGCGGGGGTCCCCTCACGGTCGAAGGCGGCCCCACGCTGGTCGCGCGCGGCCCGGGCGTGCATACGTTTCGCGTCGGCGCGGAAAAGAGCAGCTATTCGCTCGTTGCCGGCGGCAGCGTGCAACTCGAAACGGCCGCAAGTCTGAAGGGTCTTGGCGAAGTAGAGGGCGTTAGAGGCGCACGGGTTGCCGCCCGTGCGCAACGCCATATCTCCCGGTCTCTGGGCAGAACGCTGCGAAGGAAACTGCGCGCTGCGGGGAAGAGGGCGGCCGCAGGGGATTGGGGCGATGCTGCCAGCTGGAGCTTCAGTTTTGACACGGATGGAACCGGATCTGGCACTGCTGCGCGTGACAAGCCGGCGCAATCCGAATACGACGAGGTAGATGAGGACCTGGACTTTGACGTTGACGTTGACGTCGAAGTCGATGTTGACGTCGACTTTGACGTTGACGCGAAGAGCGAATATGACGGCGAACCGGTCAGCGAAGAGGAACGGCTCACGGTTCTACGCATGTTGTCGGAGGGCAAGATCACGGCTGCCGAGGCCGAGCAGCTGTTGGATGCCCTGGGCAGCCAGGATCAGGCACAAGACGCCGGTTGAACACCTGCGACCGAATGAAGTATAGAACCGGCCATGATGAGTGACTGGCGATAGAATGCGCCCAAATTGGAAAGAGGAATGACAATAGCGAAAGGCAAGAGACGGTCTGCCGCCATCGAGATTGAGGCATTGAGCAAAGTTTTCCGGCGCCGCAGCGGCGAGGAGATTTCGGCGGTCCACAAGCTCGATCTGTCGGTAGAAGCCGGCCAGGTATTCGGCTTTCTGGGCTCGAACGGCGCTGGCAAGACGACGACGCTGAAGATGGCCTGCGGGCTGGTAATCCCCACGACCGGAACCGTTCGGCTCAACGGCTATGATGTGCGCAGTCTGCGCGGCCGGGCGATGCAGCAGATCGGTGCGGTGTTGGAAGGCACGCGCAACGTCTATTGGCGCATGAATGCCTGGCAGAATCTGCTCTACTTCGGGCGCATCAAGGGTGTCTCATCCAGCAAATGGCTTAAAGCCAGGGCAGAGGAGCTACTGCGTGAACTAGAGTTGTGGGAACGGCGCAAAGACCCCGTGGGGGAGTACAGCCGCGGCATGCAGCAGAAGGTCGCGATTGCGGCGGCGCTGATCGCGGACCCGCCGATCGTGCTGTTGGACGAGCCGACGCTGGGATTGGATGTGCAGGCGTCGCGCACCGTACAGGAGTGGATAACCGAGCTGGCAAAGGAGCGAGGCAAGACCGTTGTGCTGACGACGCATCAGCTCGACATGGCGGAGAGTCTCTGCGACCGCGTGGCGATCATGAGCCGGGGGCGGTTGCTGACCCACCGTCCGACTGGAGAATTGCTCGACCTGTTCCGGAGGGAGTTCTACCAGTTGCGGCTGCGCGGGCAAATCGCTGCGGAGAAGATCGAGGCCTTCCCCGGCTTCGCCGCATGCCAGGAGAACGGTCACACAGTTCTGTCCGGGGAGGTTGGCGGAGAACTATCCGTCTTCGAACTGGTTGAACGGGTGCGGCGGGCGGGCCTGGATCTGATCAGCGTTTCCCCGGCTGAACCGAACCTAGAGGAGGTATTCATCGAGCTAGTGGGACGGGCCGAGCAGGCGCCGGCCGACGCTACGGAGCCACAAGCGGGCCAGGTGCGCGCCGCCGGCGAATTCGAAAGGTAGAGCAATGGTAATGGCAGGAACGGTGCTGCTGAACGAATGTTACAAAAGGATCATCGTCGTGTGGTCCTACCGTTTCAATTTTCTGATGGAAACGTTCATGATCGGATTTCTTTTCGTCGGAATCAGCTTTTTCGTATCGGGCGGCAGCCCCGCGCCCGAGCAGATGGCGCCGGCGTTATTGGGTTATCTCACTTGGTTCTACGCCGTGTTCGCGATTTCGGATATGAGCCAGGGCATCCGTGAAGAGACGCAAACGGGCACTCTCGAGCAGATGTACATGAGTCCACTGCCGTCGGGTATGCTGCTGGCCGGGCGGTCGCTGGCTTCGCTGCTCATCAGCAGTACGATTGTGATGCTTGTCGGTGGCATTCTGATGCTGTTGTTAAGTATCCACATCCCCATTCGGCTGCAGGGGCTGCCCGTCTTTGCGCTGACCATCACAGGCCTTTACGGCTTTGCCTTCCTTTTAGGCGGGGCGACTCTCATCTTCAAGCAGGTAAGCGCTTTGAGCAACCTGCTAACCAACATGCTCCTGTTTTTGAACGGGTCTTTCCTGACCGTTGAGCGGATGCCCGGCTGGCTGGAGAACGCGGCGCGCAGCCTGCCGACGACCCAGGGAATCGACGTGCTGCGCTCGGTGGTCCTGGAAGGACTGCCATTGGCTGCGGTCTGGCGTGACGGCAGCCTGGTATGGCTGAC
Source organism: Caldilineaceae bacterium (assembly GCA_034428395.1). Lineage (GTDB taxonomy): Bacteria > Chloroflexota > Anaerolineae > Caldilineales > Caldilineaceae > Bin5. Next base: position 2,552 of record DAOUHX010000149.1, read on the forward strand.
TGTACAGTCGGCGCTCTTCCTTTTGGTCGGTTGGACTGTTTTTCTGTGGAGTGAACGCGTGGCCCGCACGCGGGGCTTATTGGGTCAGTATTAGAGGACGCCGGGTTTGAAAACGCAGACGCGAGCGCTCCACACTTCGTAAGCGCTCAGGAGGACAGTAGATTGCCTACAGCCGAAGAACGGATGAGGGTATTGAAGCTAATCGAAGATGGCAAGATCAGCGCGGACGAAGGTGCGCGCTTGTTGGCCGCTTTGGAGAAGGGCGACAAACAGGCCCGCCGTCGGGGCAGAAAGGCGGGCGCGCATGCGGGGGAGGAGGGGCGCTGGCTGCGTCTGCGCGTTTCCGATACGAGAAGCGGCAAGACCCGCGTCAACATGACGATCCCCCTGGGGTTGGTCAACATGGGGCTGGCCGTGGGCGCCCGGTTCGTACCCGACGTGGCTGAGTTGGACGTAGAGGAGATTCGCGACGCGTTACGCTCCGGCCTTCAAGGCAAAATCCTGGAAGTGCACGATGAGGATGAGTTGGTGGAGATCTTCGTCGAATAGCGTTGAAGGGATTGGGGCCGCTACAAGATTGGAGTTCGTATCGGAAATCGTAGACGAATCGTAGGAATTCTGCCCATGTCGATTTTCGTGTCCATGAGAACAGTTTTCGGGCCTGCGAATTGGGGATTTCCAGAGTAAAACCGCGACATTTTTTGATTCAGGAGCATCGGCGGCGGCGGAGCAAGTACCGCCCGGCTGCGGTTGACAGCCGGGTACGCACAGTCTATACTAAACGTGGCCATCCTTCAGCCGCGAACGGCTTAAGAGAAAGAGATTGGATACCTGTAGGTAAGCCGTACGCCGGGTGGAGAGATGGTCGTACCTGATAAACAACAGTTGACTCTCAAGGTTGAGCGTGAACGCCGTTCGTATGGGTCGTTGTAGCCGGAATCCAAATCTGGTTTTCAAGACGGCTGGAGCTGTAGACACCTGGGCGCGTGCTATGCCCAGGTGTTGTTGATTGGCGTAGGCGCATCAACCGGGAACCAGTGGCTGTACCATTTCGTTTCATCAGTGCTTACCATTCCAAAGAAAGGAAAGCAGAATGGACGCAATTGCCAGCCGTATCATCAAAGCCCGCCAGTACGCAGCCGAACG
>DAOUHX010000150.1:0-5344 GCA_034428395.1 Caldilineaceae bacterium
GCCAGGATTCGAGAGCTGGAAGCAGAATTGAGCGGGCTGCGAGGGCATTAGGGCTCCGGACCCGTTTGAAAGTCCCTGCCAATTGGTGCTCGCCCCGTTTTGTACTCCCCAAACCGGAATCAAGATCGATGTTGGCGAAAGCGGACCAGTCAGCCGGCCGCTAGATTGGTGGCCACAGACGAGCTGTGCAGGAAACGCAAAGGCTCACGGGCAAGAGCCGTCTGAGCCTGCGGTTGTCTAATCGCCGCGCTCTTGGCGCCAGCGTTCAAACCCGGCCAGAGTCTCGTCGTTTGGCGGGTAGACACCGACAATGCCGGCGCCGCCCGCCACCCTCTCCTGGAAATACTGCTCCCTGATCTCCTGCTCGTGGGCGCTGTGGGCAATCTCCTCCGCCATTTTGGCCGGGATCACGACCACGCCCTCGCCGTCGCCCACTACGACATCCCCCGGCGTTACGGCCGCGCCCCCGCACCCGATCGGCACCTGCATGTCGACCGGATGATGGGCCACAAATGAAGTCGTGGCGTGGGCTGCCCGGATGTAAGTTGGCAGGTCGAGACGGCGGAATCCGGGCGTGTCCCGCAGCGCGCCGTCGGTTACAAGACCGGCCGCGCCGCGCTGCAGGATTCGCGTACCCAGGATATGGCCGAAAGAGGCCGCGCCGACATCGCCGCGTGCATCGATGACGAGCACATCCTCCGGCCCTACGGCCTCCACCGCGAGCCGCTGCACATTCCTGGAATTGTCGTAGACCTCGTCCGCCAGGTCTTCTCGCGCCGGAATGTAGCGCAGGGTGAAGGCATAGCCCACCATGCGCAGGTCCGGCCGCAGCGGATAAAGCCCGGCCAGAAAGGTGTTGCGCAATCCCCGGTCGAGCAGCTGGCTGGTGAGCGTCGCCGTCGAAACCGAGCGCAGCTTCTCCCTGGCGTCGGCCGATACTTCGTGGACGCGGACTGATTTCGCTGTCATCCTGACCCTCTCTTTCCGCCGCCTGTTTGTTCGGGCGGTACGCCCCTGTGCCCAGCAAATTCCCTGACCGACGCCTTCTACTGCTCCAGCCACTTGGCCCGGCCATATTTAGCCTGGAAATAGACGTATTCCTCCTGCCGCGGCACCGAAACATTTCCGGTGGAAGGGTAGCGGGCAATCGCATCTTCGACGATATCCACCCCCAGGCCCGGCGCATCCGGCACCACGATCGCGCCCTCGACGATTTCAGGCTGGGGCTGCATCACCTCGTAGCGCTGGGGCGCGTCGTCCTCCAGGTGCTCCAGGATCAGAAAGTTGGGCAGCGTCGCCAGCAGATGAACCGCCGCCATCTCCGCCACCGGCCCCAACGAGCCGTCATGCGGCGCAAAGCCGATGCCGTGGGCTTCGGCCATCGCCGCCATCTTCTTCATCTGCATCAGGCCGCCGGCCCTGCCCGTGTCCGGCTGGATTACATCCACGATCTCCCGTTCGATCAACTCGCGCACACCGTAGATCTGCGTGTGGCGCTCTCCCGCCGCGATCGGAAGATTGACGTGGCGGGCGACTTTGGCCAGGTTTTCGATGTGCTCGGGCGGCACAGGATCTTCGTAGAAAAGCAGGTCGAACTCCTCCAGCGCCTGGCCGACGCGAATCGCATCGCGCACGCTGAACCAGGGCGGCCCGTGGACATCGGCCATCAGGTCGATTTCGGGGCCGACCGCCGCGCGCAGCGCGCGTACCTGCGCAATCGGGTTGTCCACGCCGCCGGTCTTGAGGCCGCCGAAACCGCGCGCCACCAGCTCCTGCGCCCGCTCGGGCGTGCCCGCGTGCGCGTAAAGGCGGATTCGGTCGCGAATCTTGCCCCCCAGCAGGTTCCAGACCGGTACGCCCAGCGCCTTGCCCTTGATGTCCCACAGCGCCATCTCGATGCCGGTCAGCGCGCCGCCGCCCACGATGCCGGTCATGCCGTGACCCATCATCGCCAGGTAGATCTTCTGCCAGATGCGCTCAATCTGAAATGGGTCCTCACCAACCACGACCTCGCGCAGATCCCGGATCGCAGTCTCCACCACGCGCGGCCAGCCGGACGCTTCGCCCACGCCGTAAGTGCCCTCATCAGTGAAGACCTTGACGAAGAGCCAGTTTCGCTTTGTCCAGCCGCCGCCGGGCACGCCGGCATGCATCAGGTATGTCTTGATGTCGGTAATCTTCATCGAAAGACTGCCTTACTCTCCGCAGATTCCGGGCCAGTGCCGCCACATATCTGCCGGCGGCGGCCCATCTTGGACTTCGTCGAGATCGGCGCGGCAGAAGTCATACAGAACGGCCTGGCGCACCTGGCGCGAGCGGTTGTGCCCGGCGCCGTGGCCCATGCGGTGGTGCCAGAGCACAACGTCTCCGGCAGAGCCGTATGTGTGCACGGGGTCGATCTGCAACACGTTCCGGCAGACATCGGTGTCCCAGAACTCCCTCTCCTCTTCGAGCGGATTGAAGGTGTAAGCGGTCTTGAAGGCGTGGTAGAACTGCTTATGGCTGCCGGGCCAGACCGTGAAGCCGCCTCCGTCCAGCGGGACGTCGTCGACATAGCCGACGACGCCCAGGTGGAAGGCGTGCGCGTCTACGTGGAAACGGGCCGGCTTGGGCGTGCTCTCCGTATCGGGAAAGACGCAGTAGATGCCGCGGATCCGTTCGGGGGTCTCCAGGTCAGGGCCCAGCAGCTGCTTTGCCACCGCCTGGAGCTTTGGGTTGCCGTATAGCAGCTCGACCATCCAAGGTTCGCGACTGCGGTCGCGGTATTTCCAGGTGAAACGCGAGTCCGGAAACGCTCCCACCCAGCTCTCAGGATCGTCGCGCCTCAGCTCGGGTGGTGCCGCATCCCACCAGGCGTCCCTGGTCTGCTCCATCAGCGCTGGCTCCAACACATCGCGCAAGACCAGGTAGCCGTTATCTCGAAAGAACTCCACCTGCTCCACAGACAGTGATTGACTCATGGTTTACCTTGCTTCCTCTCCTTCTTCCTCAAACAGGAGGTCCCGTTTTCCAGTTCGCTCTCGCCAATAGGGTCCTAATGGTTAACAAGAATCCGAAATCGAAGAACCGAATACTACCCCGGTCCGGCGGCTGCAATTCGCATCGACGGGTAATGTGTGTTGTAGAGGCTGTGATCTCCCGAATTAACCACGATCTGCCACATCTGGCGAGTCATCGCCTGCATCTGATCGGCAAAAGCCGGCTCCTGTGCCAGGTTGTTCATCTCGTAGGGGTCGTCCGCGAGGTTGTAAAGCTCGTCGTAATCGAAGCCGTTGTGGACGAGCTTCCAGTCCCCGTTCCACAGCAGCCTCTGGCTGATAATATAGCGTCCGCCAAAGTATTCGGCAAAACCACACTGGTAGCCGGACGTGTCCTCCGGGTCGGCCAGCACTGGGGCGAATGAACGCCCGTCAATGTCTTCCAGCGGCTGCCCGCCGGCCAGCTCCAATAGGGTCTGGCCCACGTCCTGCAGGCCGACGCGGGCATCGCTCACCGCCGACGCCGCCACACCGGGCCCTGCCACCACCAGCGGGATATTGTACGCTTCTTCGAACGCGCCGATGTTCTTGCAGTAGAGACCGTGCGCGCCGAGAAAATCCCCGTGGTCGGACGTCAAAACGACGATCGTGTTTTCCAGCTGGCCCGCGCTTTCCACCCGCTCCAGCAGGCGCCCGAACTGCTGGTCAATCTCGCTGATCGAGGCGTAGTAGCAAGCCGCCGCCTCGCGATGCTCCCGCTCCGTCCAGTCGCTCCATACCTGCGCGGCGCGCTTGTAAAGATTCGGCTGGCCGCTCAAATCGTTGTCTACGTTTGGAGGTAGGGGGATCGATTCGACGTCGTACTGCGCGAACGCATCCTCATGGCAGTAGAAGGGGTCATGCGGTTCCGTGAAGCTGACGAAACAGCACCAGGGCGCACCCTCCCCAAGCGCGGTGTCGAGAAAGTTGAGCGCGGCGTCGGTCTTTTTTCCCATACCGCGCGCGGCTGCCGGCAGATCGCATACGCCATAGAAGCGGTTCGGCTCGTAACCGGGCGGGCTTTCGAGAAAGCGCTCCAGAGAAAAGTTGGCCGCGCTCCAGTCGGTCTGCCCGCTGAGCCCGTCCTGCTGCTGCCAGCCGAAACGGCCGAGCTCGTTGGAGCGCTCGACATGCCACTTGCCAAAGTAACCTGTCCTGTAGCCGGCCTCCGTCAGCCGCTGCGCCCAGTGGGGATGTTGCGAGCGCAGTACGGCCTGGTCGTCGTCGACCGTATGCACAACGAAGAGGACGCCGTGATTATGCGGCAGCAGCCCGGTCATCAGGCTGGCGCGCGCGGGCGAGCAGACCGCATTGGGGGTGTAGGCACGGCGGAAGCGCACGCCCCTGGCCGACAGCCGGTCCAGGTGCGGTGTCTGGCACGGGTTTTCCGGCTCCAGCACACGGCCCTGCATCTGGTCGGTCATCAGGAAGAGGATGTTGGGGCTTGTCATGCGCATCATTCCAAACTTAACTGAATGGTCGTTGTCGGCCTTGCGGCAAAGTCAAGAGGAGGCCTGTCCGTGTCCCGCACATCGTATGACTCAATAGCCGACGGCGTAGCCGTCACGGCGCGGGTCCGATCCGCCGATCAGCGCGCCGGAATCGGGATGCACCATGATCGCCTGCGCGCTGCCCGGGCCGCCCCAATCGCCGACCATCTCAAGTTCATGCCCTCTCTGTTCCAGGCCTTCCTGCACAGAGGCAGGAAAGCGGTCTTCCAGCTGGAGGTTGTTGGAGCAGACGTGGGGTATAGTGGACTCCATCGGATTCTGCAGGCTGCGCCAGCGCGGCGCGGCTACGGCCTCCTGCGGCGTCATGCCGAAATCGAGCATGTTGGTCAACAGCTGGAGATTGGTCTGGACCTGTGTGTCCGCGCCCGGGGTCCCGCAGGTCAGCAGCGGCCTGCCGTCTTTGGTGACGATGACAGGATTCATCGTGTGGCGCACGCGCTTGCCCGGCATCAGGCAGTTGGGGTGCCCCTCTTCGAGATGCCAGTAGGTCATCCGGTTGTTGAGCAGGATGCCGGTGTCGCCGGCGATCAGGTTTGAGCCGAATCCGGACTGGATGCTTTGCAGGATACAGACCAGATTGCCCGCCCGGTCCGCGGTACAGAAACAGGTCGTGTCTTCATGCGCTTCCGGTCCGCCGGCCGCAACGTCGAACGCCGCGTGGCAGGGGTCAATACGTTCGGCCTGCTGCGCGGCATAAGACTTGGAGAGCATTCCTTCCAAGGGAATGTCGATCCATTCCGGGTCGGCCATATAGCTCTCTCGGTCAGCGAAGGCGAGTTTCTTGGCCTCTACCATCAGATGGATGCTCTCGGCGCT
>DAOUHX010000151.1:0-4428 GCA_034428395.1 Caldilineaceae bacterium
AGGAGCCGGTAATGGAGTTCGACCGCACGCCCAGCCCGATTCGCGAGGGCATCGCCGAGCCGTTCGACCCGGTCGGCGGCTTTCTCGACGTGCCCACCGGCCCGGGCCTGGGCGTGGAAATCGACGAGGACGCTGTGCGCAGTCTGAGCGTGGACATACAACGGACTAGCAGTTAACCGGCGGGATGAAGGATTGAAGTACTCAGACTAAACTGTAACCCCAATGAAACCAAGAGGTTCTGCCCCGAGGCCGCGCGGGCGGGAAGCCCTTTATTCCAGCCTGCCCCCTTCTGATCATCCGCCGTTTGAGCAAGAACGCCGGTGAGAGTCCAGGGACGAACGACAGGAATTGGCCAAAACTCCTGAATTCCCTGCAAAAGCCACCCGCACGCGCTATACTGGAACCATGACCGCCGTGAAAGACCTTACTGCCAATAGGAATGGCAACTTGACCGGACCTGACGCGGACATTCGTGTGAATTCGTGTCCTTCGTGGATCGCTGGACTGTTGCAGGCGCCATCTGTCAGGACACCCGGCGACCGAGCAACCCCAATGCAAAGGACTTTGCCGCTAAACGAAAAACTGAAAACTCGACACTGAAAACTCGAAACTAAAGAAAACATGCCCACGAGAAACTTTTTTTTTTTCGGGGCGACATTGGACGACGTTGGGGGACTTTGGGGGACATATGTCCCCCTTTCACACCAAAACGAGAGGACCCCAGCCCCTCTGGACAAGGGCTCTGGCCGACCGCCATTTCAGATTCACACCCGCAAACGATGGGACCAGCAGCCAGAAATAACAGGACAAATCTTGCAGGTCGAGAGAATCGAGACTCTCTGTTTCACAATGGAATTAATATAGAAAGGAATCCGTTCTCATGCCTTCGATAGGTCTGCAACTTTATTCGGTCCGCCGCGAGTTATACGCGGATATGCCCGGCACGCTGGCCGCGGTGGCGCAGATGGGCTATAACGGCGTCGAGTTCGCAGGCGCGCCTCAGCACAATGCCGCGGCCTACAAGGCCCAGCTGGACGCGCTCGGACTGGCTTGTTGCGGCTGGCATGTGCCGTTCGACCTGGTGCAGGACGACGCGATGGACGAAACGATCGCTTTCCACCATGCGCTGGGCAACGACAAGCTGATTATCCCCGGTATCCCCGAGGAGCTGCGGCAGAGCCGGGACGACTGGCGTAAGCTGGCCGACTTCACCAACCGCGTTGCCGCACGTCTGGCCCCCGAAGGGATGCGGACCGGCTATCACAACCATTGGCACGAGTTCACGCCCCTGGACGGCGAAACTCCCTGGGACACCTTTTTTGGCAACACAGACGCGTCGGTCATCATGCAGTTCGATACCGGCAACGCAATCTTCGGCGGCGGCGAGCCGGTAGAGACCATCCGCAAATACCCCGGCAGGGCGGTGACGGTCCACGTAAAGCCAATGATGAAGGGCCTGCTCGACGGCCGCGACCACGACTATCCGCACCCAGCCTTCGACCCGGTGATCGGCGAAGACGACACCGACTGGGCGGCGTTCTTCGACGCTTGCGAAACGGTCGGAGGCACCGAATGGTACATCGTCGAGTACGAGAACGCCGCCTACACGCCCCTGGAGGCGGTCGAGCGCTGCCTGCAGGCTCTGAGAAAGATGGGAAAGTAATGGTGTGCGGCATGTGGTTCAAAAACAGCAGGCGCCCCCGACTGACAAGTAGCAACCGGCCAACAACCAAATGACCCGCAGACCTACCGCGCAGCCGGCGTTCGGTTACGGCGCTCTTCTCAAGGAAAACCGCAACTACAGGTATCTCTGGTTCGGGCAGATCGTCAGTCTGCTGGGCGACTGGTTCAACCTGGTGGCGTCGGCTTCGCTGGTTGGGCTGTTAACACAGTCGGGGCTGGCGGTCGGCTCCGTTTTCGTCGTACGCATGCTGGCGCCGTTTGTGGTCAACCCAATTGCCGGCGTGGTCGCCGACCGCTACAGCCGCAAACGGATCCTGATTACGGCCGACCTGCTGCGGGCGGCATCGGTCCTCTGTTTCCTGTTCGTGCGCGATGCCGGTGATATCTGGCTGTTGTACGCGCTGATAGCGCTGCAAATGGCGTTGAGCGGATTTTTCGACCCGGCGCATACCTCAATTCTGCCCGACGTGGCCGGGCCGGAGCAACTGGGCGCGGCCAATGCGGTCAGTTCGGCCACCTGGTCGGTTATGCTGGCGCTGGGCGCGGCGCTGGGCGGGCTATTCTCAGGCACGTTCGGCATGTATCCCGCGTTCGTGCTCGACGCCTTCACATTCCTGCTTTCGGCCGCGCTGCTCGCCCAGATTCGCGTACCGAAGAGGCCCGCCTCCGAAATGGGGGAGAAGACGGTCGGCGCGGCCGTGCGCGAGTACATCTACGGGCTGCGTTTTTTGGGCGCAAACCCGGACATTCTGGTAGCCGCCCTGCAAAAGGCGATGCTCGCGTTATTCCTGGCTACCGCATTTCAAGTAATCCAGGTGGCGATCGCCCAGCGATTCTTCACGATCGGCGAAGGCGGCGGCATCAGCATGGGGATGATGTTCGCCTTGACCGGCGTCGGCTCGGGCATCGGCCCGATTTTGGCCCGTCGCTTCACTGGCGACGATCCGGCGTCCCTGAAAAAGGCGATCGCGATCGCCTACGTGGTCGCGATTGCGGGCGTGGCGATAACTGCCCCTCTCCTCAGCCTGCCGACGGTCCTGCTGGGCTCGCTGGTGCGTGCGCTCGGCAGCGGGGTTATCTGGGTCTTTTCCACGCATCTACTGCTGCAGATGGCGCCCGACGAAGTGCGCGGCCGGGTCTTTGCCAGCGACTACATGTTTTTCTACCTTGGCAGCGCGCTTTCGTCGAGTGTAATCGGCGCCGCGCTGGACACGAGCCTGAGCGTTTCGTCGATCATTTGGACTATGGCGGCACTGAGCGTGGTGCCGATGATGCTGTGGACGGCGTGGGTGGCGCGGGGGAGACGGGTGCCGGCGTGAGAGGCACTCATTGTTGAAAACTGTTTTTGACTGCCATCGACCCGTGTCACAGATTTCCTTAGAGAATTCGGCGAAGAATGGATATGTACCTTCAAGCGTCATCTTTCTCATTACCGGGTAGGTACTCATCATGAAAATCACGGATGTCAAATTACGCACGCTGAAGCATCCCACCCTCAGGCAGAGCCACCACCGGCTCGTGCAGGTGCCAGGGTTGCGGCGGATCCAGTACACGCACACGGGCATCCCGACAAGCGAGCCGATGTACTCTCACATGCTGGAAGTGGAGACCGACGAAGGCGTCACCGGCCGCATCGCGCCAACGTCGATCAACGGCTACCAGTTGGAGATCCTGAAGACGCACGTGATCGGTGAGAGTCCGTTCGCACGCGAGCGGCTATACCAGATGCTCCAAAAGGGCACGCGCTGGGTCTACCAGGAGCCGGGCTGGTTCGGCGAGTTCGACAACTGCCTGTGGGACATCGCCGGCAAGACGGCGGGATTGCCGGTCTACACGCTGATTGGCCGCGTACGTGATTCGCTGCCGATCTATCTTACTGCTGGGGACATGGATCTGAAGGGCTACCTGGACCATATCGAAGGTGGTCGCAGCTTTGGCGTCAAAGCCTACAAACTGCACACATACAAGGGCGGCAAGGCGGACATCCCGCTGTTGACCGAGGTGCGTAAGGCGGTCGGCGACGATTACGAGCTGCTCAACGACCCGGTCTGCTCCTACGATTTGCGCGAGGCGATCGAAGTTGGCCTGGCGATGGAGGATCTGGACTACATCTGGCTGGAAGAGCCGATGCACGAGCAGAAGATGAACCTGTACCAGGAGCTCTGCAGCACGCTGAGGATCCCGGTGATGGCGACCGAGCGGCTGATGCACGACATCGACCTGACCGCGCAGTGGCTGATCCAGGGCGCGACCGACCGGCTGCGGGCGCGGGCGACATTCGGCCTGACGCAGGTGCTGAAGCTGGCCCATTTTGCTGAGCTGCACGGCACGAACGTGGAGTTCAACGGCCCGGGCGGCCTCTACGGGCTGGTGCACGCCCACGTGGGCTGCTGCGTCGACAATACCGACTATTACGAGCTTCTCGGCCCGGCCGATCCGCGGCGTCTGCGCGCGGAAGGTGAGGAGTGGGGGCTGCTCAACGCGCCGATCATCGAAGACGGTCGCATCGCGCCGCCCGACGGCCCCGGATGGGGTGCAGTCTGGGATGAGGAGAGGCTGCGCTCGCTTACGGTAGAAACGCAATAACGGCCAGAGGACAGATGTGATAGATGGAATACGGTCGTTCGGAAGGCAACAGCTATGTTAGAATTGCGCTCAAACAGTGAAATGTAGAGTCAGGAATAGAGTCGACAATGCGCAGGGAGATCGTTGAACGACGAGGAAAACTCGAAGAATTGGACCGTG
>DAOUHX010000152.1:0-7558 GCA_034428395.1 Caldilineaceae bacterium
ACGGGGGTCTGCAATGATTACGGATGAGCAAATCGCCTTTTTTCAGGCCTTTGGCTATCTGGTGGTGCGACAAGCGTTCAACCGGCAGGAGTCCGATGCCATTGTGCGCGAGTTCGACCGCTTGATGACGTCGGACAGGCAGGGGCAGCCATTCGACGGCGAAAAGCGCCAGTCCCTCTATAGCATCGCCGAGCTGAGCCCGCTCCTGACCGATATGGTGGCCGACGACCGTATCTATGGCACGGTTGAAACGCTACTTGGCGACGGTTTCCTCTGGCTCTGCTCGGAAGGGCAGCTCTACGTGGAAGATACGGAGTGGCACCCCGACGGCACGCGGCTGGACTGCCGGCCGATGAAGGTCTCACTCTACCTGGACAGCCTGACCGCGGAGACGGGGTGCCTGCGCCTGATTCCCGGCTCGCACCAGCTGCCGCTGCACGAGGCGCTGAAGCCGATGACGCAGTTCTCGCTGCCCGGCGAAGAGATCCCCTGCTTTCCCTTCGAGTCGCAGCCCGGCGACGTCTGCTTCATGGACATGAACGTCTGGCATGCCTCCTTCGGCGGCCGGCGCGGTCGCCGTCATATGGCTGTGAACTTCGTCCCGGAACCGAAGACCGACGCCGACATCGAGATGCTGAAATGGAATCACGGCGTCGTGCTGGAAGCGATCGAGGGGTATCAGTTCAGCCAGCCGCAGCGCGTCTTCACCGACAGGTTTCTTTACAGCGAGAATCCTCGCGTCCGCCGCATGTCGGCCAAGTGGCTTGAACTGGGCCTGGCGTAGGCGGCTCCACCCCATCCAACCAACGGGAAAACAGATGCCATGAAAGTACTCTATCTGCGCGCGGCGAGCGGCTTGGACCGCGCCTATCCCTACTTCGCCGACGCCATCGACGAACGCTACCAGGTCGAGATATTCGACCCCGACAAGTCGGCGGCGGAGCAGTTCGAAGGAGTCGAGGTTGTAATCGACCCGGGCGGAGCGGTCGGCACACCCGCCTTAATCGACATGTCGCTGGCCGCCGGCGTCAAGCTCTGGCACGTCACTACCAACGGCACCGACCATATCGACGTCGCCTACTTCTTGGAGAACGGGATGGCGCTGGCGAACTCGCCCGGCCCGCTGAGCGCGGTCCCCCTGGCGGAACACGCGTTGACGATAATCCTTTACTTTGCCAAGAATCTCAACGTGAACCGGGCCGACAGCTGGGAGCGGATCCTCTGCGACGAGATGAAGGGGCAGGTGTTGGGGTTGATCGGCTTCGGCGCCAGCGCGCGCGAGCTGGCCCGGCGCGCCAGGCCGCTCGGCATGCGCATCATGGCAACCGACGTTGTCGCCTTCTCGCAAGCGGAGCTTGACGAATTCCACGTCGAGTTCCTGGGCACACCGGACCAGATGGACCGGGTCGTCGCCGAGGCCGACTACCTCTCGCTCCACCTGCACCTGAACTCGGAGACGCGTCACCTGATCGACCGGCGAGTGTTCGGTCTCATGAAAGAGTCGGCGGTCCTGGTCAACGTAGCGCGCGGCGAGTTGGTCGACGAGGAGGCGCTGGTCGAAGCATTGCAGCAGAGGCAGATCAAGGGGGCCGGCATCGACGCCTTCGCCCAGGAACCCCTGCCGCCCGACCACCCGCTCCAGCAGCTGGACAACGTCGTTCTCACGCCCCACTCCTCCGGCTACACGCCCGGCACGCCTCGGCGCCGCATGCAGGCCGCGGCCGCCAACGTCGACCGCATCGCGCAGGGCCTCCCGCCAGGCGACCTGGTCACCGAGCTGGTGCGATAGAAGCTACCGGATACACGTTTGGCGTGGACTCGGTCCAATCGAACGCCATAATGTGCGTATTGTGCGCTAAGCCGCCGTTCGGCAGCCATCCGCGGCGGCAAAGCACGGACAGATCATCGACAGATCATCGACACAATGAATTGGAGGCAAGATGGCGGGATTCAAAGTTGCCATGGTCCATCTGGATGCGGAGGAGTTGCCGTCGTGGGTCACCGAGACGATGGCCGAGCACGACATCGAGTTTGTCTTTGAGGAGTGCGAGACGCGGGCGCAACTGGCTGCGTGCGCGGGTGACGCCGACGTGGTCTGGGTCTGCGGCGGCAGCCCTATTGTGACGGCTGAAAACATCGCCGACCTGGCCCGCTGCGGCGCGATCATACGGACCGGCAGCGGGACCGACAACATTCCGATCGAGGCCGCCACCGAACGCGGCATCGTCGTAGCCAACACGCCGGAAGCCTTCAACGACGGCGTCTCCGATCATACGATCGGGCTTCTATTGGGGGTCGTGCGCCAGATCGGACTCCAGGACCGCCTGGTACGCAAGGGAATCTGGGACCGGGAGGCCGGCTACCCCAGCTGGCACCTGCAGGGCCAGACCCTGGGGCTGATCGGATTCGGCCATATCGCCCGCTTGGTGAACCGCAAGCTCAGCGGCTACGAGATGAACGTGCTGGCCCATGACCCTTACGTGAGCGCGGAGGTGATGGCTGAACACGGTGTGCAGAAGGCGTCAATGGAGGATGTGCTGTCGCAGTCGGACTTCGTTTCGCTCCACTGTCCGCTGTTGGTGGAGACGCGGCACCTGATCGGCGAGCGCGAGCTGCGCCTGATGCAGCCGCGCTCGATTCTGATCAACACCTCGCGCGGGCCGGTCGTGGACGAGGCCGCGCTGCTGCGTGCGCTGCAGGAGGGCTGGATCGCGGCGGCCGGACTGGACGTGCTGGAACAGGAGCCGGCCGCGGCCGACAATCCCCTGTTTGGCCTGGACAACGTTGTCTTAACGCCGCACATCGCCGGCTACACTGATCGGTCGCTGGAGGACAGCTGGCGTCTTTCGGTTGAGACGGCTGTGACGCTGTCAGAGGGGCGCTGGCCCCGATCTTACGTCAACCCCAACGTCGAACCGCGTTGGCAGCTGCAAAGGAGCTGAGGGAATGAAGAGTTCGGAGCTGAAAAAGCGCCTGCACGGCGGCGAGGCCGTCTACGGCACGTGGTGCGTTTCAACCGATCCGCTGGTGGCTGGCACGGTCGCGCGCGCCGGCTACGACTGGATGAGCGTCGACATGGAGCACTCGCCGCGCAACGACGAGTCGCTGCGCTACATCCTGTGGATGGTGCGCGACACGCCCACGGTGGCGATGGTGCGGGTCAAGGACAACCGGCCCGACGCGATCAAGCAGGCGCTCGATCATGGCGCCAACGGGGTTGTCGTGCCGCTGATCGAGTCGGTCGAAGACGCGCGGCGGGCGGTCGCGGGCGTCAAGTATCCGCCCGAGGGTGTGCGCGGCTACGGCCCTTTCATGCCCTCCTTCGGCTGGAACGACCTCGAATACCACAGCACGGCCAACGAGGAGACTGTCGTCTACGTGCAGGTCGAGCACTACCGCGCGGTCGACGTGATCGAGGAGATCGCGGCGTTGCCGGGCATCGACGGCCTCTTCGTCGGTCCCAATGATCTGACGCTCTCGATGGACATTTTCCGCGCCTGGGAGAGCGAGGAGTTCATCTCCACGATCCAGCGCGTCGTAGCTGCAGGCGACGCCAACGGCATCCCGACCGGCTTTCCGGTCGACGTGATAAACGGGGCCGAGAACGGCATCGCCTGGGTGAAGGAGTACGCGCCGACGATGCGCCTTCTCGCAATCGGCGCCGACCTGAGCTTTGTCGCCAGCGGGGCAGCCGCGTCATTGGACCAGATCAGGGGGACGTGAGCCGGCTAACCGTCGATACTGAAGAGGCGAGCAAGGTTTCCGCCGAGGATGAGGTCCTTTTCGGTCTTAGAAAGTGAGTCGCAGTAGAGGCGGATATGGTCGACCGCCTGCTTGTACGTGCACCAGAAGCCGCCGGCGTAGGGCATGTCGGAGCCCCACATCAGCTTCTCGACGCCCACGTCTTCGCATAGCCGTTCGAGCATTTCCTGACCTTCGGTGAAGGGGTATTCGGGCCACTTGGCCTGCATCAGGACTTCGGCGTAGAAGTTGGGACGTTTGAGCAGATCGACAACCTCGTCGGGGATGCCGATCTCGTGGATAATGGCGGCGGGCACCAGCCCGTGCGTGATGACCGAAGGGATTTCGGGGTGGGCCCGCGCCCAGTTGGTCAACTCGCTGACGCGTTCCATGAAGCCGGCGATGCGGTCCTGTTTGCGCGCGTCGATGTACCAGAAGATGGGGATATCGAGGCGGCGTACGAGCTCCCATAAAGGCTCGAAGCTTGCATCGTCGATGCGATCGACGTAGCCCCGCAGCGCGAACAGCTCTACGCTGAAGTAAAGCCCTTTGCAACCGAACTCAGTCACGGCCTGCTCGAGCCGCTCCAGCTCGGCGGGCCTGCCTCCCTCGGTCTCGCGGATCTGCGCCAGCCCGATGAAGCGGCCCGGATAGCGGCGCATGGCCTCGGCGTAATACTCGTTGATGTTGGCGCCGTAAACGTGGTCGCTCTGCAGCACGCCGATGTCGACGCCCGCGATCTCCATCTCGGCGATCATGCGCTCGGGCGTGGCCTCCAGGTTCTCCAGGTTGGGCGGGTAGAACTGCATTAGGTAGTCGACACCGTCGACGGTGATTTCGGCCTGGCCGTAACGGCCAAAACGAAAGTTGACATCGGGCATTTCGTTGATGTCGTCGGACGGGAAGTCGAGCAGCGGCTCCTTTACGCGCGCGCCGTCGCTTACGCGCCAGTAGTCGGTGAAGTCGCGCAGATGGTACTGCCAAAGCTTGCGCGCCAGCGCGGCGCTGGCTTCGCCCGAGCCGGTCGCAAAGCGGCGGAAGATATGGTAATGGGCGTCGATAATGAGCGACTTTTCTTCGCCCTCGGGCTCGACCGGGCGCCAGCCCCCGCCGAAGAACTCCAGTTTTCTCTCTGTCATTGTTGTTGCTCCAACCAGGTGTGGAAATCGCTCCGGCGCCAGCTGTATTTGGGCCGGTAACCCAGCAGCCTGGTCGCCTTTTCGTGCGACCAAGCCGTGGCATGGCCTTCGAGCGGCGCATTCAGGGGCACGCTGGGATAGTGGTGGGCAATCAGTTCTGCCGTCGGCTCCTTTGAGCAGGTGTCGTCGCCGTTGATGAGAAAGACCTCGTGTGTGATCGTTTCGTTCTCGACCGCCAGGCGGAACGACTGTGCCGCGTCGCGCGCGTCCGTGAAGGCCCACAGGATCTTGTGGGGCGCGGGCGGTCCCGGCGTCGGCCAGTCGCCCTCGGCTTCCTCGACCGTCTTGCGGTAGCGGGCCGTCCACAGATCTTCGACGTCGAACTGCTGCGCCCAGCCGGAGCTGACCGCCACTTCGGCGCTCGCGCGTTCGAGGTACCAGTTGTTGTTGATGCGCAGACAGATCGTTCGGATGCCGAACCCATCGCTGTAGCGTTTGCACGTCAGCTCGGCCAGCAGCTTGCTGAGCCCGTACTCGTCCTGCGGCTCGCAGGGGTGCTCCTCGTCGAGCGGCAGATAGTGGGGGACAAGCTCGTGTTTCTGAAAGGAGAAGCCGGTCGCCGCACCGGACGAGGCAAATACGACCTTATCGATGCCGGCCTCGAGCGCGGCTTCCAACACGTTTGCCGTACCGACAACGTTGACGT
Organism: Caldilineaceae bacterium; assembly: GCA_034428395.1. GTDB lineage: Bacteria > Chloroflexota > Anaerolineae > Caldilineales > Caldilineaceae > Bin5. The sequence goes on from DAOUHX010000152.1 coordinate 5,587, forward strand.
TGATCAACTGCGCGGGCGTAGCCCGTCCCGGCCCCGGCACCGCGGCGAGGTGAATGACGGCGTCGTATCCCTGGCAGGCGTTTCCAAGGCTGTCGGGGTCCATGATGTCGCCCTGGATAAAGCCGGCGCCCTCCACGCGTGGCGCAGTGCGGCTGTAGCTTGTGACCGAATGGCCGGCCTGGAGCAGCTCTCGCAGTACGTACCCGCCGATTGTGCCGCTGCCGCCGGTTGTGAGGATTTTCATGAACAGTTCCACTTAAGCAATTGGTGCTTCAAGGTAGATCCAGGGGAGCCTTCAACTTCGAACCCCGAGTTGGCTGGGATTAAGCTCCAAACAATTCGTCCATCTTCAAGCTGAAACTTTCCAGCGTTGGTGACTCCAGTGTATCGCCCTCGCCGAAAGTGCCGACCAAGTCGTAGCCCCTGTCCCCAAGAAGCAGGACGATGATAGTGCCGGCGTCAGTGCTCACGAGCCAATACTCCTTGACGCCGTGCCGGGCGTACAGCGCGCGCTTGTAGCCCTTATCGCGCTCGGCGGTTGCAGGAGACAGGATTTCGACGACGTGGTCAGGTCCACCTTGCACGCCAGTCGGGACGATGATGTCCATCCGCTCGTTGGACACGAAGAGCAGATCGGGCTGAACTACGTCGACATCGGACAGGGCGACTTCGGTCAGTGAGAAATAGAGGCGTCCTAGCTTCCTCTCTCTGATGTGTCTTCCCAGGCAGAAACCCAACTCTGCCTGGAATCTCTGATGCGCTTCACCGGGCGAGGGAATCTCTAACAGCTCTCCATCGAGAAGCTCGTAGCGTCTGTCATCCAGTGTGGTCCGGTAGTCGGCGTAAGTGAGCTTCACTCCAGGCCTTCCGCCGATCATCCGTCCGCCTCCGTTGCGCAGCATTACTCCGACACGGAACCCGCGGCCGCTTCCGGCGGGATTCCACAAATGATGTGTTGGTTTTCGAAGCGTCAACCCTTGACCGCGCCGCCGGTGAGGCCGGCGACCACAAACCGCTGCCCGAGGAAATACAGCAGCACCGCGGGAATCGCCATCAGCAGCGCGCCCGCGCTCAACTCGCCCCAGCGGTAGACGTCCAGCTGGATGAAGCTGGCGAGCCCGATCGGCATGGTCTGTGCCTTGGCGGTCTCGGTCAGGATGTAGGCGTAGAAGAATTCGTTCCAGGCCAGCGTGAACGCGAAGATGGCGGCCGCGGCGATGCCCGGCGACGCCAGCGGCAGCACAATGCGTACCCAGGCCCCCACGCGCGTGCAGCCGTCGATCATGGCGCACTCCTCCAGCTCGACCGGGATGTTCTGGAAGTAGCCGCGCAGCATCCAGACGCCGAATGGAACCGTGAAGCTGGAGTAGACCAGGATCAGGCCGAAGCGGCTGTCGACCAGCTTGAACGTCGCCATCATCACGTACAAGGGGATAAACAGCAGAGCCGGCGGCACCAGGTAGGCGAAGAAGACCGCCATGCCGAGGCGCTGCCGGCCGGGAAACTGCAGCCGCGCCAGCGCGAGGCCGGCAAAAGTCGCGATCACGACCGACAGCAACGTCGCGCCGAGCGAGATCGTCAGGCTGTTGAGCGTGAGTTTCTCGAAGTGGAGAAAGGGCTGCGTGAACAGACCCCTGTAGCTTATCAGCGTCGGTTCGTTGGTCCAGAAGATGGGGATGCGTACCGCCAGGTCTTTAGGATGTTTGAACGAGGCCAGCGTGATCCAATAGGTCGGAAACAGCACGCACGTGAGGATGAAGATCATCCATATCGCGCCGGCGAACACCTTGAGACGGCGCTCCCATTTCAATCCAAGCGTCATGCCTCGGTCTCCTCTCTGGAAGAGATAAAGTGGTTCAGCAGCAGCACGAGACCGACCAGAACGGGAAAGGTCAACACGGCGTAGACCGCGCCCTTGCTCAGATTCTTCGAACCGGCCGCGAACGATTCCATGTAGGCGGCGATCGGCAGC